>JAJRWH010000029.1 GCA_024276935.1 Deltaproteobacteria bacterium
GTGGGAGGCGGGAACGGACAAAGACAAAGACAAAGGCAAAGAACGAGGCGGGAGGCGGGAAAGAGCAAAACCTCGAACAATCCGCCCTTGGCCCTAAGATCTTTCTTCACCACTGAGAACACTGGGTTACACTGAGAAAAACGAAAAGATCTTAACCAACAACAAAGTTTTTGACCTTAACCTCTGTGTCTCTCTGTGCCCTCTGTGGTGCAAAGCCCTTGACCCTAAGATCTTTTTTCACCACTGGGAACACTGGGTTACACTGAGGCAAACTTTGCCATTGATCCTAAATCATGCTCTTTCAGCGTCCTATTCAGTCATTGATGGGAAAGGCATGAAACCTAACGCCCAGCGCCCAACGCCTTTCCCTTTGCCCGTTCTCGCTTCCTGCCCCTGATCGTTCCCGCTTCTCACTTCCCGCCCCTATTTCATAAAACATCATCCTGAGGAAACTGCCGGTGTCGTTCAAATACAGTCAATATTTCAACGGCTTCACCAAGAATCCGGTAGACGATCCGATAGTTTCCTTCGATTAACTCCCGAAGCTTATCTTGTGGTATCTCAGGTAATTTCCTGCCCGCATACGGATGTTCAGCAAGAACAGCGGTGCGCTGAACCAGCTTTTCTGACCAACGGTGTGCGGCAACAGGATCATCACGAGCAATATAGTCCTCTATTTCAACCAGACAGTTTGTCGCGTGCCTGGTCCAGAGAATTTTTATCACCTGCCGCGTCTCTCACGAGCCATCTGTAATGCTGCCTGCAGCTCCTGTCCATCCAGCAACCGACCCTCTTCGGCATCTGCCAGACCCGCAGCGAGCGACTCAAGAAACAACTGGCGTGCGGTTAACTGATCATAATCAGCGGGAGAGAGCAATACACCCGCCGGGCGGCCATTCTGAGTAATCACTATGGGACTGTCCAGGTCTTTCAAATAACGTGCAGCGTGGGTCTTGAAATCACCCAAGGGGACGACACCCTCTGCTATCGATAACTGTTTCATAAAACCTCCCGGTCTGAATTTAGACTGTATTCTATACCATATTCAAACTTTTACCAAAAAGAACGAGGTGGGAGGCGGGAAGTGGGCAAAGACAAAGAACGAAATGGGAGGCAGGAAAGAGCTAAACATCGAACAACGAACACCGCAAAACCTTAAACGCTGAAACTGCGGATAACGGCTGGATCTTCGCTGATCAATCGCAAGCAAAGGCAAGGTCTTGATCTTGATTCGAACACGAATAAAAGATTTATGCCTTTGACCTTATCTGCGTTCATCAGCGTTCATCTGCGGCCAACAAGTCTTTAACACCTTTTTTTCTGCCGCTGATACACGCTGAGTTTCACTGAGAAGAACAGAGCCAGTGACTGGAAGTGTGAACAGACAAAGACGGGATGCGAGGCCGCATCAAGTATCTGGATGCTCTTCATAACGATTCAAGAATCTTCTTTTTTGCGGTATTCCAGTCGGTAAAACCTGAGTCTCCAGCAGCAAGAGCCTCTTCTCGCTGGGCAAGCAGGTCCTCATGCCATGCCGGGGAAAGGGAATCATTGGCATTTTTACACAGATCTTCCCACAGGTTTTCCATAACACTGATTTTTTCCACAATCGTGAGGTCACTCAATTCTATCGCTGAACTCATCTTACAAACTCCTTATCCCGACAGCCCCCTGAGCAACCTTCTTGATATCAGTCCTTGTCCTGAATAGCTACCAGAAACGACAAGGGCGATGGGCGCTAGGCGTTTGGCTCTGGGCGCTGAGGAGAAGCGAGAGGCTCGAACGAGCAACGACAAGGGCTCTGGGCATTAGGCGTTTGGCTTTGGGAAGGGCAAAAGCCTGAAACCCAACACCCATGCCCAACCTCGAACATCGAACGTCGAACAAACCTACCCTTGCCTGTTCTCGCTTCTTTCCTTTGTCCTTCCCCAACGCCTTGCGCCTATCGCTCAACGCCCTTCTCTTTCCTTCAATTCTCCGTCAAAAAATGTTCTTCGTAAAGGTCTTCCAGTTGGCGCAGATGGCGGGTTTCATCATTGAGGAGCTGCTGAAAAACTGGCACCATCGGTGCGCCTGCGCAGCCGGTGATCATCTTTTGATAGAAATCGATCGCATCTTTTTCAAGATGGATGGCATAAGCGAGGGCCTGACGCACATCGGCTTCGGGGTCGAGTTGCTGCTGATCCAGCATATAATCCAGATTCATGGTTGGCACCTGGGTTCGGGTGCCGATATTCCCTTCCATGGTGCCATCGAGCAGAGCTTTTTCAAGTTCCTGTTTATGACGCATTTCATCCAGAGCCGCATCGCGTAACAACTGACGCGCGTGCTTGTTCTTAACAATCGCGATGGCATTCAGGTAACTGCGAAACCCCTGCTCTTCCATACTGATTGCCTTGTCTATCGCGGCTTCGAAGGTATAACAAACGTTTTCTGACATGGGTTAACTCCGTTTTAAAAGAATGGGGCAGGCGCTAGGCGCTGGGAAAACCAAGAGCCTCACACCTCACACCTCACACCTCACACCTCGCTCCTTCCCCATCGCCCATCGCCCAACGCCCTTGTCAATAAATAACAATATAACCCTTCTTGCTGGCAATCGCCGAGATCTCGAGAACGTCTTCTATCTGGTAGCTTTCGCCGTCGAGAACAAACGTATAGCCACCTTCGGGATTCTCTTTGGCGAGACTGATCAGATATTCAAAACTTGCGGTTTTAACCGTTTCACTCATTGCCTGTCCTGTCCTTTATTCTACATCATCAGAAAAAAACCTGCTGCCGGGGGTGGAACGTCCCCCCCAGCTCATCATTCACCAATAATTTTAACCAGGACCCGTTTGCGGCGGCGTCCGTCAAATTCTCCATAGAAAATCTGCTCCCAGGGACCAAAATCAAGTTGCCCCCCAGTGACAGCAACCACAACTTCGCGTCCCATGAGGGTGCGTTTGATATGGGCATCGCCATTGTCTTCTCCGGTGCGATTGTGGTGGTAGGCAGAGAGAGGTTCATGGGGAGCGAGATTTTCGAGCCAGCGTTCAAAATCATGATGCAGGCCGGATTCATCGTCATTGATAAAAACTGAAGCGGTAATGTGCATGGCGTTGACCAGCACCAGGCCTTCGCGAATGCCACTTTCCTGTAAACAGGCCACGACATCGGGGGTAATATTGCGAAATTCACGCCGTGTCGGAATGTCGAACCAGAGCTCTTTACGATAGGATTTCATTTCAGCTCCTTTTTCAGAGTTTTCTAGTGTCCCGTGCGGTTAGTTCTGCCTTCTAATTCAGGCCCTTTTAACTGCGGTCTGCGTTTCTTCTCCTCGGCTTAACTCAGGTTAGGCCTGCGTCGAAGTGCCTTGTCCACAGCTAAAATGTCTCAGAATTAATTGACAAAACTAACCAAACGGGACACTGGATATCAACTACTTATCGGTAATGATCGTTAAATATCTGTTTTTTCGTCGTTTAAAGAGTTGACACAGGCCATTAAGGGGATATATATAATCCCGTCGCCAGAGCAAAAGATAAGTACAAACTAATAGAACTGAAGAGATCCATGGCTAATTTATCACGCAAATCAGGGCAACTGCTCCTGCTGATCAGTGCCACGGCACTGCTGCTGGCCAGTTGTACCGAAAGTATTGCCCCGACCTATGACGGAACGCCGGTACGGGTTGTCGAAACATCGAGTGTCAACGATCTGGAAGAGGCCTTTTACCGGCACCGCTACGATATTGACCAGCTTCATCTGGGTGTTCCACCGCTGATTTTTGAATCTTTGCCTGCTGAGATGGCAAAGATCAGGCCTGCGACCCGCCGCAAAAACCTGTTTGTCCAGACCCTGTTACCGATGGTGCTGCTGGCCAACAAGGAGATTGCGCTTGAGCGGAAAAGCCTGCTGGAGCTAAGCGACCGGATTGCCCATAACCAGACGTTGCAACCGGACCAGCTGCACCTGCTGACAACCCTGCAACATCGCTACGCTGTCACCGGTGATCCTGTTGCACCTGAAACCCTTGCTGAACTGCGACGGCGTATTGATCAGGTTCCACCTGAGTTGGCCCTGGCTCAGGCCGCCAACGAGTCAGCCTGGGGAACGTCACGATTTTCACGCCTGGGAAACAATCTGTTCGGCGAATGGACCTTCACCCCGGGAACAGGGATTATCCCCGAAGGTCGCCCCGAAGGAGCCACCTACGAAGTACGGCGTTTCGACACGCTGTACGACTCGATCCGTTCCTATTTGCGTAATCTGAATACTCATGCAGCCTATGCTGATTTTCGCCAACTGCGTGCCGAGGCCCGTCAGCGTGGTGAAACACCGGATGGCCTGAACCTGGCTGAAGGACTGCTGAAATATTCAACCCGCCGCGAAGCCTATGTGCTGGCCCTGCAAAATCTGATTCGTCAAAACAATCTGCAACGTTTTTCTCGCGCCAGTCTGCGTCAGGGCTGAGCTGTCTGTTCAGGCACCGGACGTTTGGCATGAATCCAGAGATGGCTGTACCACTTCCAGCGTCCGTCTGAACCCAGGGCAGTCAGAGTGTACTTGTTGCGCCGTCCTGTCAGCGGTTTTTCTGCGACCACCAGAACCTGATTTTTTTTACCGGCAACAGATTCAACACGGCAATGGTTTCCCCCTTGAGCAAAGCAATTGATCTGCCCCTGAGCCAATCGCGGATCAGCAAATGTCAGACGCAAGCGAGGCGGATTCTCGGAACGAATGACCGGGTCCTCCGGGACTGGATCAAGAACATCCATCGCTGTCATCCGCAACTTGGAAACAAAACCCTTCATCGTGGCGTAGGGCCCTCCCATCGGAAAACGGGGCAAAGCCCAAAGATCCGACCCCTGATAAATGACCCCCGACTGCTGCGCGAACGCGGCTTTAAACCCGGCCTGTTTAATCAGTTCGATCACCGCCGGTGAATACTCACCATAGGTATAGGCAAAGATTTCGGGTTCGATCCCCAGCTGGCCTTTGAGGGCCTTTTTCGAACGTTCGATATCAGCGTTGATCCGTTGCTGCCATTGCTGAGGGGTTTCACCCGCTTTCATTTCAACAATATAGGCATGGCTGGCGGTGTGGTTGCCAATTTCTATCCCTTTTGTCAGCAGACTCTTCAGTTGTGACCAGTCAAGATACCCGGCCCTGCCGACAGCATCGGTATTGACAAACAGGGTGGCCGGAAACTGATATTTTTCCAGCAGGGGCACAGCCTCGGCAGCAAAAGAGGTAAAGGCATCGTCTATACAAAGCCCAACGGTTTTATCAGGAATTTCTGTTTTGTTTCTGACCATTTCAGCAATCCGGGACAGGGGCAGGACCTGATAGCCTTCCCGGTGCAGATAGGCCAGCTGTTGGGCAAAAATATCGACAGCGATATTGGTTGAGGGATAACGGGTTTCACCGAAACGGTGATAGATAAAAACGGTGACATCGGCCTGAACTGTGGTTGCACAGAGCAACAGAAAAATCAGACCCGAAAGTATTCTCAGCAATATATATCCCTTTATTTTCAGGTGGATTTGACCTTTTTCCTCAGGTAACGCCTGATGGTATTGCGCGCCTTGGGGGTCACGGCCCATTCGAGCCATTTGGGTAACACTTCGGCTTCTGCGGAGGTCTGGATTTCGATCTGATCGCCATCAAGCAGACGGGTTTTCAAAAGACGCGTTCGGCCATTGATGCGGGCACGATAGGCATGAATACCGAGTGATTCGTGAATGGCAAAGGCAAAATCAAGAGCACTGCTGCCTTCTGGCAGCACCCGGCTTTCACCGCGCGGGGTGTAGATCTGAATCGTTTTCGAGGCCAGCATCAACGAGCGGGTATCGAAGGCCGATTCCCCTTCTGTCAACGATTTCATCAGCACACTGAAGTTTTCGCGTCTGAACTCGAAGCCGGGTGCCAGAACGCCCGACTCATTGAACCGGGCCAGCTTGCGTGTGGTCACCTCGACCCGCATCCGCTTTTCACCCGCCTGCACAGTCGTTTTCAAGGCCTGATAGCCATGATGTGAGGGGACAACCAGGTGATCACGCAACTTCCCGGGGATGGGCGGGTAAATGCTATGCAGAATACCGATGAACAGATAGGCATCCATAATCCGGTCAACCTGAACTTCAAGGGTGTAGAGGGTGGCAAAACCACGCCGGGCCTGCTGGGTTGCTGAAATCGAGAAAGGGCGCCAGCGATCCTTGAGCAAAACCCCCAGCTTTTCATGCTCGCAGGCATTGCTGATCCGGGCTCTTTGCCGCCGGAGAAAATTTGCGGTTTCTTCCCGCACTTGGGCCAGACGCTGGTCGTAGCTTTTACCCCGCCGGGGATAGAGCAGATGCAACGAGAGTGAATCGAGTGTCGAAGCAACGTAACCCATCCCCAGATGGTTGGCCAACGGCACGTATATTTCGCGGGTTTCTTCGGCGATCCGTTTCTGCTTGTGGGCAGGCAGCGCATCGATGGTGTACAGATTGTCAATCCGGTCCCAAAATTTAAGGCAGAGCACCCGGACATCTTCTATCGCGGCCAGGACCTGTTTGCGATAGGTTTCCATCTTGGTGGCTTCGCGGCTGAGCTCCGTCGATTCAACCTTGGTCAGGCCATCGACCAGCAGGGCAACCTCTTCACCATAATCGGCCCGGACATCTTCAATACTGACCGGGGTATCTTCAACCACGTCATGCAGAAGAGCGGCAATGACCGAGGGAAAATCCATCCAGTGCCGGGCGGCCAGATGCGAAACGCGCAGGGGATGGAACAGGTAAGGTTCTCCCGATTTCCGTACCTGCCCTTCATGCCACTTACGGGCATCGTTCAGAGCACGCTGGACAGAATCGAGCCCCTCCTCGAAAAGCTCTTCGGACATTCCACCACCGTAGTGCGTTGCCAGCAGCTCCAGAATATCTGTTGTCATCCGTTGGACGGTTTTTTCGTTGTAGACGGTCATGAGATTACACTTGAGATTGATGGTTAAACGTAACGAACCTGCCCTGCCGAAACAGTCTTCTTCCCTGTATGATACCCTATCCCGGAGGCCAGGTCATGCGGCGTCCGCCCAGCAGATGAAAGTGCAGATGCCAGACAACCTGCCCACCGGCTTCATTGCAGTTGTTGACCAGCCGAAATCCATCGTCGGCAATCCCGAACTGCCGGGCCAGCTTTGCGGCGACCCGGTAAATGTGCCCCACCAGAGATTCATCCTGCGCAGTTAAATCGAGGGTTGTGCGAATATGCCTGCGCGGAATAATCAGCAGATGCTGCGGTGCCTGAGGCTCGATATCGTGAAAAGCCACAACCTGCTCATCTTCATAAACCAGGGTTGCGGGGATTTCTCCACTGGCAATCTTGCAGAACAGACAGTCTGTTGCCATCACAGGCTCCTTTGTGAAAAGAATGAAGCACCCCGGACCACTGAGATTGAAATATCAGTTATCTTCAAAAAGTTCGGGGTAGTAGCAGACATTTTCATTGCAGGATACCCCGAAAATACGTCGATGTGAAGCGATTGCTGCTTTTCGATAATGTGAAAAATCGTCCATCTGGCGAGCCAGGCGCAAAAACGCGACAGTCGTTGAGATATTGATCAGTTTGCGGGCGGTCGGTGCCCCGCGCCCAACCAGTTTAAGGCCATCGAACCCGGCTTTGAGCAAATGAGGGATAGCACAAAGACCGCACCCATGGCGGCGATTTGAATCGGCCCAGCTCGCCTGACGTGCCATCGCCTGCTGCACCTGAGGCGAAGGAGGGACCTTGAGCGGCTCGATCTGGTAGGGGATTTCACAGGGCCAGATTTTATCAGGGCTGCTGTGGTGAAAAGAACAAAGTCCTTCGGTGTTGGGACATTTTCCCACCAGCAAAAAAGCATCACAGGGCAGATCGGCAACCTGCTGGCGAATCTCGGTCATTTCAGCCAGGGTGAGATGACGGGGCAGGATCACCCGCCCGATTCCCTGTTGCTGGTAAAAACGAATCGCCGCTGAATTGGCCAGATGAGCCAGGGTACTGGCATGGAACAACAAGTGCGGAAAGTGCTTTTTGAGTTCACGCAACAGCGCAAGATCGGCCAGAATAACACTGGTCACCCCGGCGGCAACAGCTTCACCAACGTAGTCGATCAGCAGTGAAATCTGCGCATCATTATAAAAGGGCGTGTTCAGGGTCAGGGCAAATTCGCCCCCGGCATCCCGGCAGGCCTCAACAACGCGACAAAGGCCCTCGTAGCTGTCAATCTGCGCCCCGTCAAAGGTCCGCTGGTTGATCGATGCCAGACGACCAAAACGCTTGTGCCACTGCGCGGGCACGTAGCCACCGTAAAGTTCATCGGCACCTGCTGTGAGGAGTTGACCGGCTTCTGCCACATGGTCAACGGGAGAAATGATTCTCATCCATTTTCCTTCGGGCGTTTTTTCCAGATATGCTCGCGGCGGTAATCCCACCAGCTGCCATCGACTTCTGAGCTGAGGGTTTCGCCGACAATGACCAGGGTCAGGGCCGGTTTTCCGGTTGGATCTTCAAGGTTGAAATAATCGCGCCCTGCGGTTGTCTGAACAATCGTATCCAGGGTGCCCCTGACAATCTCTTCCCCCGGCAGACCGAGGCGATGCACCAGCATAATCGGAACATCCGCCTGATAACCGACCCGTAATTGGTGACAGAGTTCATCCAGGGGAAGATTATTCATATAGATCAGCAAAGAGGCGCCTTTTCCGGCCAGATCTTCAAGCCCCGGCATGCCCTGTTCATTTCCCAGGGTTCGAGGTGAAACAATAATCGCGCGGTTGCGAACGCCCGGCAAATCGAGGGTCCGTTTCAAACGGGCCGACGCGGCATTGGCGATCCCTACTCCGGGAATAACCTCGGCAGCCTCACCCAGATGGTTGATCAACGCCTGAAACGGGGAATAAAAGGTCAGATCGCCTGGAATCAAAAAGGCCACCGGGGCACTTTTGAGCCGGTCTTCAATGCACTGCACCAGATCAGCAAAATCAAAATCGAAAGGGATTAAAACCTCTTTGCCTGCCAGCATCGTGGCAAAAGTTGTTTCGAAGGGTTCAGGAGCGAAAACCAGCGCCGACTGCTTAAGCCTCTCAGCCCCTTGCAGGGTCAAAAGGTCGGGGTTGCCGGGACCGGCACCAATAAAGTAAGCCTTATACATTCCAGCAGCCTGTCGGTCTTTCCATGCACCGGCTGCAAATTCGTCTGTTTGGCCCATATTTCAGCTCCTTTTCGACCAATAGTCTATGGCTATGACTCTCAAATAAGCGAAAATATGACCTCAAACAGTCAAATTTTCGCTTCGGTCCGGAAAGTCCGACAGACTGCTAAAAACCCTTCTGCAGGCAGATCAAAAATTCACGGTTGCCCTTGGGACCAAGAATCGGTGATTCTTCAACCCCGATCACGCGGCAACGAAGCCGGATCGCCAACTGCCGGATCTCTTCGACAACCTGCTGCTGTAATTTTTCGTCACGGACAACGCCCCCCTTGCCAACCTTTCCCCGTCCGACTTCAAATTGAGGTTTGATCAAGGCGATGATCCAGGCCTCAGCACTCAGCAGCTCAAGGGTTGGCGGCAGCACCTTGGCCAAAGAAATAAAACTGGCATCAATCACAGCCAGCGAAGGGACTTCGTCCAGTTGATCTGGTGTCAACTCGCGGATATTACACCGCTCCAGGTTGATAACCCGTGAATCTTCACGCAACTTCCAGGCCAGCTGACCATAGCCAACATCGACCGCGTAGACCTTGGCAACCCCTCGCTGCAGCAGACAGTCGGTAAAACCACCGGTACTGGCCCCCACATCGATGGCAATACGCTCGTGCAGATCAAGCGCAAAGCAATCCAGACCCTTTTCAAGTTTAAGTACGCCACGCGAAACATAGGGAATATCTGCCCCCTTGAGACGAATCGTGGCATCCTCAGCAACGCGGGTACCTGCCTTGTCGACCCGGTGATCATCCACCACAACCTGCCCGGCCAGAATCAGAGAGCGGGCGCGTTCGCGTGAAGGAACCAGCCCCCGGTCTACCAGCATTTTATCCAAACGTTCCTTGGCCAAAGATCAACTCCGTCCTGTCCGAATCAAACAATCAGGCTGCTAACATACCTGAATAATGTGCACAAAAAAAGAGGTGCAAAGCACCTCTTTTGTGAAACCTGCTCTGATTGTCCATTTCTGTCAGGACAAAAAATTGTCGCGATTCTCGGTAAAGATCGCCTCAACCTCTTCGGTCGCCGACTCAACCTGTCCCTTGTCGAGCACCAGGGCTTCTGCGCCTTTACAATTGGCCACTTCGATCGACTCATCCGGTTCACGCGCCCCGATACCCAGACGGGCGCAAATACGGTCCGACAGGTTGACCGTTGCAGCCAGACGGTACTGAACCTCATTGTCTTCCTGTGAGATGTGCAGATCTTCGTGATGAAGAGTGCACTGAATCAGATCGTCGGAAAAATTCCATTTATCAAGAACTGCCGCACCGACAACAGCATGCGCATAGGGGAAAAAACGTCCTTCGATATCGTTGAAAGAGCCCTCACCGGCATAGACGGCGGAAGCCAGAGATCGATAGGCTTCCGGATCGCTGTAATTCATGATGATTTTGCCGAGATGGCGAAACAAACCGGCCAGAAAAGCCTCTTCAGGGTCGGCAGAACTGAAACGCCGGGCCAGCAAACGGCAACCCACAGCACAACCGATAGAATCTTCCCAGAGCAGCTTTTCGAGTAATCCGTACGATTTATTCATTCCCTCAAGGCTGGCCGCCAACACCAGTGAACGCAAGGTTCGTTCACCAACAATGGCAATGGCATGATCGAGGGTTTTTACCTGACGTTTCAGGCTGAAGAAGGCCGAGTTGGCAACTTTAAGTAAACGAGCCGAAACCGCGGGATCAGCAGAAATCGCCGCACCCAGCTGGGCAAAATTTGTTTCCGGACTTTGCAGAAGCTCCAGGACCTTGGTTGCAACAGCTGGCATCGGTGGCAAATCACCGATTGAACTCACAACGGTTCGAAAATCTGTGGCCATCTAAATCCCTTTCGATTGACGTTTTCCAATTAAGCAACATTATAACAGGAGCTGAATAAAGTTCCAGTTAAAAGCATGGCAAAAAGTGAACTGAAGTTTAGAGTTTCGTGATCTTTGAAAATTTGTCGAAGTTGTAAAAAATGCGTTGACACAACGGCCACGCTGTGTGGCCGCGCCTTCAAAGCGGATCGATTTTAGAAAGCTTTGAAGGCGCGGCCTCTAGAAGAAA
>JAJRWH010000030.1 GCA_024276935.1 Deltaproteobacteria bacterium
AGGTCCGGTTAATCCCGAGACGAAATCCTATCGGATGTACTTTCTGGCCCAACGGGTCACCTCCTTGACGTCTTACTTAACGGCCAGGACCACAGTAATGTGGCTGGTCGGCTTGCGAATTCTGCTGGCGCGCCCTTGAGCTCGCGGGATGAAACGCTTGAGAACCGGTCCCTGATCAACATTGATAGCCTTGACGAACAGCTGATCAACATCGGAGACACCTTTTTGCTCTGCGTTAGCAACAGCGGATTTCAACAGTTTAGAAAGAATCGGTGCAGTTTTTTGCGGTGAAAACCGGAGGGTATTAAAAGCCTCCTGAATTCCCTTACCGCGCACCAAATCGACTACAAGTCGCGCCTTTCGCGGAGAAAGACGAACATTTCTCAGTTTAGCTACAGATTCCATGCGGAACTCCTGTTACGCTGGCACGCTCTTACTTGCGAGCCTTGCCTTTTCTGTCGGCACCGTGGCCGTAGTAAGTCCGAGTCGGGGCAAATTCACCGAGCTTGTGTCCGACCATGTTCTCGGAAACGAACACCGGTACAAACTTTTTGCCGTTATGCACGGCAAAGGTGTAACCGACAAATTCCGGAATGATGGTCGAACGACGTGACCAGGTTTTTACAACCTTGTTCCGGTTTCCTTCACCTTCAAGATCGACCTTGCGCAGCAGACTCTCGTCTACAAAAGGTCCTTTTTTAATTGATCTAGCCACGATCTACTCCTAAGGGCATCTATCTAAAAGTATTACTTCTTATTGCGACGACGAACGATGAACTTATCAGTCCGTTTGTTAGTCCGGGTCTTGTAACCCTTGGTCGGCACACCCCAGGGAGTCACCGGATGACGACCACCCGAGCTCTTACCTTCACCACCACCATGTGGGTGATCGACCGGGTTCATTGCAACCCCGCGAGACTGGGGACGCTTGCCCAACCAACGTGAGCGACCAGCTTTGCCCAACTTGATTTTCTCAAAATCGAGATTTCCAACCTGTCCTACAGTCGCCAGGCACTCCTGCAAAACCAGACGAACCTCGCCAGAAGGTAACCGCAACTGCGCGTAACGTCCTTCTTTGGCCGCGATCATTGCATAGGCACCTGCACTGCGTGCCAACTGACCACCGCGTCCAACTTTGAGCTCAATATTATGGACCCAGGTTCCCAAAGGAATCGAACGGATGCTCAGAGCATTGCCCGGCTTGATATCTGCATTATCACTGGCAACAACCTGATCACCAACACTGAGACCATTGGGGGCCAGAATATAGCGTTTCTCACCATCGGCATAATGCAACAGCGCGATCCGGGCCGAACGGTTGGGGTCATACTCAATTGTCGCAACCTTCGCCGGTACGTCTTTTTTATCACGCCGAAAATCGATAATCCGATACTTGCGCTTGTGGCCACCACCCGTGTGTCGCTTGGTAATCCGACCATTGTTGTTTCGACCACCAGACTTCTTCAGGGGCGCCAGAAGTGATTTTTCAGGTGTCGATGTCGTGACTTCCTCAAAAGTTGAAGAAGCCATATGGCGCCGACCGGCGGAGGTCGGATTAAATCTTTTGATTCCCATGGTAATTACTCCGTTACTGCTGATCGCGTGGCATTAAACGCCATAAAAATCGATATTGCTTCCCTCTTCGAGGGTCACATAGGCTTTCTTCCAATTATTACGTTGGCCAACATTGAGACCGACGCGTTTGGTCTTGCCACGGTACTGAATCGTCTTGACCGATTTGACCTTGACATCAAAAGCCTGTTCGACAGCAGACTTGATTTCAATCTTGTTCGCATCCCGACCGACCTCAAAAGCGACAACATTTGCCTCTTCTTTAAGCAAGTTGGCCTTTTCAGAAATCAACGGCTTGCGAATTATCTGGTGCAAGGGTTTCATTTTTCCAATGCTCCTTCGATCTGGCTCACCGCGGCATCAGTAAGCACCAGGTTGGGGTACTTGAGAATATCGTAGACATTGACACCCTCAGCACGCAGAACCTTGACGTTTTTCAGATTTCTGGCTGAAAGCTCTACCTTGGAGTCTGCCTGGTCAATAACAACCAGTGCACCCTCAAGTTCAAAACGTTTCAGAACCTCGGCAAAAGCTTTGGTGCTAACGGCTTCCAGCTCGAGCGCCTTAAGGACGGTCAGCTTCTCACCCTGATAACGTGCAGACAAGGCGCTGCACAGGGCCGACCGCTTCACCTTGCGATTCAACTTGAAGGCATATGAGCGCGGCTGGGGGCCAAAGGCCACACCACCACCGACATAGTGAGGTGCCCGGATCGTACCCTGACGAGCATTACCGGTCCCTTTCTGACGAAAAGGCTTTTTGCTGCCACCAGCAACCTTGCCACGAGATTTAACCGCAGCAGTACCCTGGCGACGGGCAGCCAGTTGAAAACGCACCATATCGTGCAGCAGGAATCTTTTGACCTCGGTATTAAATACCTCATCGGCCAACTCTCGTTCGCGAACCTGCTTCTTATCAAGGTCATATACAGTTACAGTTGCCATTTACCTATCTCCTGTCGCCGGGAGGCCTTTCTCAGGCCTTGATTCCCTTGCGAATCGACACTATTCCATTTTTGGGGCCAGGGACAGCTCCCTGAACCAGAATCAGATTCTGCTCAGGACGCACATCGACAACAACCAGGTTGTGGGTGGTAACACGTTCGTTACCCATTTGACCAGGCATTTTTTTCCCCTTGAACACCTTGGATGGCCAAGCCGACTGTCCAATAGCACCCGGGGCTCGATGGAACTGAGAACCGTGGGTATTACGACCGCCGGAAAAACCCCAGCGCTTGATAACTCCCTGAAACCCTTTTCCCTTGCTGGTACCGGTCACATCGATACGGTCACCAACCGAAAAAATCTCGCAGGTGATTTCGTCGCCGACGCTACAACTCTCGTCAGTGATCGGAAATTCGCGAACATGAGCAAAAGCCCCTTTGCCCACCTTTTTGAAGTGTCCCATCTCCGGCTTGCTGACACGGTCAGCACGCTTTTGCTGAAATCCAACCTGCGCAGCGGTGTAGCCATCAGTTTCTGCGGTCTTTTTCTGCAAAACAACACAGGGACCCGCCTCAATCGCGGTAACCGCGATACGCTGGCCATCAGCGGCATAGACTTGTGTCATGCCGATTTTTTTTCCTAACAGTCCGTTGATCATTTGAAGTGCCCTTAACTGATACTGAATCTGCTCAATACTAGAGCTTGATCTCGACATCTACCCCGGCAGAAAGATCGAGCTTCATCAGAGCATCGACTGTCTGCTGTGTCGGCTCCATAATGTCGAGCAGACGCTTGTGGGTACGAATTTCAAATTGCTCACGACTCTTCTTGTCAACATGAGGACCACGCAGCACGCAGTACTTGTTGATGACCGTCGGCAGCGGGATCGGGCCAACCAGACGTGAGCCGGTCCGTTTTGTTGTATCAACAATCTCAGCCACCGCCTGATCAAGCAGGGTATGGTCATAAGCTTTCAGGCGAATTCTTATCTTCTGGGTAGACATTTATGCAACCTCTTCCTACTCGATAACTTCACTGACAACACCGGCGCCGACAGTCCGACCACCTTCGCGAATCGCGAAGCGCAGCTCTTTGTCCATGGCAATCGGGGTGATCAGGTCTACGGTCATGGCGATGTTGTCGCCAGGCATTACCATCTCGGTGCCTTCGGGAAGAGTAACAATCCCGGTCACGTCGGTGGTACGGAAGTAGAACTGGGGACGATACCCTTTGAAGAACGGGGTATGACGCCCACCTTCTTCCTTGGTCAGGATATAGGCCTCAGCCTTGAACTTGGTGTGCGGG
>JAJRWH010000031.1 GCA_024276935.1 Deltaproteobacteria bacterium
GAACTGAAGTTCTCGCTCATCCTTGTCTTCCGGCCTGTAGGCTCCGGCTCGTGGAAAGAGTGACAATTGCGGGCGACCCTGAAAATTCTCGACAAGAGGTGGTGCCGGGGGAGAGGCTTGAGGTGGTTTTTTTTCAGGAGACGTCAGGGTATTGTCAGGTTGCAGGTCTTTTGGGGTCGCTGAGGCAGTCGTGTTTTGCGGGTCTGATTGGCAGGCGATAAGAAGAAAGCTGCTTGCAAACAGCACGAACAGGTATCTAGACATAACTGAGTCCTGAATAAAAAGTTGATAAGAGTCTGGCCATTGTAGATGATTGCCAGCAGATAGGCCAGTGCTTAGGCGGATGAGATTTCTTGTCCGGATTAAATTAATGATCTTCCTTGCCCCTTCTGATACCCTTTGCACAGGTGTTGTTTCGGGCTGTTACTCTAATTTGAAAATGGTTTGATTTGATTCTCTGGCGGTTTTTCAGTTCGGTAAAGTTGACCCTGGTGTTGCTGCTGGGGATGGCTCTTGTCGCGATTCCCGGGACAATTATCCGGCCGGAAATGGGTCGTTACGAACTTTTTTATCAAACCCCCTGGTTCAGGGGGTTGCTGGTGCTGTTGTCGCTAAATCTGCTGGTCTGTACCCTGCGGACAATTCAGCGAAATCTGCGTGATCGCCAGCGATTTGAAACCCAGCTCTCAAACCTGCCTGAGACCGCTATCCCGTTAAAAGGAAAATCTCTCGATCTTTTGCAGCCGATACTGGCCAGCCTGGGTTATCGCGGAGATGTAACCGGGAACCGACTCTGGGCACGACGTGGCCGAACCGGGCGCTGGGGGTCGACACTGGTTCATTGCAGTTTGTTGGCAATTATGTTCGGAGCCGTTCTGGGAGAACGTGGTTTTGTCGGGACCATCAATACCTATCTCCATGATGAAAATCGGGTTTATTTCGACTGGAAAAGCCAACAGGATAAGCCTCTTGGTTTTACGCTGCGTGTTGACCGTTTTGCCTTGCGCTACTATCCCATTACCCTGCGTTTCGATCTTGTTGACCCGGCAGAAGGACGGAAAATTGGCACCTTCACCCTTTTGGAGGGTGACTCCATTTCACTGGCTGATGGGCAGATACGGGTTCTGGTGAAGCACTTTAATCCCAATGACAAGGTCCTGACTTTGGGGATTTTTCGCCAGGGGAGTTTTGCTGGCGACTATCTGGTTTTTGCTGACGATGAGCGCTTTGGTGCGGTGAAGAATCCGGGTTTCCAGGTGAAAAATATCAAGTTCCGTGATCCGGTCATCAAGCAGATCGAAAGTGATATTGTCATCATCGAGAAGGGTCGCGTTGTTAAGCAGGGGACGATCCGGGTCAATGAACCTCTGACCTGGCGGGGGATCAAGATTTTTCAGACCGCTTACGGACGTGATAAGGCCGGTTTCTGGTCGACAGGTTTTCAGTTGTCGAAAGATCCGGGCGAAGTGATCGTCTGGATTGCCGCTGTGCTGTTGATTCTGGGGTTGGGGGCTGCTTTTATCGTGCCCTATCGTGCCGTTGGTATTCGGCGGGTCGATGATCTGTTCTACCTGCTGCCATTGCATGGCTTTCGTGGTGAGAGCGGGCTGGAACTGCTGGCCGACATGGCCCGCAAGCTTGATGCTGAGTGTGAATAATGGCGGCTGAAATGCCAGATCGGTTTAATATCCAGCGGAAAAGAGCCCCGGTGTTACCAACCCTTTCCTTGCGGCTCCAAGCGTTTTAGCTCATATTTTCTGGTGCCCAGGCCAATTTTCTCGCCATGTTCAAGGGTGATTTCCCAGTCAATCTTGGGGTGAACGCCCCGAAACTTGTCACCGCCTGGTTCATGTCCCGTGCTGAGAGCTGTGCCATTGAGCCCTTGACTCTGGTTGACCAGATCGGCACAGGCTTGATCAAGTGCCACCGGATCCGTTGCGGCGAGAATCCCGATGTCGGGTACGATGGCTGCGTCTGAGTGGCCATAGCAATCGCAGGAGGGGCTGACCTGAGTAATAAAATTGATGAAGAGCGATTTTCCATTCTTTTCATTCAGGGCCGCCAGGGCATACTCGGCCATTTTGCGCATGACCTTGCCCGATTCTTCATTCCATTGAATCTGGATAGCACTTGTTGGGCAGAGGCTGATACAGCGCCCACAACCTGAACAAAGTTCAGGGGTGACAATCGCCGCTTCCTGCGATATTTCAATGGCATCGTGCGCACATCCTGCGAGACAGGCACCACAGTGAGTGCAGTGTTTCGCCGCAACAACCGGGGCGATCGTTGAATGTTGCTCAAGTTTTCCTTCGCGACTTGAACATCCCATTGCCAGATTTTTGATCGTGCCGCCAAAACCGGTCAGTTCGTGGCATTTGAAATGACTGACAACAACCAGATTATCAGCTTCAAGAATTTCAAGACCAATATCAGCAGACTCTAGCAACTCACCTGAAATCGGGACCCGCCGTGAAGAGTGCCCACGCAAGCCGTCACACATAATCAGTGGTGCCCCGGCAACGGCATAGGCAAAGCCATTTTCGATTCCATTGCATAAGGCCGAAACAGCTTCCTTGCGCTGACCGGGGTAAAGAGTACAACTGTCGGTCAAAAAGGGTTTCCCGCCAAGAGCGCGAATGGAGTCGACAATACGACGAATAAAAACCGGGCGGATGTAAGCGTGCCCACCCTTCTCACCAAAGTGGATCTTGATCGCGCTGAGGTCTTCCCGGGCAATGACCTTTTCAAGTCCGGCCTGTTCGAGTAAACGTTCAAGTTTGCTAAACATATTTTCGCGATTGCCGGCACGAAGATCTGCCATCCAGACTGTCGCTGTCATGCTGTTCTCCCTGGTGTCTATCTTTGTCAATAAACAGAACCTGTTGGTCGATTCCTCAAGTTATTTAGCAGATTCCTGCAGATTTGGGTCGTTGGCAGAAGAGCGCAGATCTTCAAGATAGACCGTACGACTTGGAAAGGCAATTTCCAGGTCCATGGCTTCGAGAAGGTCCATAATTTTCAGACAGACATCCTGACGGGCGTCAAGATAGTCGCCCCAGACCGTTGTGCGGGTGAAGCAGTAAATCAGGATATTGAGGCTGGAATCACCAAAATCGGTAAAGTTGACCAGAAAAAATTCCTGATCAATGGCGGGGTGTTCTCGCAGCAGTTGGCGGATATTTTCGACCGCTTTACGCATCTGGCTGGGCGTTGTTGCATAGCTGACCCCAACCGTCATTTTGATGCGGCGTTTCGGCATGCGGCTGAAGTTGTTGATGGCCAGATTGGTGAGCGTACTGTTGGGAATTGTAATCAGGGTTTTGGCAAAGGTTCGAATACGGGTTGAGCGAAAGCCAATTTCTTCGACGGTTCCTTCGATATCACCCGCCTTGACCCAATCCCCGATTTGAAAGGGACGATCCAGGATGATCATCAGCGAGCCAAAGATGTTTTCCAGACTGTCTTTGGCGGCCAGGGCAACAGCCAGGCCTCCAATCCCCAGAGATGCAAGCATGCCCGAGATCGGGTAGCCAAGGGTTTGAGCGAGCATCAGGGACATCATCAGCACAACAAAAGTTCGTAAGCCTTTGCGAATAAACGGCAATAGATGGTCATCGAGAGTTGAGGCCGTTTTTTTGGTCAAGTGTCCCAGCCAGGCGTCCAGCAGCCCAACAAAATTAACGAGAAACCAGCCGATATTGATGATAAAGAGTACGCGAATGATCACGTCTGCTTTGGCAGACAGGTTGATTGGTTCTGTCGGGAGGGCGAGGAGAGACAACGCCAGCCAAAGACCGCCGATGATGACCAGAAAGCTGGTTGGCCGTTTCAGTTGATCCAGCAAGATATCGTCAACCTCGGCTGCTGTGCGGCGAACCGTGGCAAAGAGGGTTCTGGCCAGAAGCTGTGCCAGAAGCTGGCGCAGGAGCAGGGCCAGAAAGAAAACCGTTCCGGCAAGCAGAATACGTCCAAGGCTGATGCCGGCAAAACTTTGGTCAAGTAATTGGCTGAGTTGTGTCAATGATTCCACAATAATTACCTCGAGTCTTGCGGTCAGGGTTACTCATTTTTTCAGTTTGTCTTATGCCACAGGCCAAGCTTCTGCTTCCGGGCGGACCGTTCTGCCCGAAGAAAATCTTTTTTAAGCCGAAAGTCAAAACGTCTGTAGACCGATGCCAACCCTTTTTCAAGAAGCAGCCGGTTGAGCATGCGACCATCAGGAAGAATAACATAGGCCAGAATCCGACCATAGCGATCTGTTTTTTCCTGATCAAACTCCAGGGAGACCCGGCAGTTTTTAAGTAGAGACAGGTTAAGTCTGAAAGCCCGGTTTGCAATGTTGCGCAAAGTTGTTCGTTTGATCTGATAGCGTTTCAGGTAGTAGGTGTCGCGAGCTGAATTGTCCTTTTCGGGGGTATCTATCCCGATGAGTCGAACTTTGCCGATTCCTGCAACCCTGATCGTGTCTCCGTCATAGACCCAGCTGACATTGCCAGAGCGAGTGGTCGCAACAGCATTGGTTGCCAGGAGCAACGTCAGGAGCAGGCTGCACAGGATGGCTTTTGCAGAATTCCCCCCGAGAATCATTATCGGCCCCAGAAAAGTCTTGTAAACACCCCGGTAAAAAATCCCCAGACCAGATTGGTAGCCAGAACAACAACCGGGGTCAGTAATCCCAGAGTGAGTCCGGCCTGCCCTTTGTCAAGTTGATAGGGAAAAACGAAAAAAAGCATGTAGAGGGTTGGTAGCAGGCTGACATAAAGTCCTTTACGGACCCAGCGTCGTCGTGCACGTGGGACACCGACAGTAAAGAAATAGACGATTCCCCAGATCCCACCCCAGACCAGGCGCGGGTAGAGCCAGGCTGCGGTCAGGCGTGGTGCGATCTGGACATTGAGCATTGAGGTGATTCCCCAGTTACCCATCATCCAGATGAAGAGACTACAGGCCAGGCCGCCAATCAGACCGCCGACAAAACAGACGGCCAACAGAGTACTGTTCTTGGGCATACGGATCTCCATTTGATGTCGATCTATGCGTAAGGAGAGAGTCACTCCTCTCTGGCTGCTTTTCACGCCTCACACCTCACACCTCACCGTTGAGGCAGGGTTGCGTTCATGCTCCCGGTGCGATACCCCTGAAGATCAAGAGTTACGTAGGTAAATCCAGCTTGTTGACAGGTTGAGACCAGCTCTTCACGCAGTTTTGGATCGAGTATCTTGTTGATCTCATCAGGGGCAACTTCGATGCGGGCTATCGTGTCGTGGTAGCGAACCCGGTAGCTGCGAAATCCATTTTCACGTAAAAAGGTTTCACAGGTGTCGATCTGGCGCAGGCGCTCTGCGGTAATTTTTGTTCCGTAGGGAAAGCGGGACGAAAGACAGGCGAACGCCTGTTTGTCCCAGGTCCGCAGGCCGAGATCCCGACTGAGTTGGCGGATAGCCGCTTTGTCGAGCTTTGCTTCCAGCAGGGGAGAGCGGACCTGAAGCTCCTGTACGGCATCTCGTCCCGGACGGTAGTCGCTAAGATCATCAAGGTTTGAACCATCAAGAACCGTATCAATGCCACGTTTTTGAGCCTGTTCAAGACAGAGACTGAAGAGCGTATGCTTACAATGGTAGCAGCGGCGGGGTGGATTGTCGGCGAATCCGGGTATTTCGAGTTCATTGCTCTCTATAACAATTTGTTCTACACCCATTTCGCGGGCAAGTTGACAGGCTTGTTCGAATTCGAATTCAGGGTAGGTGGGTGAGGTTGCGGTGAGGGCAACAACATTTTGCGGGCCCAGACAGTCTCTGGCAACCTTAAGCAGAAAGGTTGAATCGACTCCGCCTGAAAAAGCAACGACAACCTGCTGCATCTCGCCCAGCAGGTTGCGAAGTCTGGCCATTTTTTTATCCAATGACATGTCGATCCCTGCTGTTTGTGAGCTTTTCAGATAAAGTACATGAAGCGATGATCAAGCTCTTTTTCAAGCCCCATTTCCTTTGCCTGATCACAAAGGGATTTAAGAGACAGGGTTTCGAAATAATCGCCCAGTATCTTGCTGGCATTCGCCCAGATATGCTGTGTAACACAGCGGTTGTCAAATTGACAGGACTGCTCACCATCCTCTTCGGCGGTTTTTGATTTACGCAGGCCTTTGACACAATTGACCAGCTGTAACTCACCTTCGGCCGCAAGAACAATGTCTTTGACCGTGATCTCTTCGGCCGGACGGGCGAGACTGTAGCCACCCTGCGGGCCACGCCGACTGTTGAGGAGCCCGGCTTTTTTCAGATCCTGAAAAATCTGTTCAAGATAGCGCGGAGAAATATTCTGACGGCGAGAGATATCCTTGATCTGGGCCGGAAGTGTTCCGGCATGATAGGCCATGTCGAACATGGCGCGAACACCGTAACGGCTTTTGGTTGAAAGCTTCATCGATTGATACCTCCATGGTTTACTTGTCTCAAACTATAGAGATAGCCGACCATTGATGTCAAGAATATTCTACAGAAAAATATGGGCAAAACCGCTCCGGTCCTGCTGTGGAAAAGTCACGGACTGTCTGTGGCATTAGGCGGTTTTTTTTAGAAGCTCAGGCAGGTCAACGAATTATGCTGTTTGCCGCCAAGGGGTTTACTGATCCGGGTCAGGAATGACCGGTTGTTTCTGGAGACGTTTATAATAAAAATTCTGGCCATAAAGAACGGCAATGGGATTGTGCCCGGTCACCCGGTCCTTGACGATAATCGTCGAAACAGGGGCGTCCGAATGTTTGGCAAAGAGCATATCGTGTCCGACACACAGACCGACGATCAGGTTCATATCGGTCTTGTGCTGGTTCAGAACACCCGCCTGGGCAATTGGATTACAGGCAGGTTCAAAGGTTCCGGGCCGAACTTTTTCATCTTCTTTCAGCCCGACATCAAGCTTGTCGAGGCTTCCGGCCTTGCAGCAGACAGATATGGGCTCAAGGCCCTGGGCGCTGAGAATATCTGCCAGACGGGATGTTTCGTCCAGCAGCCCAATGCAGGTGGCAAGACCGATTTTGCGATACTTCATCAGCTTGGCCAGGGCGATGGTGTCTTCAACCCGGGTCCAGCGGGCATTGACCGCATCGCTGCCCGGAACAGGCTGATAACAAAGTCCTTCGACCTGGGCGGCAACTCTTGCCAGGGTTGCGTCTTCACTTTCCTCGACGTAGCGTTCAAAGGTTCCCTGAACAATGTCAGGACTCAGCCCGGCAGGGCAGTGTGATGGTCGATCAGGACCTTTTCCCGGTTCGCTCCAGCAGTTTGTGCTGCCCTGTTTCTGCCATAGCGGACTGCACTTGCTACAGGCGGGTAGTTGTTGTTTGTCCTGACTCATAGCTGACCTCCTGGGTTAGATTAGCTCACGATATCAGGGCACTTCAAATCTGTCCAGCCGTTTTGTCCCAGATCCGAGATAGCAAGAGGCAATGTCCGTGGTGGCACATTGCCTCTTTGAGGTGGGTCGATTTGAGCAAACTTCAGAGCTTTTTGAGGATTTCCAGGGTTTTTTCCGGTTCAGGACGACGTGTATGATCGGGGTGAAGGTCGGCGTCGATGACTGTTCCGTCCCGGTCAATGACAAAGCGGCCAGGGAGGGGGAGTTCCCAGTGGTCGTTTCCGTTGAACCGTTCCAGATCAATCCCAAACCCCTGATAGACCTCCTTGAGCGCTTGTGGCAGTTTAAAAACCATACGAAACTGTTTGGCCAGACGATTATCGGGATCCAGCAGCAGAGGAAAAGTCAATTGCAGGTCACGAATCATATTTCCGGCATATTTTTGCAGCATGGGTGAGATGGCGACCATGGTGGTGCCGGTTTTTTCGATATCGGGAAGAATTTTTTGCAGAGCTTCCAGCTCCGCGTTGCAGTACGGTCACCAGACTCCCCGGTACCAGCAGAGAAGAAGAGGCCCCTTTTGCAGCGCAGTGCGACTTGAAAATTCTTCGCCCGTAGAGGTACGCAGAACAAAATCGGGCATTTTTTAACCTGCACCCAGAGCCTGCTTGTGCAATCCCGAGGCTTCAAGTTGTTCGCGCGAACCTTTCATGATGGACAGGACAGCCGGATCTGCTTTGGATATGAAATCCTGACTCATGGCGGTCAGTAGCTCGTTCAGACTCATCTGTTACCTCCTGTGAGAGTTCAGTCTCTCAAGTATAATCGGTTTACAGATATTTGCGCACAGATTGAACCAGACTGGTCGGGGTGAAGGGTTTGGTAATGATGCCATCGGCACCTGCGCTATCTGCCAACTGTTGCAGTTCGGCAGGTTCTTTCGAAGACATCAGCAGGACCGGGATCTGTCGGCTGCGATCCCTGCTCTTGAGGGTTTTTATCTTCTGGTCGCCACTCATCAACGGCATCATGACGTCAATGACAATCAGATCGGGGGGATTTCTGGTGTAGATGATATGATTGGTGAAGAGCCCGTTGTCCGAAGTTGAAACCCGGAACCCCGCCTCCTGAAGAAAGTCTTTGGCCATGGTGAGAATCAAATGATCATCGTCAATGACAACGATATGTTTCTGCATATGCCCGCCCCCACGCTAATTTGTTAAGTTGTTTTAAAATACTTGCCGGGGGGCAGTATTTCAAGCAGAATCTCTGTTTTTAATATATCCTGAATCGGTGTACCTCTTGTTTGGTAGATAGATTGGCCATTGAGCAGCCCGGGTACTGGCAGTTTCCATTCACTGATTCAGGCACATGACAAGACACAGGATAGATTAATGATGAAACAGAATATGCCCCCGCTTGGCCGGGTCAGTACCCTTACCGTCGAGCGCCTTGACCAGCAAGGGGCCTGGCTGATGTCAGCTCCTGAACCTTTGCTTCTGCCGCAGGCTGAACTTGTCCCCTCGGTCGTTGCGGGTGAAAGGGTGAAGGTTTTCGTTTACCGGGGTGAAGATGGAAAGGTGCTGGCAACACGGCGTCTGCCTCAAGCTGAGGTTGGCAGTTTTGCGGCCCTGAGGATTAAAGAAATTCAGCCTGCAGGGGTTATTTTTGATCTGGGGCGAGGCTTTGAACTGCCGGTTGCCATTGAAGAAATCCCTTTTCGGCCCCGTTCTGGTGAGCGAACTCTGGTGCGGATCGAGTTGGATGAAGATGAGATGCTGTGTGGTTCCTGCCGAATTGCCGATTTTCTGGGTGCGGCGCAGGGCCTGCGAGTTGGACAACAGGTTGATTTGCAGGTCTGGCGACAGACTGACCTGGGAATAAAGATGATTATCGGGGGCCGTTGTGAAGGGTTGCTCTACGCTGATGACGCACCGAAAGTTCAGGTTGGCCAGCACCTGGTTGGTTATGTTTCGCGCTTGCGTGAGGATGGCAAGGTGGACCTCAGCCTGAATCCTGGCGGGCAGGCAGGAGCAGACATTGCTCGTGAACGAATACTGCAGGCCCTGGCTGACAAGAAGTTTCTACCCTTGACAGATCATAGCTCACCAGAAGAGATCCGGCGTGTTCTGGGGGTGAGTAAAAAACAGTTCAAGCGGGCAAGTGGAAATCTGTACAAACAGCAAAAAATTGAATTGACCCAGACTGGAATTCGCTTAAAAAGCAGTTGATATATAGTGTCTGTGTTCATTTAGTTTAACTGTTCATATTTATCGATTTTGAATATTCTGTGTAAATTCTCGTCAGAGAAGACCCGACAAAAGATTATTCCCGCCAGTCATGGATCTTTGCAATCAGCCCAGCAGTTGAGTTGTCGTGGGTCGTGTGGGGGGCTTTTGTGGTTAACGCGGGCAGAATCTTTTGTGCCAGCTGTTTGCCCAACTCCACACCCCATTGGTCAAAGGGGTTGATCTGCCAGAGACTGGCCTGAACAAAGATTTTATGTTCATAGAGTGCAATCAGCATCCCGAGGGTTTGGGGATCAAGACGGCGGTATAAAAAGGTATTGCTTGGACGGTTGCCGGGAAAAACCTTATGAGGGAGCAGGCGTTCCAATTCTGCGTCCGGGACTCCGTCGGCGGCCATTTCCTGCCGGGCCTCTGCGGCCGTTTTTCCTTTCATCAGGGCTTCACTTTGGGCGAGAAAATTGGCCAGCAGAATATTCTGGTGTTCACCAAGGGGGTTGTGGCTGTTGACTGCGGCAAGAAAATCGCAGGGGATCAGGCGTGTCCCCTGGTGGATCAATTGATAAAAGGCATGCTGGCCATTGGTTCCCGGTTCTCCCCAGACGACGGGGCCAGTCGGGTAATCGACCTGTTGTCCCTGAACGGTCACGCGTTTACCGTTACTTTCCATGTCTGCCTGTTGCAGATAGGCAGGAAAGCGGTGCAGATAGTGATCATAGGGGAGAATCGCCTGACTTTCAGCTCCCCAGAAATCGGTATTCCACAAGCCTATCAGCCCCATCAGTACCGGGATATTTTTATGCCATGGCGCGGTACGAAAATGTTCATCAACCAGATGGGCTCCGGCAAGTAGCTTTTTAAAGTTATCCATGCCGATGGCCAGGACAATTGCAAGCCCGATCGCACTCCACAACGAATAGCGTCCACCCACCCACTCCCAGAATTCGAACATGTTGGCCGGATCAATCCCAAAATCACTGACCCGTTTACGGTTGGTCGACATGGCAACAAAATGACGCGCGACATGTTTTTGCTCTTTGGCATGAGCCAGAAACCAGTCGCGGGCCGAGTGTGCGTTTGTCAGGGTTTCCTGAGTGGAAAAGGTTTTTGAAGCGATGAGAAACAGGCAGGTTTCCGGGTTGAGCTGTTTGAGTGTTTCGCACAGCTGACTGGCGTCAACATTTGAAACAAAGTGACTTCGAAGCTTGTCACGGGTGTAAGGCTTGAGCGCCTCGGTCACCATCAGAGGCCCCAGATCAGAGCCACCGATACCGATATTGACAACATCGGTGATCAGTTGACCGGTATATCCGCGCCAGCTGCCGTTACGGACCTGGTTGGCAAAGGTTTCCATCTGTTGCAGAACCCGATTGATCTGTGGCATCAGATCTTGTCCTTCCAGCAGGACAGGGCGATCACTGCGGTTGCGTAGCGCCGTGTGCAGGGCGGCTCTGCCTTCGGTTGGGTTAACTTTTTCACCGTTGAAAAGAGCGTCAATCTGTTTACGGAGTTCCGCCTGATCAGCCAGATCGGTCAAAAGTTTGATCGTCTGGTCTGTGAGGCGGTTCTTGGAAAAATCGAAGAGCAGATCATCCAGTTGTAAAGAGAATTGTTCGAATCGTTGCGGGTTGTCGTTGAACAATTCACGTATCTTGATTCCGCCCCACTGGGCATGATGTTTTTTGAGGGCCTGCCAGGCTGGTAGCATTGTCAGATCGGGCATTGATCTTCTCCGCGGGAATCAGATCGAAAAAATCGTTGGCACACAGATGGAGAATAACGGGATTAGCCGGATGAGGCCACAAAAAAGGCCCTGTCACCGAATGAAGGACAGGGCCTGTACTTAATTACTGATGCTTGGGCAGGGGGATGACAAAGGTCGGGCGTCCGGCCTTGTGTAAAACTTTTTCAGCGACACTGCCAAGAAATCCGTGCTCAAGCATTCCTTTGCTGTGGGTGCCCATCACGATCACGTCGGCATCAAATTGTTCGGCGGCGGCAAGAATCTGTTCAACTGGATTGCCCTGGCGGATATCGACGCCGGTAAAACGTTTAAGATCTTCAGGATGATCTGCCAGTTCGGCCTTGGTAAATTCTTCAATTTCAGCCCGGATTTTTTGCAGGGCATCCTGTTGATGACTTTGTTCCAGTTTTTCCAGACTGTCACTACCCAGGACTGTTGCCACATAACTGCGGACAGATGAGTCGACCTGCGGGACAACATGAAGCAGGTGCATTTCGGCGTTGTTCTGTCGCGCCAGCATCACCGCATGTTTGAAAACATGGGTTGCATGAGGACTCAGGTCGGTGGTGACGAGAATCGATTTATAATTCGGTAGCATCGGTCTCTCCTTTATCCGGGGATCTGATCCCTTGATTTGCCTCTTTGACAATCCGACAGCCTCTTGATTGAAGTATAGCATTCAGAGCTTCTTTGTCAGCTGCAACAAAATGTTTCCCGTCAATTTTTACCGAAGGGGAGAAAAACCAATCATCCTTGGTCCCGGTGAAAGATACGGATCTTTATTGCGAGGGAAGATATTTCCCTCGTCTGGTAATGATCGGTTATACTGCCTACCGACAAAAATGATTTGAAAGGATTCTAAACGCAGTGAAAACTTCTTTTATCAGACGTTTGTGGGCGCTTTTTTCGGCTTATATTGTTGGCATCTATGCTTCGGGAATCAATCGTTTTCACATTTGTGGCATCGAAAATATTCCGCAAACCGGCGGAGTTCTAATTGCCTCAAACCATATCTCGGGTTACGAAACAATTTTTCTTCCCTGGGCGATACTCAGATCCTTTCCCTTGCAAATGCTCTGGGCTCCCGCCAAGGAGGAGTTGTTCCGCAATCCTCTGCTCGGGGCCATTTTTCGCAGCTGGGGAGCCTTTCCGGTTCGGCGCGGTCGTGACCTCAAGGCGGGAAAACACCTGGGTAAACTTCTTGAAACAGAAAAGGTCATGCTCTTTCCAGAAGGAACCCGGCACAAGGATGGTCAGCTTGGCAAAGGCAACCGCGGGGTCGGAAAGCTGATCTACGATCATCGTCCGGTCGTGATTCCGACGGCTCTTAGCGGCCTGAATCACTGGAAATTTCCCGGTTTTGCCCAGCAGGCCCGGGTCAGTTTCGGGGCGCCGCTGAATTTTGACGATCTGTTTGCGTTGGAAAATTGCAAAGAAACCCACATTGCAATCGTTGAACGGGTGATGGCCGCTATCGCCGAGCAACTGCCGACCGAACAAAATCTGGAAAGGTCCGCGTGATTCCGGCTCGTAAAATTCCATTTCACTATGGCTGGCTTATTGTCTTCTCGGGAGGATTGACCCTCTTCGCCTGCCTGGGGCTGGCCCGTTTTGCTTTCGGGCTGCTTCTGCCTGCCATGCGTCAGGGCCTGGCTCTGGGGTATGATCAGATGGGGCTGATCAGTACCGGCAACTTTGTTGGCTATCTGCTGTCGGTTGCCCTGGCCCCCTGGCTGATCCGTCGTTATCGCCCCCGGGCCGTCATTTGCAGTGGTCTGGTTCTGATCTGTCTTTGCATGTTTGCCATCAGTCGGGTTGATACGTTGGGGCCCCTTGTTTTTCTGTACGGGCTGGTTGGTGCAGGCAGCGGTTTTGCCAATATACCGACCATGGTGCTGGTTTCTCACTGGTTTCGGCGCAACAAGCGTGGTCTGGCTGCCGGCTTAATCATTGCGGGCAATGGTCTGGCCATCATTATTGCCGGGCAGGTGGTTCCACAACTCAATCAGCTGTATGGCTGGCGGGCCAGCTGGCTGGTCCTGGCGGTTGTCAGCCTTGTTGCTGCCCTGGTGGCCTGGTTGATTGTTCGCAATGATCCGACCGACCTCGGCCTTGAACCCTGTGGGCGTTTTGAGGCGGTTGAATTGTCTGAAATGAAGGGCCGGACTCCTGGCAGTATTCTTCTTCAGCTGGGAGTGATCTATCTGATTTTTGGCCTGACCTACATGGTTTACGGAACCTTTATCGTAACAACCATGGTCGATGATTATGGTTTCAGCGAAGCCCGGGCGGGTCAGCTCTGGTCCTGGGTCGGTTTTTTTGCTTTATTTTCAGGGATTCTGTTTGGCAGTGTGTCAGATCGGATTGGGCGGCGCAACGGGATGATCCTGGTCTATGGTATGTTTACCTGTGCCTACCTTCTGGCCGGGCTTGGTGGCCAGCTCGGAACCTGGGCTCTCTGGTTGTCGGTGATTTTTTATGGGGTGGTGCTTTTTGCGGTGCCAACAATTATGGCCGCTGCTGTGGCCGAATATCTGGGGATCGAACGTGCTGCCAGCGGGTTCAGCATTCTGACCCTCTTTTTTGCTGCCGGACAGATCCTGGGTCCGGGTAGTGCCGGTTTGCTGGCTGAGGTCACCCGGACTTTTGTTCCCAGTTACCTGGTGAGTGCCGGATTAACCGCATTGGCCGTTCTGCTGACTTTCAGGCTGAAAGCTCCCGCAAAAAACAATGACTGAGATGATCGACACATCACTGGTAACCTTTATCGCTTTTGCCGCAGTGCTGACCCTGACTCCCGGGGCCGACACCCTGCTGGTAATTCGTAATGTACTGACGGGCGATGTGCGAAACGGGATTGTTACAACCGCGGGGATTTGCACCGGGCTCTTTTTTCACGCAACACTTTCGGCACTGGGCGTTTCTCTTATTCTGATGGCTTCTGCGACGCTTTACGGCCTGCTTAAAATTGCCGGAGCGGCATATCTCGGCTGGCTGGGGTTGATGTCACTCCGCGATGCGCTGCAGACCGGTTCCCGGCCTGAGGTTGCCGCGCACCTGAAACAACCCGTCTCACGTCGCCGCAGCTTTGTCGAAGGCGTAACCAGTAATGTTCTTAATCCCAAAACAGCAATTTTTTATCTGGCGTTCCTGCCCCAGTTTATCCACGCAGATGATCCGGTCCTGTTAAAATCATTATTTCTGGCGGCAATTCACTTTGGGATGGCCTTTTTATGGCTCTGTCTCCTTTCGTTGTTGCTTGACCGTTTTCGTGCCTCGCTCCTCTCCTCAGCACTTCATCGCTGGCTTGAAGGTGTGTGCGGTTTGTTGCTGCTCGGGCTGGGCGTGCGGTTGCTGTTGGAACGGCGTTAATATCAGGGGCTGCTGCCGTGAAACCGCTTAGCTGGTCACATCCTCCTGCCACAGGCGTTCACCTGCGACCTGCCGCAAACAATCCTCCAGATCATTCAGCAGTTCTGAAGACAGATTCCAGCAATGCCAGTACAGACGCACCCGCTCATGTGCGGGGGTAACCTCGATCAATTGGTTGTTTTGCAGCCAGGGGCCACTTTGCTGGCAGCGTACGGGTGTTTTGCTTTGCGCTCGGCCTTGCGGGGCAGTACCGGGTTGCAGGTTGACAAGAGATTGCCCGTGACACCTGGCGCCTTGATCCTCTCGACCCTCGCCGTCACATTTCTCAATCCACACGCCTATCTTGATACGGTGGTATTGATCGGCAGTATCGGGGGGCAGTTTCCCCTTGATCAGCGCCTGGTCTTTGGTGGCGGAGCGATAACCGCCTCGATTCTGTGGTTTTTTACCCTGGGGTTTGGTGGCCCGCTGCTGGCACCATTTTTTCGCCGCCGCAGTGCCTGGCGAATTCTGGATGGTCTGGTCTGTCTGATGATGTCGGGAATTGCGCTGACGCTGGTAAAGCCTTACCTGCTGAGATAAAAGCCGGATTAATTATTTAGCCACCAGGACACGAAGATCACTAAGAAAGCCGTAAAATCGTAAAAAGATTTTGGTTTTTCCTTTGAGTCCTTCGTGCCTTGGTGGCTCAGATTGTCTTTTCTGATCTTGAGGACAATCTAGCTGATCTTGAGGACGATCTTGCCGAAGTGCTTATCCTCTTCCATCATTCGATGGGCGTCCTGAATCTGTTCGATATCAAAGACCTTTTCGATGATGGGGACAATCGAGCGGTCAGCAAACTTTGGCAGGGCGCGGCGGGTAAATTCGGCGACGATTTCTCCCTTTTCAGGAACCGGGCGGCTGCGCAGAACACTGCCGATGATCTGCTGGCGCTTGACCATCATCAGTGCCAGGTTAAGCTCGGCCTTGATGCCGCTGATAATGCCGATAATCACCAGCTTGCCGGTGTAGCCGAGGCTGGCCATGTTCGGTTTCAGGTATTTGGCGCCAACATGATCGAGAATCACGCTGACCCCTTTTTTGTTGGTGAATTCCTTGACAGCCTCACTGAAATCAGGCGTTTCGGTAAAATCGATCACCAGATCGACTCCCAGCTCTTTGACGCGCTCGAGCTTGGAAGGATGGGCCGTTACAATCAGTTTGGCGTTGGGTGTCAGAGCTTTGGCCAGTTGGATCGCTGCGGTATTGACCCCGCCGCCACCGCCGTGAAGGATCGCGGTCTGACCATCCTGCAGGTTGCCAAGCATAAAAACGTTGAGAAAAGCGGTGATGTAGCTTTCATTGACACAGGCCGCTTCTTCAAAGCTCATACTCTCAGGAATCGGCATCAGATGACAGGCATAGGCGACCGCATACTCAGCGTAGCCACCGCCGCCAACCAGAGACATGACCCGGTCACCAACTTTCCAGCCACTGACATCACTACCAATTTCTTCAATCGTTCCCGCAACTTCGAGGCCGAGGATCTCGGAGTCACCAGCTGGTGGCGGATATTTTCCTTCGCGTTGAACCAGATCAGGACGGTTGATGCTGGTCGCAACGACCTTGATCAGAACTTCATCACTCTTGGGTTGTGGACGTTCAGCTTCACCAACTTTCAGAACATCGACACCGCCAAATTCATCAATAAGAACGGCTTTCATTTTTCTCTCTCCTTGCAGGACCATAAAGGAACTGGCACACTGTTGCCAGTTTTTGATTCTCGGTTTGAGGGTTGAAATAGTGTCACGATTATAGAGGTTCCCGCAGGGGAGTCAAATCGAAACACCGTTGGGAGGTGAGGATGGAAAAACGTTGGCGTTGTACAGTCTGTGGCTATATCCACCGGGGCGAAACGCCCCCCGACATCTGCCCGGTTTGCGGGGTCGGAGCCGAAAAATTCGAGTTACTGGAGGATGAAGGCGACAGGGCCTCTGTTTCTGGGTCTTCAACCGGATTGTTGCAGGAGATGAAAGACTCCTTCATGCCGCATGCGGTGATGGCCCACTTTCCCAATGCACTGCTGCCGACCCTTGCCCTGTTTCTGGTGTTCTATCTGGTGGTCGGGATTGAAACTCTCGACCATGGTATCTATCTGTTGCTGGGATTAATCCCCCTAAGTGCCCTGGCGACGTTGACAACAGGTATTCTCAGCTGGCGACAGCACTATGCCGGAGCGAAAAGCCGAATCTTTCATCGTAAATTGATCTATGGGGGCTGTCTGGTGCTGGTCTGTTTCGAGATGTTCTGGCTGCGGTACAATAATCCGGATTTACTCAAAACAGGTGGGGAGCTCACCTGGTTTTTTCTGATTCTGGGCGTTGCGGCACTCTTTTGCGTGACCATGCTCGGCCATTATGGCGGAATGCTGGTTTTTGGTCAGATAGAAAAGAATCGTCAGGACACGTAAGAGTGTTCCTTGTTTGCTCCATTTTTCCATGAACTAAAGGATGGTAAATCTTGAAACTGGATATTTCTGATAAGGAGGCAATCATTCAGCGTGATCGAAAAACCTATGCCATCACTCCTCATATTCCCGCAGGTCTGACCACCCCGGAACAGCTGGAACAAATCGCGACAGTTGCCCGCCGCTATGGTGCCCGGCTTAAATTGAGCAGTGGCCAGCGGGTGATGCTTCTCGGCCTCGCTGAAGAGGATATCGATTCAGCCTGGAATGATCTTGAAGGTATGCGTCGAGCTCGTCCCTTTGGGCCCTGTATCCGGTCAGTCAAAATTTGTCCCGGAACCGAATGCTGTAAAAGAGGACAGCAAGATTCAGTCGCAGCGGGCTTGAAACTGGACGAACGTTATCAGGCGAAAATATTGCCCTGGAAACTGAAAATCTCGGTCTCCGGATGCATGAATGACTGTGCAGAAGCCTGTATCAAAGACATTGCCCTGCTTGGAACATCAAAAGGCTGGCATTTGCAGGTTGGTGGCAATGGTGGTTCGGCACCACGTCTCAGTCGACGTTTGCTGGAACATATTCCCAGCGAAGAAGAGGCCCTGGCCGCCATCGAGCGGCTGATCAACTGGTTCATCTCCCAGAACCGCAAATGCCGGATTGGCAAGCTGGTCGATGAGGTTGGACTGGAAGAAGTGCGCAAGATTGCCCTGGGCGGATCAGCCTGACCGTCCTTTTCTCTCACCCCGCCTGCCTTGACTGGGCCGGCACAAGGGTACGCGCGTGATTCCAGGTGGCAGGGAGAACCAGGTCGCAAAGACCGGCCCCTGCATTTTAGAGCCTCGATAAGTGTTTGGTGCGGAATTGTTCCGTA
>JAJRWH010000032.1 GCA_024276935.1 Deltaproteobacteria bacterium
CTGTCACGGGTGCCAAATGATTCTTCGATCACAATTTGAATGCCATATTTGGGTGCCAGTTTCTTCATCCAGCGTGCGCCGTCTTTACCAAAACCGTCAGCGGCTGTCAGCAATGCGACTTTGGTCAACCCTTTTTGCTGCAGATAGATAAACAATCGCTCGACTGCAATGCTTGAGCGCTGGGGAGATTTGAAGACCCAGTCAAAAGGTCCGAAGCGGTCACCACCCATAATGACCGGATCGCCACCCACCGTCATGAAGATGGGGACCTGACCTTTGTGAACAACCTTTTTCACACTCATTCCGGTGTCGGTCAGAGTGGGGCCGATAATTGCCTTGACCTTCTCTTTGTAGATGAATTTTTTGACGATTGATGTTGCCTTGGCAGGGCTGGCCTGAGTATCGGCTATCACCAGTTCGAGTTTTTTGCCATTGATGCCACCTTCGGCGTTGATTTTGTCCACCACCAGCTCGGCGACCAACCGGGTTGGGGTGCCGATGAATGCTGCACGACCCGACTGATCGAAAAGGGCTCCCAGTTTAATGCTGTCAGCGGCCAGCAGCGGCGTGGCCAGCAGAAGCAGGGAGATCAGAATTCCCACCATTTTTTTCATTGCAACTCTCCTTTACAGGTTGAAGTAATATCCTATGAATCATAAATGGTCTCGCGCTGCCCATGTGAAGGGACGCATAAACCCATCCCTGGGGCTTGACTGTCGCCATCCGGGCGACAGACACCCTTCACCAGGTCACCCCGAGACCATAGCAGCACTGGTTTGCTTTGCTTTGCAGTCTACTGTGAACCGCAAAGTTAAACAATCTCATCCTGAATCCGGGTATCGAAAACCCGTTGACTTTTCCGTTCCGAGCGTGGCAGTTCACCATAACCGACCAGTTCGATTTCGACCGAAACCATCAACTGTTTCTTGATCTGGTGACCTGCCTCGTGAATCAGCTCTGCACTGCGGTTGTCAGTGACAGCTTCAGCCCGTTCAACAACCAGCCGCATATTGTCGCGGCCTGAACTCTCTTTGCGGGTCAGATGAATCTGGTACTCGGAACCCAGTCCGGGAACCGCCGAAAGGATGGTGTCGATACTTGAGGGGTAGATATTGACGCCACGGAATTTAATGGTGTCGTCAGAGCGGCCCTTGATTCGAGAGTGCCTGGGCAGGGGTGATCCGCAGGCACAGCGGCCGGGAATGATGCGGGTGATGTCGCGGGTCCGGTAGCGGATCAGGGGAGCCCCCTCTTTGGCCAGACTGGTAATAACCATTTCGCCCCATTCACCTTCAGGAACAGGTTGCAAGGTTTCAGGGTCAAGAATTTCGAGAATGTAATAATCACCCCAGTAGTGGATGCAGTCATGTTCACGGCATTCGATGCCGGTTCCCGGACCGTAGAGTTCTGTCAAGCCGGTGATATCGAAAAGCTCGGCCCCTCCAAACAGCTCGGAAATCTTCTGCCGCATCGAGCGACTCGAACGTTCAGAACCATAGATGATTTTGTTGACTGCGATTTTATCTGCAACCCCACGGCGATGAATTTCTTCAGCCATCAACAGGGCCATTGAGGCGGTAGAGCAAAAGACTGTCGATTGAAAATCGAGCAGAAACTGAATTTGCATATCGATATTGCCGGGACCGACCGGTACTGCCAGGGCCCCAATCTTTTCACAGCCGAGCTGAAAGCCCATTCCCGCCGTCCATACCCCGTAACCGACCGCAATTTGTACCCGGTCGAGAGGCGTGACCCCGGCCATCTGGTAACAGCGGGCAAAAAAGTCGGTCCAGTCATCCAGATCCTTCTGGGTATAGCAAAGGACCTTGCGTTTGCCGGTGGTGCCAGAGCTGGCATGGACCCTGACGATCTGTTCAAACGGGACTGAGCGCAGGGGAAAGGGATAGCCTGCACGTAAATCATCCGCAGTGGTGAACGGCAGACGTTGCAGGTCAGCAAGAGAATGGATATCGTCCGGTGTTATTCCTGCTTCGTCGAGTCGGGTTCGGTAGAAACCTGACCCTTCAAAAACATGGCGAACTGTCCATTGCAATCCATCCAGCTGGTGTTTTTGCAGTGCCTCTTGAGAGGGAAAGTCAGGTATAAAATTCTGTTGGTGCATAGCAGGTTTCTCCAGGCGGATATTTGTCAGACCGGCGGCTCCCAGGCGGCTGGCAGCCGGATTGTCATCTGTCGCAGAACCGAGAAAGGCCGCCCGTAAAACCGGGTCTCCCAGCAAGTCACAACTGGCCCCTTTTTCGACCACCCGGCCATTGGCCAGCAGGTAGGCATTGTCTGCCGCAGACAGGGCCCGGGCGGCATTTTGTTCAACCAGCAAAATACTGGTGCCAGCTCTGGCCAGTTGGTGGATAATGGCAAAGATTTCGTCACAGATCAATGGCGCCAGACCCAGACTGGGTTCATCCAGCAGCAACAACTTGGGTCGGGCCATCAGGGCACGTCCCATCGCCAGCATCTGCTGTTCACCCCCAGACAGGGTTCCGGCCAACTGCTCGCGGCGTTCACCCAGTTTGGGAAAACGCTGGAAGATTTCGTCGCAGCGGATCGCCAGTTCTTTCTTGCCCGGCTTTTGTGCCAGGGCTCCCAGAGCGAGATTTTCGCTGACACTCAGTTCGGCGAAAACTTCGCGACCTTCCGGCGACAGGGCCAGTCCGCGACGCACCATCTGGGCCGGGCTGCTGGCGGTGACATCTCTGCCTTCGAGCAAGATCTGACCCGCACTGGGCCTGACCAGTCCCATAATAGATTTGAGCAGGGTGCTTTTCCCGGCTCCGTTGGCTCCGACCAGAGCCAGTGTTTCTCCGCCAGCCATTTCCAGGTCAACATCAAATAATGCCTGGGCTGCGCCGTAATGAGCGCTGAGGTTTGTGATCTTCAGCATGTCAGGCCGTTGCCTCCATCTGCCCCAGATAGGCTTCAAGGACCAGGGGGTTATTCCGCACCTCAGCGGGCGTGCCGCGGGCGATACAGCATCCGCTGTCAAGAACCACCACCTGATCAGCAATCCCCATCACCAGTTCCATATCATGTTCAACCAGCAGCAGGGTCTGGCCTGCGCTACGCAGCTGTTTGAGTTGTTCGCCCACACTTGCCGTCTCTTCAGCATTGAGTCCCGCGACCGGTTCATCAAGCAGAATCAACTCTGGTTCGGCGACGCAGGCACGTGCCAGTTCGACCCGTTTTTTGTCCCCGTAGGCCAGAGTGCCAACCGGCAAGCGGGATTTGTCGGCCAGGTCAAATCGGTCCAGCACTTCAAGGGCACGCAATTTCAGCTGACGTTCGCGATGGCGCAGATAGGGCAGGCGCAGCATGGCCATGGTCAAAGAGTGTCCCGCCTCACAGCTTAGCCCGGTCAGAACGTTGTCAAGCACCGAAAGACGCGGAAAAAGTTTCAGGTTTTGAAAGGTCCGGGCAATACCCAGGCGGGCAATCGCATACGCTGCCTGACCCGTCAGCTGACGATCAAGAAAGCGGATCGATCCGGTGGTGGGGTGCAGAACCCCGGTAATACAATTGATCAGGGTACTTTTGCCTGCTCCGTTTGGTCCGATCAGGGCCGTAACCTGACCACGTGGAACCGAAAAACTGACCTGATCGAGTGCGGGCAGGCCACCGAAGCGTTTGCCAACCTCTTCAAGATGCAGCATTTTTCTGCCTTCTCAAGGTGATCTTGTCAGTGATTTTTTCGTAGAGACCCGTCATCAGTCCCTGGGGCAGAAACATCAGGATCAGCACCAGAATCAAGCCATGAATCAGATCTTTATAGTTTTCAAAAATATCGATCCATTCGGGCAGCAACGTCAGCAGCCCGGCACCGATGACCGAACCCCAAATCGAGCCCATCCCACCAACCACCACCATAATGGCCATATCGGTTGAGGCAAAGATATCAAATGAATCGGGGCTGACAAAATTGTAACAATGAGCAAACAGGCTTCCGGCAATCGAGGCAAAGACTGCCGAGAGAACAAAAACTTTGATCTTGGCCCGTTGGGTATCGACGCCCAGGGCCGCCGCCGCTGTTTCATCACCGGCCAGTGCCGCCAGTCCACGTCCGACTCCACTGCGGACCAGATTAAGAGCCAGCAGCAAAGCGAGCAGGGCAAAACTCCAGAGCAGATAATGCAGCCGGACTTCATCATCAAAAACAAACCCGCCAATACTCAAAGAGGGGATACCGGGAAAACCACTGGGCCCGCCGGTGACCTGGTCCCATTGCAGCATGATGGTGTGAACGACAATATTGCACCCCAGAGTGGCCATGGCCAGATAATGACCGCTGAGACGCAGGGTCGGCACGCCAACCAGCAGAGCAACCAGGGCGACCAGCACCGCAACCCCGAACATGGATGGCCAGGCAGGCAGACCGAAAGTCACCGTCGCGATGGCCGAGCCGTAGGCGCCCAGACCAAAGAATGCCGCATGGCCCAGAGAAATCTGCCCGGCATAACCGATAAACAGATTAAGCCCAACAACGATGATCACATAGATGGCAATCAGATTGGTCAGGCCGAGGGTGTAGGGATTATCCTCAAACAGCGGAAAAAGCACCAACGCCAGGCTGAAGCCACTGACGGTCAGTCCGGTATGGTGCAGGGTGATGAAATAGAGGATTTTTTCTTTGATTGACATCAGTTACCGTTCAAACCTTCGTGAAATGCTTTAAGGTTCTGATCGACGAATTTTGGTGGTGCCAGCTGCTTGATGGCGGTTTCACATTCTTCGGCGGTGCAGAACAGAGACTCTTGCCTGATGGCCAAGCCGAGCAGGACCAGGTTGGCCAGAACCGCATTGCCCAGATTTCGGGCAATTCCCGAGGCGTCAATTCGTTCTCCCGGCCCTGATGCCGCGGTATTGACAAGTAGAGGACCATTCTCTTTGAGGAGTGGTTTGTGAACGGGCAGATTCTCCTCCCAGAGTAGCAGCCCTGCATCTGCCTGGCCGGTACGAATCAGTGGGCTGGAAAAATCACCGACCTTGATCGTTGAGAGGACGGTGCCACCCCGTTGGGCCATACCGTGGGTTTCAGAAGTCAGAACCGCGATGCCCCGGTTGACGGCTGCCTGAGCAATGACGCGGGTCAGAAACAGCACACCCTGGCCGCCGATGCCACTGACGATGATCTGCTGTTTCATGATCTTTCCTCCTTGATGATCGCGTCGACCGGACAGACCGGGATACAGGTGCCACAGCCGATGCAGCGGTCCTGGTTGACCAGGGCGATATTCTTTTCGTTGTCCATGGAAAGTGCCGGACATTCGAAGGCTTCAACACACTTGCGACAACCGACACAGTTGTCTTCAATGGTCACCTTGAAGCGAACCTGCATTTTGCGAACATGGGGGTCCATAATGCAGCCATGGCGTGAGATCAGCACCGCCACACCCCCCTGTTCACTTCGAATGTAGGCATCTGCCTCTTTTAACCGTTGTTCAAAAGCCGGTTTGTCATAGGGATCACAGGTTTCAAGAAAATCGACGCCACTGGCCTTAACCAAAGGTTCAATGGCAATGGCCCTGGTGGCCTTTTCTGCCGCGGCAACCCCCATGTGCGGGACCGGCTGGCCACCGGTCATGGCGGTGGTGGCATTATCCAGAATCACGACGATAATGCGCGCCTGCTGAATGACTGCATTGATCAAGGCGGGAATTCCGGCGTGGAAAAAGGTTGAATCACCGATTGTCACGACAATGGTCGGGAACTCACCATCCTGAGCATAGGATTGATAAAACCCGGCCCCCTGGCTGATGCAGGCCCCCATACAATGAACCGTGTTGACCGCTCCCAGATTCAGTCCCAGGGTGTAGCAACCGATGTCAGAAGGGAAAATCCCTTTGGGAAAGCATTGTTTGATGCTGTAAAAAGCGGCGCGGTGCGGGCAGCCGGGACAGAGCGAAGGACGCTGGCCACGGTGAGGCGGGGGTAGCTCCTGCGGTGAGGGCAGACCGAGAAAATCAGCCAGAACCTGATGGATAATGTCTGGAGTCAGTTCTCCTTCACGCGGGATGGTACCATCCTGCTTGCCGACCGCACCGGGATGGGCCAGTTGCAGTTCAATCAGGGGATAGGTTTCTTCCAGAATCAGGACCCGCTGATAATCCTGCTGCAAACATTTGCTGAAGTCAGGATTAAGCGGGTAGGGCATCAGAACCTGAAACAGGTCGATCTGGTCCCTCAGCCCCAGTTCATCGAGCAGGTCGACCAGATGGGCATAAACGATCCCCGAAGCAACCAGGGCGGTGTGTGGATGACTGCCGTCACCTGGGCTCAATTTTGGTTGCAGCTCAGGTTCTCGAGCAATTTTTTCCAGATTGGCGTTGAGTTTGCGGTGCAGCTGAGGCAAAAAGGCCGGGGTTGCTGCCCAGCGGGTGGGGTCTTTTTCAAAGTTTGCGTTGCGTTCCAGCTTTTGAGGGGCATTGAGCTCGACATTCTGTCGCGAATGACAGATGCGGGTGGTGGGACGCAACACCAGATTCATCTCATATTTTTCAGAGAGTTCAAAGGCCAGGGGCACCAGATCTTTGGCTTCGGCAGGACTGGCCGGGTCAAATACCGGCACCCGGGCCTGGAGGCAGAAAAGCCGGGTGTCCTGCTCGTTCTGCGAGCTGTGAGGACCGGGATCGTCGGCGACGATAGTCAACATGCCCCCTTTGACACCGAGATAGGCGGTGCGCATAAAGGGGTCAGCGGCGACGTTCAGCCCAACCTGTTTCATCACCGCGACCGACCGTTTGCCGGTGTAACTGGCGGCCAGTGCCACCTCAAAGGCAATCTTCTCATTGACGGACCATTCGATATGCAGCGGCTCTGCGGCCTGGGTCCGGCGGTCGATAATCGCCTGGAGAATTTCAGTCGATGGCGTGCCAGGGTAGGCCGCAGCGATCTGGCAACCGGCCTCGATCAGACCCTGCCCGATGGCTTCGTTGCCCATTAAGAGTTCGATTTTTTGTTTCATGGTGGATTATGCCTTGTTCTTTATGTTTTAGAGGTCAAAATCAAGGTCGTCGGGACGCGACCCGACAGCCGCCTTACTTTTTGACCAAGCCCTCAAAAAGTAAGCAAAAAATGGCTTTTTTATTTCTGTTGCAAGGTTTCGGTAGTCCTTGCAATTTTTTTGGGCAAACAAAAACTTATCGTTCTCAGCCCAGCTGAAAGCTTAAGGGCCCCGGCTCGCAGGCTCACACGGGTTAAACGGGAGCAGCGGTTTGTTTATTCATTCAGTGATACCGGGCTCGAGCGTCTTGTGCAGTGCTTTCAGCTGAGGATCCCGGTAACTTTTATCATCATTTCCCCAGCAACCCTCTGGGCCGGACAAAGAGCACCAGCAGCAGAACGACAAAGGCCACCACATCCTTGTAAGCACTCGACAGATATCCTGCTGAGAGAGATTCGAGCAGGCCGAGACCGATTCCACCCAGAATCGCCCCGGGGAATGATCCGAATCCGCCCAGAATCGCGGCAGCAAAACCTTTTAGTCCCAAAAGTACGCCGACATCATAACTGAGGGTCGTAATCGGTGTCACCAGCACTCCGGCCAAACCGCCCAGGGCGCCTGCTATGGCGTAACTGGTCATTCTTATACGTCCGGGTGGAATACCGACAACAGCCGCTGCGGTCGGATTGCTGGCCACGGCCCGCATCGATAATCCCAGAGACGTGCGATAAAAGAACCAGGTTAACAACGCGATAGCGACACAGGTCAGCAGCAGCAACCACAAGGTTTGGGGCAGGACCGTTGCGCCCCAGATGTGGATTGGATTGTCAGGGGTTAACGGGGGCAGGGCCATGCGGTTTTTGCCCCAGATCAGTTTCATGATGCCGCGTAGAATGATCGACAGGCCGACGGTCAGAAAAATCAGCACCAGATGATGATCCGAGCGCGAAGGGCGCAGACCGACTCGTTCGACCAGCATGGCCAACAGGGCCACCCCGGCAACCGCCAGTAACAGGCCCGGAATCATCGGCAGGCCGACAGCGAACAGGGCTGAAAACATCAGCATTCCACCCAGTGAGACAAAGTCAACCTGAACAAAATTGACGATCCCCATGGTGTTGTTGACCACACAGAATCCCAGCGCGATCAGGGCATAAACGGCACCACTGGTCAGGCCGGAAAAAATGAATTGCAACAGATCCTGAGTGGTGTGCACAGGCACTTTCCTCCACAGCGACGAAGACAGAAATGCACAGGGTAGGGCACAGGGATTCTAAGGTCAAGAAAACAGGTGGCCAGAAGGGCTGATCCGCGAAAATTTGCGACTGCGACCGATCAGGCGTATAACATCTGGATGATTACCCGGGAGAGTCAAAAATGAAAAGATGTCCTTTTTGCGCCGAAGAGATTCAGGATGCGGCCATTAAATGCAAACACTGTGGTGAATTTCTCAATCAGGCGCGACCAGGCCCATCCAGCGAACAGCAGTTGCCCTGGTATTTACGTAAAACCTTTATCGTTATCGCCATCGGTTTTGTTGGCCCCTTTGCCTTGCCGTTACTCTGGCTGCGCCCTCATACCTCGTTGGGCTGGAAAATCGGTCTGACGGTTGCGACCCTGGTGCTGAGCTGGTTGTTGTACGAAAGTACCTTGCAGTCGATCCGCATGATTCAGGAATATTATGATCTGCTGAATGGCTTGTGAACCAGGCAGAAGAATATGAATTTCAATAAAAAAGGGCCGCGTGAAGCGACCCTTTTTTATTGAAATTGACCAGCCATTTACTCTGTACGACTGGTAATCTCGATCAGATGATAACCGAACTGGGTCTTGACCGGGCCGAGGACCTTGCCGATCTCACCACTGAAAACCACTTCGTCAAACTCTTTCACCATCTGACCGGGGCCAAAAGAACCAAGAGCTCCTCCAGAGCGGCCTGAAGGGCAATCTGAATGCTCGGCAGCCGCTTCAGCAAAATCGAGACCCCCTTCGATTTTGGTCTTCAGATCATTACAGGCGTCTTCGGTTTTAACCAGAATATGGCGTGCTTCAGCTTGAGGCATCTGTTTTCTCCTTTTTGGATTGATATTGTTTCTTCGAGAAGTCAGGTTTTACCCTGAATGAGCTGACCTGGTCAAATCAGGTGCCTGGGGTTGCCTTTTTACGGGAAATCTTTACACAATCTTTACATGGCACTTAAGCAGTCATTAAACAGATCCGCTATGATGAGATCAGCAACAAAGACAGCTTACAGGCAAAGACCAAACACACTGAAAAAGGGAGAGTCGCATGAAAACCCTGATAATCACAATACTCACCCTGCCGCTGGTGCTGATTGGCATTCACCAGGTGCAGAGTAAAGAGATGACGCCCAAAAAAGAAAAGATGTCTATGTCTCAACCGATGAAGTCGAATGCAATGATGAAGGAGCAGACCATGGCACCCCAAGAGAACAAAATGATACCAAGCGATGAAGAACTTCGTCAGCGGCTGACACCGTTGCAGTATCTGGTTACTCGTGAAAATGGCACCGAGCCGCCTTTCGCCAACAGTTATTGGGATAACCACGAAGAGGGCATTTACGTCGATGTGATCTCCGGGGTACCACTTTTCAGCTCCACCGACAAATACGAATCAGGGACCGGATGGCCAAGCTTTACCAAACCACTTGAACCGGAACAGATCGTCGAAAAGGTTGATCGCAGCTTTTTCTCGATTCGAACCGAAATCCGCAGCAAGGTTGCCGATGCCCATCTGGGTCATGTCTTCAATGACGGACCCGCACCAGGCGGCTTGCGTTACTGCATGAACTCAGCGGCTCTGCGTTTTATTCCCAAGGCCGATCTTGAAAAAGAAGGCTACGCAGAATACAGCAAACTGTTCAAGTAATGCATGTGTCGGTCTCTCACAAGTCAAGGGCAGTGTTATGAAAACCAAACTATTCTTTTTGTTCTGCGCCATCTTCCTTTCGCTCGGTTCAATCGTTGCGGCAGAGACAACAATATTGGCCGGGGGATGTTTCTGGTGCATGGAATCCGATTTCGAAAAACTGGATGGAGTCACCGATGTTGTCTCCGGTTTCACCGGTGGTACCCTGAAAAACCCGACCTATAACGGAGACCATCGCGGACACTACGAAGCGGTTGAAATCACCTACGATCCGAAACAGGTCAGTTACAAACAACTGCTCGATTATTACTGGGTCAATATCGATCCCTTTGATGATCGGGGTCAGTTCTGCGACAAGGGCAGCGCCTATCTGAGTGCAATTTTTGTCGCCAACGATACCGAACGAAAAATTGCCGAAGAATCAAAAAAACAGGTCGAAGCCATGTTTCCAAAGCAAAAAATCGTCACTCCAATCCTGGCTGCTTCAACCTTTTATCCCATCAAAGGCGCAGAGAGTTACCACCAGGACTACTACAAGAACTACCCATTTCGCTACAACGCCTACCGCTGGAACTGCGGACGTGACAAACGCCTGAAAGCGATCTGGGGTGATAAGGCTACGCATTAGCAAGGAGTGGGGTGAGAGATGAGAAAGGACAGGGGCGAGAGATGAGAGGTGAGAACAATCTGTTGCCCGTTCCTGCTTCCCGTCTCTGATCTTTCTCGCTTCCCGCTTCTGATTTTCCCCAACGCCCAGAGCCAAACGCCCTGAGCCCGCCCGACATTTACAATCGGGCAAAAATGACCTATATTGCTGGAACTATATGTTTTTTGGTTACAATCGGGTGGTGAAATGATTTCATACAGGATGTAAAAGGTCAGGTTGGCTATACTGATTATATGGGTCTGTATGTTTGCCTCTGGTCATAGATCGAGTAAATGGTTCAGAAAGGGTGGAAGATGGATCGACAACGAGCCATAGAGTTGTTGAGTCAGAGCAAAGCTGAGTTGCAATCTCGTTATGGAGTTACACGTCTGGCACTGTTTGGTTCGACAGTACGCGGTACTGCTGAGAATGACAGCGACGTAGATATTCTGGTTGCGTTTGATGGCACTGCAACCTCCAAACGCTACTTTGGCGTACAATTCTATCTGGAAGATCTGATGGGCTGCCCGGTAGACTTGGTGACTGAAAAAGCATTGCGTCCTGAACTCCGGCCATATATTGAGCAGGAACGGGTCTATGTCTGATTAAGTCCTGGCGGATGATTATTGCGACTCGTAACCGGTTGGTTCATGGTTATCTTGGTATCGACGATGACATTCTGTGGAGCATTGTTCAAGATGATGTACCTGAGTTACTTCCGCTGCTGGAATCATTGTAAAGAGAGGTCCCAAGACCTGAAGCAACTATTCGAAAATTTCGAATAACTCAAATCGAGAGTCAACGCCTTCCGCCTCCCGCTTCTGATTTTCCCCAACGCCCAGTGCCCGTCCGACATTTACATTGTCGGACAAATCCTCTATATTCCTCAAATCATTTGCTTTTGCTGGAGGGTGATTGTGTTTGTAGAAGAGGGGACAGTTTAGAAAATTGACGACCGTCTGTGTCGGCTGGTGCCGACTGGGCGGTTTTTTTTGTTTTGGCGTTAACAACGGACATATTTATGAATGATAGTAATTGTTCCATTTGCGGAACTGAAATTCTTGATGGTGATGCATCTTAC
>JAJRWH010000033.1 GCA_024276935.1 Deltaproteobacteria bacterium
CTACCGGGATATTCTCGGGATGAACCTTGAAGGAACCGAAGAGGTTAGCGAACAGAAAGTGCGGGTTGCCTTTTTGCAGGTTGGCGAAAGCCGGATTGAACTGCTGGAACCAACCTCCTCCGACTCCCCGGTTGCCAAATTCATCGAAAAGAATGGTGAAGGAATTCACCACCTGGCATATGAAGTCGACAACATTGAATCCGCTCTGGTCGAATTACAAACCAAAGGGATCCGCCTGATCGACAAGACACCACGCAAAGGAGCCCACGGGGCGAGTATCGCCTTTATTCACCCTAAAGCAAGCGGCGGTGTCCTCACAGAACTCTGCCAGCTGGCCAAGCACTGACAAACAGCGTTATATATCCATATTAACTTGCTTATTCGCTATGTTAACGGTCGTAAAGTATTTTTACCTTGACTTAAAATCTGACCAAAATATACTGATGCCGTAATTTTAGAACAGTCCGAGAGTGCGTTTATCGGCTGCTACGATCTTGGCAACCGCTGAACAATAGCAACAACACTCCCCGGCAAAATGTCACCAGCGCGTGACAATCCGGAGATTTGCTCTATGAAAATATGCTTTTACTTTACCCTGCTGCTGTCGCTGTGTATTGCAACACCAGCCTTTGCCCTGCTTGAAGCAGGGACCCCGGCGCCAGATTTTAATGCCCGGACCCTTGATGGTCAGCCGACAAACCTTGGGCGCTACAAGGGGAAAACACTGCTGGTTGAGCTGGGGACCACCTGGTGCCCCTCCTGTAATGAACAGGCACGCCAGATTGATGGAATTCGTGATTTTTTAACACAGCACAACATCACCTACATATCTGTCTTTCTCGCCGACTCCGCAGAGAGCATTCAGGAAAAGCTGAAGACAGAGGGACACAAGCGCCCCGACCAGATCATGATAGACAGTGGTGAGGCGAGGCGCAGCTACAACGTATTCAGTATTCCGCGGATTATTTTGATCGACAAGGATTTCAAAATCGTTTTTGATGAGATGATTTTAGATAAAAAACAGCTGAAACTGCGGATCAACAACCACCTGAATCAACAGTGAAGGTGCAGTTTACAACAGGATTTACTCTTGATTTTCTGCGCTCTGTGGTATACAACCGACAACGATGTGGCATAGAAGCAACAATCAGAAATAGAACGACGCTTCAGCCAGCTGCGCCCCTGACAGCAGAAAACGACGGTTTTACGGCACCTTGTGATACCATATTGCAAAAGCCGCTGATATTGGCACCTTTGGTGCAGAACGAGCAGACCAGTACCACGAAAATGAACCATCGTTTGCTGTTAACATTATTTATGATTTGATTTTGAACCCACAGGGAGGATTCCTGTTCCATGAAGCGTATCCTGACATATGCCCTGATCGTTATGATTGTCGCTGCGGTAAGCGCCTGCGCACCGGTTAAAAAAGGACCGGTTCGTGTAAAGTGCCCCGCCTGCGGCTATGAGTTTGACGTACCGCAACAGTAGATTTATGACTGTTGCTTTGCATTTGTGCAACAGACCCACAGGTCATTTATCGCCGAATAGTTCGGCAATTTCCTAACTTCGTAAGGAGGTAACACCAATGAGCAAGTTTCTGAAAGTCATGATCACTCTTGCAGTGATCGCAGTCATGGCATCTCCTGCCATGTCCGCAGAGATCAAGTTGAATGGCTACTATCGTCTGCAGGGCACCATGGAAAGCCAGAACACGGTCAAAAACACTGACACCACTCGCGCCTGGGCCGACCAACGTCTGCGGATGAAGGTTACTGACAAGCTCAATGACAACATCACCGTTGTTTACTATGGCGAGTATGATGCTCCTTTCGGTGTTACTGGTGGCAAGACTGTTGCTGGTGGTGGCGGTCAGTTGAGTGCTGACGGTGTTGGCATTGAGACCAAGAACTTCTACGTTGACTTTAAAGTACCGAACACTACTTGGGCCGTTCGTACCGGTATCCAGGGCTTCGGTTTTGGTCAGTACGAGAGCTTCGTGACTCATGACGACATGAACGGTATCTCGGCTCGCGGTATGGCTGGCCCACTCAAAATTACTGCCGGATACTTCAAGTGGACTGAAAATGCCTACGACAAGTCCGACGACATCAACTACTACCACCTCAATGGTGAAATGAAAGTTAATGACCAGGTCAAATTTGGTCTGACCGCTGCCCTGGTCAGCAACGACAGCGCTGCCGCCAAGAACGGCACTGCTGCTCTGACTGATGATTACTACTACGGTGCATACGGTTCCTACACCATGGATAAATTCGGTTTCGCCGGCTCCTTGCTTTTCCGTAACGCTTCTGGTCAAGATAGCAGCGCTACCGATGGCGATGCCTTCATGCTGAACCTCTATGCCAAAGCTAAACTCGCTACCGGCAACATCAAGGTACACGGCATCTACATTCCTGCTGACGACAGCACAGGTGGCACCGATCGCTTCAGCGCCAACCAGTCTGGCTGGGAACTCCATGCTGACAACCTGATGATCTTTGGCACTGACATCTACTACAACAATGGTCTCCAGGGCGGCAAAGCACTCGATAGCGCTTACGGTGGTTATGGTCTGATGGGCCTGACTGTATCGGGCGACTACAAACTGCCTGCAGCTGCATACCTCAAGTATGGCGCTGGTTACTTCATGACCGCTGACAAGTCACCCAAAAGCACAACAGCTGCTCTGGGATCTGATTTGGGCTTCGAGGTGGCAACCCAAATTGGTAAGAAATTTGCTGAAAAATATGACCTCAGCCTGCGCGGTGCATATGGCTTCATGGGTGACTTCTACAAGACTACCGCTGGTAGCCCCGAAGACACTTACAAAGTTGTTGCTATGCTGAATGTCAGCTTCTAATTGATCCAAAAAAAATAATTATGTTAGTATGCGGTCGGGCTTATTGCCCGGCCGCTTTTTTTTAAACTTTTTATCCCCATGCTTTTCCCTGGAGAAAACCCAAGATGTCGTCATTCAGAGGTCTGCCTTTAGCTGTTGTCGTTATTCTCGCCCTTATTCTTCCTGCCCAAGCCAACAATCTACCTAATGAGATTGCGTACAACCTTCGCCAAATTGACGGTATTATCGTTATGCCTATTGATGGTGAATACCTGATTGACCTTGACGCATCAAAGGGAATTGCAGAAGGTGATATTTTTTCGGTGATCATCCCCGGGAAGCCGGTCGTACATCCGGTAACTGGGAAAATAATCGGTTCATTAGACAAAGTGGAAGGCTGGCTGGAAGTAACCCGGATTAAAAATGGATACTCCTACGCCCGCTCCCTAAATCCCAGTGTCAAGTTTACGAAAAAAACCCAAATAAGTCGTTTCTCTAATCTTCCTGCAGTTTTCTGGGATTATTCCGGAGATGGTGAAAATATATTTGCCAACCTAAGGACAACCCTTCCACAACTGAAGTGGAGTACTTATGTAGCAGATCAACAACATCGGCCTGCCAGTCCTGACTCCGCACCAAAAGACAACCCAACTCTGTTTTTTATATATAAGAACAATCAACTCCAGATCCGTGGATTAAACTCCAGATTGATTGGCCAATACACATTGTCACCCACTCCTGACAAAACAACACCTGCCATCCAAGAAAAAACCATAGCAAGTTCGGGATCAATTGTTTCCCTCCCCACTACAGCTAACAGCCCAATCGTTAAAACTCAATCTACCAAAACAACAGCCGCCATTATTCGAAATCAAAGCGATAACTCTGACGATTTATGGACATCCTCCAAGCTTGAAGGGAACCCGACAGGCATAGAGATAAATGACTTTGACTCAGATGGTAAAAATGAAATTGCTATTTTACATAAAAACACCCTTGAGATCGGCCAGTTCACAGACAGACAATATCAACAGCTCACAAAATTGACCTTGGAAGGCATCGATAAGGCCTTAACTATATCAAGCGCGGACCTTGATGGGGACGGACGTCCCGAACTCTTTATCAGTGCAATTGACGGCCTTGATGTCTCTTCTCTTGTTGTTGCCTACAAGGACGAACAGTACAAAATAATACAAAAAAACCTTCCCTGGTTTTTAAGAGCTCTCCAGAACGTCAACGGAAGCAAACTGGTTTTGGGCCAACGACTTGGTGACAAAATAAACACCTTTGACCAACACATCGTAAAAATTTCATTCACTAACGGCAACTATGTCAGCGCGGGGGCCTACCCACATCCCTGGCAAACAAATATTTTCTCACTGCAACCAGTCAATGATGCAAATGGCAATACCGGATATACTGAGATTTCCTCAAATGACCATCTACGTTTTTTCTCCGCTACGTTCGATGAATTGTGGGAAAGTTCAGAAAGTTATGGTGGAAGCATGGTGTCCTTTCCGAGGGAAGATAGTACCGGAGGCTCTGATTACGCAGAAACTTTCATTTACATCAAACCCCGTCTGGCGTTACTTGACAGCACGACAATTCTCGCGCCACTAAACGAAGGCTGGCGAATCTCAAAGTCGTTCCAGTCTATTGGCCCTGGTCAGGTGACAGCATTAAAATGGGACGGCAGCAGCATGGTTGAACTCTGGCACACTAAACCACAACCAGGAAGTTTGGCAGATTTTCAATACGCAGATATCGATAATGATCAACAACCTGAAGTTGTTTTACTTTTTCACTTCAAACGTTCAGGCCTTCTCTCCAAAGGCAGATCAGGCTTAAGGATTTTTGAAATCAACAACTAGATGACTTCGCCAGGTATCGAGCAAGTGCTCACGTGCTCGATACCTGGCGTGACACCTCCCTTCGTGCCACACCCACAATATCCGGTTCTCCCCTCTTTGTTCAAACACATTTCAAAGCTAAACAATAATCAACATACTGCCGTACAATATTCGACAATACACCCACAACAAAACCTCACACTCAAATGCAACCAGCTGTTATTACAGGATAATTGAGATTGGCACAGCTCTTGATATATACACTGGACATAACACAACTTATTTCACTCTTCCATTCAAGGAGCTGACCATGAAAAAGAACACTAAACAAGTAATCACTTTCGCAAGTATCTTTGTTGCCGCTAGCCTGTTAACTCTTGGTGCCATCAATTTCGACAAAGAACTCGGTGCCTATGACGATATCAACGATTTCGCTGCAGTAAACTTTGATCAGGAACTCGGTGCAGGTGACGACATCAACGGATATGCTGCAGTAAACTTTGATCAGGAACTCGGTGCAGGTGACGACATCAACGGATATGCTGCGGTAAACTTTGATCAGGAACTCGGTGCAGGTGACGACATCAACGGATATGCTGCGGTAAACTTCGATCAGGAACTCGGTGCAGGTGACGACATCAACGGATATGCTGCGGTAAACTTTGATCAGGACCTCGGCAAGCTTGATGACATCAACGATCTCGCCTCAGTGAACTTCGATCGTGAACTCGGCCAGTATGACGACATCAATGACCTTGCTTAGACCACGATAAAAGCTCGATCACACCCAGCTTGAATCCACACAAAGAGCCTCTGAAACCGGAGGCTCTTTTCTTTATCGGCAAACATATCGTTCAACCTTTGTTTTCAGCGAATCTTATGTTAAACAACCCGCTATGGTACTTATCTCACTTAACAACCTGTCGCTTGCATTTGGCGGCGATCCCCTTTTTGACACAACCAGCCTTCAGATCAAAGCCCGCGATCGTATCGCTCTGATCGGGCGCAATGGTTGTGGAAAATCAACCTTACTGCGCTTACTAAATGGCAACCATACTCCAGATTCCGGAGAGATTCTTCGTCAGCAGGGTTTAAAAACCGCTCTTCTGCAGCAGGATATCCCCCTTGAGTTCACGGGAAGTATCGCTGAAACAGTCGTTAAGCTGTCACCGACCGTCGAAACAGAAGGATATCTCGAAGAAGTTCTTTCGCGCCTTGCACTCAACCCCGAGGAACAAGTCTCCAGCTTGTCTGGTGGTGTCAAACGCCGGGTTCTGCTTGCAGCCGCTCTTTATAATCAGCCCAACCTGTTGCTCCTTGATGAACCGACAAATCATCTGGATATAGATTCTATTCTATGGCTGGAGCAGTTTCTCAAACGCCTGCCTACCACGCTGGTCTTTGTCAGCCACGACCGAACCTTTACCGCAAATGTCGCGACCCGCATTGTCGAACTTGATCGCGGACAGCTTTTTAATTATCCCTGCGACTATTCAACCTTCCTTCATCGCCGTGAAGAGCGCCTTCATGCCGAAGATGAACTCTGGCGCAAACAGAACAAAAAACTGGCTGAAGAAGAAATCTGGATTCGCCAGGGCATTAAAGCCCGTCGTACACGCAACATGGGCCGGGTCAGGGCACTGAAAAAACTGCGGGAAGAAAACCGGCAGCGCCGCAAACGTAGCGGCAATGTCAAACTGAGTCTGGAAAATGGTGAGCGCAGCGGCCAGATGGTCGCTGAGGCAAAGCGACTCTCCTTTTCTTACGGCGAAAATAGAATTATCCACGAATTCTCGCTGAGATTGATGCGTGGAGACCGGGTGGCCATTCTCGGTCCAAACGGTTGCGGCAAATCAACTCTGCTCAAGTTGCTGCTCGGCGAGCTCCAACCAACTTCTGGCCATTTACGCCAAGGAACCAACCTGCAAGTCGTCTATTTTGACCAGTTACGTGAACAACTCAACGAAGATGCGACGGTCAAAGAAAATATCTGCGGCGAACATGATACGGTCAAAATCGCTGGTCAGCAGAAGCATATTTACGGCTATCTGCGTGATTTCCTCTTTACCCCTGATCGTGCGCGTACTCCGGTGCGTGTCCTCTCAGGTGGTGAACGCAACCGTTTGCTGTTAGCCAA
>JAJRWH010000034.1 GCA_024276935.1 Deltaproteobacteria bacterium
TACAGCGTTCAGCCCTAACAAACCCGACTGAATTCCCCACGAATTGAAATGTCCTGGTATTTTTACACTGCAACAAGTTGCGTCAAAATTGATTTCGAAAAAACTCGGTTTTTGGGACAGACTCTAAGTACCTCCCCAAGGCAGTACAGCTAGAGTCACTAATCTGTTGTTGTTCAGGCGACAGCTAAACAGGTTCTGCCGCAATTGCAAGTCAGTTCGGTTCAACAAGGCACCTACTGGTTCAGGTTAATAGCATTTTTCGGATAAACTGTAAAAACAAATGCTTCCAATCTTTGTTCGTCCATACATTTTTTCTGACAAAAGGAGAACATCATGACTGGCCGTTTTATTATGACTGCTTTTGGCAAGGATCGTCCGGGGATTGTTGCTGATGTGACCCGGTTGCTTTATGAAAACGGGTGCAATCTCGAAGAAAACAGCATGACCTTGCTGGCAGATGAATTTACCCTGATCCTGCTTTTTTCGACCCAGGAAGAGGGGATCGAAAATCGTTTACAGGCTGAATGTCGACGCCTTGAGAAGGATTGTGGTATTTCGGCATTTATCCGCCCTTTGGAAGAGCGGCGTGAATTACCTGCAACGGGTGTTGCCTCGTATCTGATCGAGGTTGAAGGTCTTGATCAATCAGGGATTGTCTATCGTATCAGTCAGCATCTGGCTGACCGGGGATTGAACGTCCTCGATCTGAAATCGACGGTTAAATGCTCACCCGAAAGTGGCACAGCTCTTTATCAAATGCAGATTCAGGTTCAGGCTCAAGCGGGCGTTTCTGCTGAAGATGTTGAGGCCGGGCTCTCCCCCGTTGCTGACGAGTTGCATGTTGATATCAGCGTGACCAGTTGAACTTTTTACTTACGTCAGAATCAAAAAGGGACCAGACTGCTTGTCTGATCCCTTTTCATTTCTGGAGCCGCCCATCGGATTTGAACCGACGACCTGATCATTACGAGTGAACTGCTCTACCAGCTGAGCTAGGGCGGCAAATTGCGTTCGCAGTATTTAACTCAATTTCAGGCTTTAGTCAATCTCTTATGGTTTCGGTTGTTGTGGCCAGGTTTCTTTCTTCTCCCTGATTCTATATTGCCTCCAGGCGGCCTCACCAAGCTGTTTTCCCCCGTCGTGCTTGCATGATTATTGATGACTGCTTGCGTTAGTGAAATTTGATGAGTATGCTTTCGGTCTGCATTTCTTTCATCTTTGGCGCGAGTTATATGGTTCGACTACTGACAGCAGTCTATCTATTGGTCCTTTTTGTTGGGTCCGCGTGGGGGGGGACTCCTGAACAACCTCATGTTCTTATCCTTGATTCCTACCATCCCGGTTATGAATGGTCCGACAGTATCGTCAAGGGAATCCGCGACTCTCTTCTGAAAAGCAATCGAAAAGCGATTATTCATGTTGAATACATGGATACCAAACGTCATCCAAATCAGAATTTGGATAAATTGGCGCAGATTTATATCGATAAATACAGGGCCACTGGTTTGGATTTGATTTTCAGTGTTGATGATAATGCTTTTAATTTCATCAAGACGTACCGTGATCAGCTTTCTGCTGAATCTCCGCTGGTCTTCTGTGGGGTCAATTATCTGACCAAAAGTAAATTGGAAGGTTTGACAAACTTTACCGGAGTGAATGAAACGGCAGATATTGAAGGAACAATTTCCCTGATTCTTAAGCTTCACCCCGGGACATCGCGGATCATTTCAATTTCTGATATGACAACAACGGGTCAAATTATAAAACGCAAAATTGATTTGCTCAGAGCTGACTACGCCAACCGGGTTAAAATTGTTCACTGGGATGAATTATCTCTTGCCGAATTGCTTGCCAGGCTGAACCAGTTGTCTGATGGTGATGTTGTCTTGTTCTCTTTTTTCTTTAGAGATCGTTTGGGTCAATCGTTCAAGTATGATGAAATCGCAGAGAAGGTTACGGCAGCAGCGTCTGTTCCGGTGTATGGAAACTGGGATTTCAACCTTGGCCACGGCATTGTTGGTGGGACACTGGCAAGTGGCGTTTTTCAGGGACGAGCGGCGGGTAACTGTGGTGTACGGATTTTGAATGGAGAGCCTGCATCCAGAATCCCGATATTATGGAAGAGTCCCAATAGAAATATGTTTGACGAAAAAGTACTTCGTCGTTTCGAGATTCGTCAGAGTTCCCTACCGACAGATGCCATAGTTATCAATCATACGCCAACCTTTTTTGAAGAACATGAAAATCTGATCATTACTTTTGTTGCCGCCACTCTGACAATGTTGGTGGTTATTGTGGTTCTGGTGGCCAATACGCGGCGACGCATCCGGGCTGAGAAAAAATTGCGCCTGAGTGAATCCCGTTATCGTGAATTGGTTGAGATGCTGCCGCAACCCGTGTTTGAAGTCGATATCAAGGGCCGTTTGACTTATTTGAACCAATTTGGTCTGGATTGGCTTGGCTACAGCCAGGAAGATCTCACTGCGGGAGTTTTTGTTCGAGATCTTTTTTTTCAGGAGGATCGCCAGCAACTTGAAGAGAATATTGCCAAAATTCTTCAGGGAGCTCCTTTGCGGGGGAATGAGTACCGTATTCTAAAAAAAGATGGTACCTCTGTTCCTGTTCTTTCCTATTCACGTGTTTTGCATGATGAGACAGGGGTTGTCGGGCTACGAGGTGTTGTGACAGATGTCAGTGCGATTCACAGGGCCGAACAGGAGGCTTTGCTGGTCCGATTGTATCTGAAAAATGTTATTAATTTAATGCCGACCATTTTGATTGGGACAGACCGAGATGGGGTCGTTAGCCTGTGGAACGAACAGGCAACGATAATCCTGGGGGTGAGTTCGGAGGCGGCGCATGGTCAGCAGCTGGTAGATATCCTACCCTCGTTGGCCCCGGAACAGGAAAAAGCTCGACAAGCGATTCAAGATGGCAAACTTTGCTCTGAAACCAGAGTGAGGCGCAATTTGTCTGATGGAATTCGCTATTGGGATATTCAGATTTATCCCTTAACTCTCCAGGATCTGGAGAGTGCAATCATTATTATTGATGATGTGACCGAACAAATCCAGATGGAACGGGTGATGATTCAGTCTGAAAAGATGATGTCTGTTGGTGGACTTGCCGCAGGAATGGCCCATGAAATCAACAATCCCCTTGCGGCAATATTGCAAAATATCCAGGTGATTTCCCGACGGTTATCATCGGGAGTTCCACAAAATATTCCCGCGGCGGAGCAAAGCGGAATTTCCCTGGAAAAGCTGGGTGTCTATCTGGAACTCCGTAGGATTCCTGCAATGATCGAAGCTGTTATTGAGGCTGGTGGCAGGGTGGCCGATATCATTCAGGATATGTTGTCATTCAGCCGCAGTGATGATTCGTTGGATACGCTCAAGGATGAGGTTGATATTCACGATCTGCTTGCCCAATCCTTAAGTTTTGCCCGTAAGGATCATGTCCATTACGATTTCAAAAGAATTCTTATCCAGGAAGAATTCAAGGAAATTCCGCTTGTTCAGTGTTCAAAGTCCCAGATTCAGCAGGTTCTGCTGAATATTTTTAAAAATGGTGCCGAAGCCATGACCTCCTGGGATGAAATGACTGCGACACCCAAGTTTATTATTCGGACATGTCCGGTCGATCGTTTTGTCCGGATAGAGATTGAAGATAACGGCCCCGGGGTTCCTGAAGAGGTTCAAAAGCATATTTTTGAACCCTTTTTCACCACCAAGAAAGTTGGTGTCGGGACCGGTCTGGGCCTGTCCATTTCATATTACATCATTACCCAAAACCATTCAGGGACTCTTGATCTGGTTTCTTCTCCTGGCAATGGGTGCAAATTTATTATCGAGCTGCCCGTGGCCTAATGAGAGTTGCTGCTTATGGTCTGACCACGTTTCAGCTGTGCCGTTACGGTTGCGACGTGCTCTCCCTGAAACCTGGCGATGGCCAGTTCATTTTCACTTGGCATTCGTGAGCCGTCCCCTGCGGCAAGGGTTGTTGCCCCGTAGGGGGTGCAGCCGGAGACTTCATCCAGCGTCAGCAGGCGTTGCTCGCGGTAGGGAACGCCGACCACAATCATTCCATGGTGAAAGAGGCTGGTGTGAAAACTGGTGATCGTGGTTTCCTGCCCGCCATGTTGACTGGCGGTTGATGCGAAAACGCTGCCGACCTTGCCGATGAGAGCTCCCTTCATCCACAACCCACCGGTTTGATCAAGAAAATGCCGCATCTGGGCGGCCATGTTGCCAAAGCGTGTCGGTGTGCCGAAAATAATTCCGTCGGCATCAGCCAATTGTGCGGGCTCTGCAACCGGGATGTGAGCAAAGCTGTCCCGTGCGGTCCTGGCGCCACTTTCCTCGAGGGCTTTGTTGGACATCAGTTCGGGAACTTGCCACAGGCTGACATCAACCTGGGGAACTTGACGTGCTCCCTCTGCTATGGCTTCGGCCATCTGGTAGATGTGCGCGTACATGCTGTAAAAGATAATCTGGATTTTTGTCATGGGAATCTCCCTTAAATAGGCTTTGATCGGGTTTAATTCCCCGCAGCTTGCTGCGTGACTTAGCAAAGGTTGCAGGCTGTTGATACCCCGTAGCTTGCTGCGGGGTGATTCATTATTAAACTATTATTCCGAGAATCTGTCCGTCAAGTGTGGCGCAAAAAGGACAAAGCTCGCGGAAAGATCCGCGAGCTTTGTCGAGTCAGAACTGGCAACAATCTCTATCAGGCTGTTGAAAAACTATCTGCGTTGCGATTGCGGTGTTAGAAATTGTCTCAAAATGCTCATTTACTGGGTGTCAACTGCGCTTTTCGATAATTTTTGACTTGCACTCGCGGCCTCGAAAACGTTTTTCAGCACCCTGCTATTGGTAATTTTCGCGCAGGCCGCGCTTATTGACCTTGCCGACACTGGTTTTGGCGATTGATTCGACAAACTGAACCTTTAGAAGAACGACCTGTTTGGAGATAATCCCCTTGTCGACGAAGCTGTGAATGTGCTGAAGCAGCCCCTTTTCATTGAGATCGGCATCCACTTTTTTCACCACCAGAGCCAGGGGTTTTTCACCCCATTTATCGTCAGGTAGACCGATGACCGCGGCTTCAGCAACACCGGGCAAGGCACAGATCAGGTCTTCAATTTCGAGAGACGAAATCCATTCGCCACCGATCTTGATCACATCTTTAATCCGATCTGTGATTTTGACGTAATTTTGTTTGTTGCGGTGAGCGACATCGCCTGTATGCAGATAACTGCCGCGCCACAGAACTTCGGAATTTCGCTGATCCTTGAGATAACCCTGAGTCAACCAGGGGGCCCGAACGACGATTTCACCGACGCTGTCACCATCACGGGGGACTTCCTCCAGCTCTTCATCGACAACGCGCAGGTCAACCAGCGGGATGGGGCGACCGGTTTTACAGCGGATTTCAACTTGCTCATCTTCACTCAGATCCTCATCCGGGACGTGGGCAATGGTCAGAACTGGACAGGTTTCGGACATGCCGTAGCCACTGAAAATATCGATTCCCTTTTTGAGTGCTGCGCGGCACATTGCCTGGGGCAGGGCGGCGCCACCGATCAGGACTTTCCAGTTTGACAGGTCTGCAGTTGCAAAATCAGGATGACTCATCAAAAGGTGCAAGATCGTGGGAACACAATGAGACAGAGTCACTTTTTCGGTGGTCAGCAGCTGTAGCAGCATGTCGGGAGTATATTTACCAGGATAAACCTGTTTGACACCGAGTGCTGTGGCCAGGTAGGGGAAACCCCAGGCGTGAACGTGGAACATCGGGGTGATCGGCATGTAGACATCACCCTGATGAAAACGTCCCTGGCTGGTGGGAGTGCCCAGCGCTACCAGGGCGCCAAGGGTGTGCAGAACCAGTTGGCGATGGCTGAAATAAACCCCTTTGGGCAGTCCGGTGGTGCCGGTGGTGTAAAAGGTTGTGGCCCGGGTGTTTTCGTCAAAATCAGCAAAGTCGTAATGATCTTCTGCCGCATCAAGCAGGGCTTCATATTCGCCGACGAAATTGAGCGAGGTTTCCGGTTGCTGTTGACCATCCTGCAACAGAACATAGTCTTTGACTGTATCAATCCGGCCCTTGATCTGTTCCAGAATCGGCAGGAACTCTTCGTTGACCAGAATATAATCGTCTTCAGCATGATCAATGGTGTAGAGAATCTGTTCTGGTGACAGGCGAACATTGACCGTATGCAGAACCGCACCCAGCATCGGGACGGCGTAGAAGCATTCCAGATAGCGATGGCTGTCAAAATCCATCACGGCGACAGTATCACCCGGTTTGACCCCGATAGAACTTAAGGCGTTGGCCAGTTTGCAGACCCGTTGCCGGAACTCGGCATAACTGAAACGCAGCTGATCACGGTAGATAATTTGTTGCTGAGGGTCGTCCACCACCGGGGCGTTGAGAAGGTTTTTGATCAGCAGGGGGTAGTTGTAGGCACTCATGGTGCGTTGAATCAGGTTGTCGGTCATCTGTAGGCTCCTTGGTTAAGGTGTCGAAGATGAAGCAAGGGATCAATGGGTCGTCCTCTACCAAAACAGGGTTGGCAAAGGCTTGAGCCGGCATGATTATTTGGGGCGTACGCCCAGAATATGGCAGATTGCATAGGTCAGATCTGCCCGGTTGAGGGTGTAAAAATGAAAAGCAGTCACTCCGTTGGCGTACAGGGCACGACACTTTTCAGCGGCAACGGTTGCAGCGACCAGGTTACGGGTTTCGGGTTCATCGTCAAGGCCGATAAACAGATCGGCCATCCAGGCCGGAACCGAGGCCCCGCAGGCCGTGGCAAATTCTTTGACCCGTTCGAAATTTGTTACCGGCAGAATACCTGGTACGATCGGCACATTGATTCCTGCGGCCCGTGCCCGATCACGAAAATGCAGGAAAGCACCGGTGTCGAAGAAAAACTGGGTGATCGCGCGGGTGGCTCCGGCATCTATTTTTCGTTTCAGGTTATCCAGGTCTGATTCTTTTGAGGAGGCTTCCGGATGTCCTTCCGGGTAGGCCGCTACACTGATCTCAAAGTCGGCGACTTTCTTCAGGCCTGTGACCAGGTCAGAAGCATAGGCATACCCGTCAGGGTGAGGTTTGTAGAGGGTTTGACCTTCGGCCGGGTCACCCCTTAAGGCGACAATATGACGGACTCCTTCATCCCAGTATTTACGGGCAATATCGTCAATTTCACCACGGCTGGCATCGACGCAGGTCAGGTGGGCCGCCGGTTCAAGACTGGTCTCACGGCGCAGACGCGAAACGGTAGCGTGGGTGCGTTCGCGGGTTGTGCCTCCGGCTCCGTAGGTGACGGAAACATAGGCCGGTTGCAAAGGCTCAAGGCGTTTAATGGCGCGCCAGAGTGATTGTTCGGCCTTGTCAGTTTTGGGTGGAAAGAACTCAAAAGAAACTTCAACATTGCGGGGAAGTGGCGAGGCTACGGTCAGGTTGATGTCATGGTCCTTCGAGGTGGTGATCTGGTTCATTGCTAGTCCGTTGTGTTGTCATGTTAAGGCAGAATTCAAACCCGAGGTTCCTGACCTCGATCTGACAGAGGCGTTAAACTAACATCCTCAATGTTGATGATTCCACTAAAAATTGAATGACAGTCCTTCAGATGGGGAAATAGCGACGTTCAGGACGTCCAACTGCTCCGTAAATCAATTCAGCGTTGAGCTGTCCTGTCGTGGTCAGATATTCGAGGTAACGTCGTGCTGTTGTGCGACTGACGCCGGTTTTTTCACTGACTTCTTCAGCGCTCAGTCCTTCTTCACGATTGTTCGGAAAAACGGCTTCGATCTTTTTGAGGGTCAAGGGGTCAATTCCCTTGGGAGTTGCAGGTTCGCCCGGTTGTTTTTCTTGATAAGGATGGAGCAGGCGGTCAACATCCTGCTGTTCGAGGGCTGTAGACTGACTGAACTGCTGACGGTGATGGTAAAAGCGTTCGAGTGCTTCGGTAAAACGGGCGAACATAACAGGTTTGATAATGTAGTCAAAGATTCCTCCACGCATCGCTTCTTGCAGTGGTTCGTTTTCGCGTGCTGCGGTAATCAGAATGACATCAGTCTGTTGTCGCCGGGCACGGAGCTTCCACAAGATTTCCATCCCCAGCCCTTCGGGAAAATAGAGATCAAGGAGAATCAGGTCAGGACAGAGAAGTTCACTCATTTTCTCTGCATCTTCCAGTGTGCCCGCGATCCCACAGACCGAAAAGCCGTCGATCTTGCAGGTGAAGTGGCGGTGGATTTCAGCGATTTTAGGATCGTCTTCAACGATCAGAACCTTGATCTCCATCAACTACTCCCTGTGTCGTTTGGGGATGTAAACACTCAGTCGTGCACCACCGAGTTCACTATCGCCCAGAGTGATTTCACCGTCCAGATCCTTGAGCGCTTTTTTAACCAGGTAAAGCCCCTGGCCTCGGTCACCCTGTCCTCTGGTGGTAAAGCCCCGTTCAAATATTTTATCGGAAATGGCGACCGGAATCCCCGGGCCAGAATCTTCAATCTCAAAAATCAGGTCATGACCGGCATCCGTCATGCTCAACAGGACCTCGGGGTTGTCCGTGTTTTCCAATGCGGCATCAAAGGCGTTGCCGATAAGGTTGCCGAGGATAGTCAGTATTTTCTCGCGGTTGAGATCATCAGGTACATCGATCAACTGGCTTTCAGGATCTATGCGGAAGTCAATCCGCAATTCCTGGGCATGGTTGTACTTGCCAATTAAAAAGGCAGCAAGTAACGGGTGTGGAACAGCCTTGGCCAGAAAAGCGATCAGGCCTTGATAACCGGCAGATTCCCGTCCGATCAGGTCAAGAGCTTCTTTTTGATGGCCGATTTCAATCAGACCGGCGATGGTGTGCAGCTTGTTTGAGTATTCGTGGGTCTGGGCTCGTAACAACTCGGAATATTCTTTGACCTGACTGAGTTGGCGCGTCATGATTTCCAGCTCATCAAGGCGGCGAAAGCTGGCAACAGCACCGATAATCTGTTCGCCTTCACGCATTGCGACATTATTGATGATCATTGTTGTGTCGCCAATTGCCAGCTCCTGATCGATCCGTTCACCGCCATCGGTCAGGATGTGGCTGAGCCTGGCTCCTGGCAGAACGTCCCTGATATGGTGTCCGACAACTTCATCAAGTGAATCTTTACCCAGGATTTCAAGTGCTTGACGGTTCGTGACTGTAACCTTCGCGTCAGGATCGATGGCGACAATTCCTTCACGAATCGATTCGATAATTGTTTTGCGTTCGCTGAAGAGACGCGCGATCTGCTCTGGTTCAAGACCGAAGATTGCCTGTTTGAAATGGGTTGAGATGCTGATTGCGCCGATGATGCCGAGAATGGTCAGAATGCCGATCAGCAAACCAACTTTCAGTTGATGGTTAAGAACGATTGCGTTGACATCTTCAACCAGGTAACCAACTGAAACCACACCGATAATTTCATTCTTTTCATTGAAAATCGGCACTTTGCCACGGATTGACGGACCAAGGGTGCCGACTGCCTGTGAAATGTAGGAAGTCCCGTGTTCAAGCGCGGGGGCATTGTCTCCTCCGACCATTTTTTTGCCGAGACGGTCAGGTTTGGGGTGTGAAAAGCGGATGCCCTCCCGGTTGCCGATGACGATGAACTCTGCTCCAACTTCCTTGCGAATCTTTTCAGCCAGTTTTTGCAGCTTTCCTTCAGGATCGGGTTTGACAATCTGTTGCCGGACCAAAGGGATCTGGGCCACGCTTCGCGAGACCTGCAACGCACGTTTGCCGATCTGATCTTCCAGCATCTCTCCGACCATGGCGGTGTACATACCGCCCGCGACCAGAGTCAGTGGCAGGACCAGCAGGCAGACCAGAAAGACCATTCGAGCTTGCAGACTGGTCGGTGTCAGACGCTGTTTTATTTGTTGAATCAGGTTCATTTTTTGTCACATGCAGTTCAGAAAGAGCCTGTTTTTTGGTTCTGCGGACAGAATAGTACAGAAACAGCCGTAAACAGTATGAACAAAATGGTCTTTATGCCGGAAAAAATCAATATGTCGACAATATTTACACTCTTTTACATCTCTTTTAGTTTCAGGCGGAAGTTGTGGTTTTTCGGTTGCCATAATCTGGTACCAGGAGATGGTGCCAAACTGACAAGGATAGAATGTGATGAGACAGAAATTGATGAGATTGCTAATTGCGTTGCTGGTACTGGTCTTTGTGGTTCCGGTTGTCCAGACGATGGCTTCGAGTCATGAGATCGATGAAATCCACTTTTTGATTCCCGGTGGTGCTGGCGGTGGCTGGGATGGTACGGCCCGCGGAGTTGGCAAGGCACTGCTTGATTCCGGATTGATCAAGGAAGCATCGTTCGAAAATATGTCGGGTGGTGGCGGTGGTAAAGCGCTGAATTACCTGATCAGTACCGCCAAGCGTCAGCAGGGTACTTTGATGGTCAACTCGACACCGATTATCATCCGTTCACTGACCGGGGTTTTCCCCCAATCTTTTCGTGATACCACCCCGATTGCTTCGGTCATTGCTGACTACGCCGCAATCGTTGTCCCGAAAAAATCCAAGTACACCAGTCTGACCCAGATGATTGACGATTTCAAAAAGAACCCGCGTTCGGTCAAAATTGCCGGCGGTTCGGTCAAGGGCAGCATGGACCACCTGGTGCCGGCTATGATCATTCAGGCTGCAGGGGGGGACCCGCTCAAGCTGGTTTATGTTCCATATGATGCCGGTGGCAAGGCAATGGCTGGTCTGTTGTCGGGCGATACCCAGGCCCTTTCGACCGGATATGGTGAGGCATTGGGCCTGACCAAGCAGGGAGAAGTCAGGATTCTGGCCATTACTGCTGACAAGCGTCTGGCACAGACACCTGAGGTCCCGACAGTCAAGGAACTCGGCTATGACATGACCTTCGCCAACTGGCGTGGATTCTTCGGTGCTCCGGGCCTGCCAAAAGCCAAGGCAGATGCTTATCGTGCCCTGCTTAAGAAGATGTATGCAACCCCCGAGTGGGAAGATATCCGCAACAAGCGCGGCTGGCAGAATCTTTATCAGCCCGGTGATGAGTTTGTCCGTTTTCTTGAAAAACAGGAAAAAGAGATCGGCAGCATGATGCGCACTCTCGGATTTCTCAAATAAACAGTAAGGACGCGAGCCTCAGGTTTCAGGCTTCGGAACTTCTCTCCGGGCCTGATTTCTGCGGCCTGTCGCCTTTGTCCTGACAAGGAAGAATCATGGCACGTGAAAAGGTCGGAGCGCTGGTTATGCTCCTTTTCAGTCTGGCGTACGGTTATCAGGCCACACAGATTCCGCTGAGTTTTCTGTCTCAGCAGGAATTTTTTACCCCAAGAACCATGCCTTACGCACTGGCAGTGACCGGGTTTGTCTTGTCGTTTCTGATTCTGGTGTTGCCAACCGTCGACGAACAAGGCAAGACCAGTCTGGCAGAGGAAACTCAGGGGATGGACTGGAAACCGGCAATTCAGCTGGTCGGGCTGATGCTTTTTTACGGACTGGTCATGAAGTGGCTCGGATTTGTGATTGCTTCAATCATCTTTTTGCTGATCGGATTCCGGATTCTGGGTGAAAGAAGGATCAAACGGATGCTGCTGGCAGCGATCCCGCTGGTATTGGTGCTCTGGGTGGTGATGTCAATGTTGTTGGGTGTTTATATCGCGCCGGGTGAAATTTTCCATATGCTGGGGATAATCTGATGCTCGACTCGATGATGAATGGCATGATGAACGGAATCAGTACCACGTTGATTCCGATCAATATACTGATGGTCCTGTTCGGCTGCTTTATGGGCAGCCTGATTGGCATGCTGCCCGGTCTCGGTCCGATTACTGCGGTCGCGCTGATGATTCCGGTGACCTACGGGCTCGATCCCGCGACCGGCATGGTCCTTCTTTCCGGGGTCTATTACGGGGCGATCTTCGGTGGCTCGACCTCGTCTATTCTGATCAACGCACCTGGCGAAGCTGCCACCGTGGCGACTGCCCTTGACGGCTACCCTCTGGCGCGCCAGGGTTATCCGGGCAAGGCGCTGGCAATTGCGGCCTATTCCTCATTCTCAGGTGGCACCATTGCCGTCGTGATGATGATGTTCTTTGCGCCGATGCTGGCCAGTGTGGCCACCAGTTTTCAGTCGGCGGACTATTTTGCTCTGATGATTCTCGGGTTGACGGCGGTTTCGGCCTTTGCCGGTCGCGGCGGGGTACTCAAGGCCTTGCTGATGGTGGTGCTCGGGCTGATGCTGGCGACGGTCGGAACCGATCAGACTTCAGGAATTCAGCGTTTTACCTTCGGTTCGCTTGAGTTGCTCGATGGCATTGAGTTTCTGCTGCTGGCGATGGCGACATTCGCCCTGACCGAAGCCCTGATGATTATCCTCAAGCGGGATGAATCCTCTGACAGTCTCAAGCCCAAGATGATCGGTTTCAAAAGCCTCAAGGTCACAAAAGAGGAGTTCAAATTTATTGCGCCGACCATTGCACGATCGTCGATTCTTGGTTTTTTTATCGGTGTGCTTCCCGGGGCTGGTGCCACCCTCGGTTCGTTCATGTCCTACGGGATGGAGCGCAACCTGGCGCCACCGGAGGAACAGAAGAAGTTTGGCAAGGGCAGTCTGCGTGGTCTGGCTGCACCCGAAACGGGAAACAATGCCGCCAGTTCAGGATCTTTCGTGCCCCTGCTCTGTCTGGGGATTCCGGGCTCCGGCACCACCGCGGTTATGCTCGGCGCTCTGATCGCTTACGGCATCGAACCTGGCCCACGGATGTTTATTGACAGTCCCGAAGTTTTCTGGGGCGTCATCATGTCAATGTATCTTGGCAACGTCTTTTTGCTGGTCCTGAACCTGCCGCTGATTCCCTATTTTGCCAGGCTGTTGGCCATTCCGCGCAACCTGATGGTGCCGATGATCCTCTTTTTCTCCTTAATGGGAGTCTATCTGGTCACCTTCAATGATTTCGATATCATGATGATGGTGTTTATCTGCGTAGCGGCGATGGGGTTGCGTTTGATGAATATGCCGATGGCTCCGTTGCTGCTCGGCTTTATTCTCGGTGGCCTGATGGAGGACAACCTGCGCCGTGCTCTGTTGATCTATGATGACTCGATCGCGTTCATGTGGCAGCGCCCCCTGACTCTCGGGATCAATCTGGCGACAATCATTATTCTGCTGCTTCCGTTGTTGCGTGCTTTCTTTGCTCGTCGTAAGAAGGCCGTGTCTGTTACGCAGGGTTGACACCGGTTATTAAGTTGTCAGGGAAACTTCTTAACTGATATTTGCAAGGTTATAAGCTGTGTTTCTGCCAGGAGGTTTCATTGATTCTGTCGGGAACACAGCTTTTTTACTGCGACCCGGGCCAGGGGTCTGGTATGATCAAAATAACAATTGATCAAAATGACTTTGTCCGAGAGGTATCCCATGGCCCATCCTTATCCCGAGTTCATCGCACCTGATTTTTCTGTTCCTGAACTGGCCGCAGCACCGGTTGTGAAAACTGAAAAAGCTGTGGCTGATGGTGTTGTCCCTGAAAACTTTCATGGCACGTCAAACCATCCGGAATATGTCCATCTTGGTGAGGGGCGTTGGTTGTTGGCTCCGGAAAGCCGGATGGATTCGGTCTTGGTTCTCAGCAATGACAGGCTTGATGTTGTTGAAGCCCGTCGTGTCAGAAAGGGCGACCCGGTGGTGGTGGGCCGGACCGAAAATGGTGAAGAGGGAATTTTTGTTCATATTGACGGTTTTCACCAGGCCAGCGATGAGGCCGCAGACAAGTTTACCTTTCGTACCCGGGGCACTCGTGAAACACCTTTTTCGCGCAGCTACGATGATCTTTACCGGGTCCTGCGCCATGATCGTGATCAGGGCCATATTGTCTGGGTTCTTGGCCCGGCGGTTGCGTTTGACAAAGACAGTCGTGATGCAATGCAGGGTCTGATAGAAAATGGCTATTGTCATGGTCTGCTGGCAGGCAATGCTCTGGCAACCCATGATCTGGAAGCGGCCTATTTTCGGACCGGACTCGGACAGGATATCTATACCCAGCACCTGCAACCCCTGGGGCATTACAATCATCTCGACCTGATCAACAAGGTCCGTCGTTCCGGTTCTATTCGGCAGGCGATCAGTGACCTGGAACTGAAAGACGGAATTATCTATGCCTGTGAGAAACAGCAGGTTCCCTATGTTTTGGCTGGTTCAATTCGCGATGATGGTCCTCTTCCCGAGGTTATTTCTGATGTCTATGCCGCTCAGGATGCGATGCGTGTCCATGCCCGCAAGGCGACAACAGTGATTGCCCTGGCCACCCAGTTGCATTCAATCGCCTTTGGCAACATGGTTCCGAGCTACCGGGTCATGGATGATGGCGAGGTACGACCCGTCTTTTTCTATATCGTTGATATGTCAGAGTTCTCAGCCGACAAGTTGGCAAATCGTGGTTCTGCCCAGGCGGTGGCGATCCTGACCAATGCCCAGGATTTCATGACGAATTTGTGGAATAATCTCAAAGCGTGAGGCGTGAGGCGTGAGTTCAATAGTGGGTGGTAAAAAAGGGTTATGGGACAAAAAACAATTCGTATAATCGGAATCCCGATCGACCTTGGTCAGAACCAGCGTGGTGTAGATATGGGGCCTGCTGCGTTGCGTTATGCCGGTTTGGCTGATCGACTCAAACGACTCGGTTACCAGGTTCAGGATGCCGGAAATATTCTGGTGCCAGTGCGGGATACCGTAGATCGTCAGGCGCTTGGTTTTGTCCCGGCGATTTCCCAGGTATGCAATGCCCTTTATTTTGCCGCCAGCCAGGCGATCAGCGATGGGGCAATTCCGGTCTTTCTTGGTGGCGATCACTCCATTGCTATCGGCACCGTCGGTGGCGTTACCGCAACCGAAGATTGTGGCTTGATCTGGATTGATGCTCATGGTGATTTCAATACTCTGGACAGCTCTCCTTCAGGAAATGTGCACGGTATGCCTCTGGCCAGTCTGTTGGGGGAGGGACCGCCGGAACTGATCAGTGTCGGTCGTAACGGCGCAAAAATATCACCGGAAAATGTCGTTTTGATCGGTCTGCGTGATCTGGACCTTGCCGAGAAAAAGCGTTTGCTCCACAGCGGGATGCAACTTTTTTCAATGCGGGATATTGATGAGCAGGGGATGGGACAGATAGCGGTCTCAGCCCTTGAGACTATGGCCCATTGTCCACGGATTCACGTCAGCCTTGATGTTGATGCTCTCGATCCCCACGATGCACCGGGGGTGGGGACTCCTGTTCCAGGTGGATTGACCTATCGCGAGGCCCAGCTGCTGATGGAAATCATTGCCGACAGTCAACGTCTTTCCTCGCTCGATATTGTTGAAATCAATCCGATTCTCGATCAGCGTAACCGGACCGCCGAAATTGCCATTGAGTTGGTGGCATCCCTGTTTGGCAAAAGTATTCTTTAACGGTTGGCCGTGACCAGGTTCAGGGGTAGTTCGGTTTTTTTCAAAACCGTTTTCAAAGCAAAAGATGATTGAACGCGCTGTACTCCCGGCAGGCCGGTCAGATGGCTGTGAATTCGTAAGTAGTCGTCGTTATCACGTACGATAATCCGTAGCAGATAGTCACTTGCACCTGACATCAGGTAGCACTCCAGAACTTCTTCGACCTTGTCAATCTCTCCTTCGAATTTTTGCAGTTTGTCCTGTTGCTGGCCTTCCAGTGTGACCTGGACAAAAACCGTTCCCGGTTTGCCGATAGCCCCCTGATTGATCAACATGACATAGCGATCGATAACCTGTTGTTCTTCCAGCAGGCGAACTCGGCGCAGGCAGGCTGATTCTGAAAGGTTGACCTTTTCGGCCAGCTGGACATTGCTCAGGCGACCATTTTGTTGAAGTGCGGCCAGAATACGCAGATCAATACTGTCCAGGTCTGTTTGTCGCAGATTATTTATCATAATTATTCTTTCGTCGAATTATCTGCTAAAAAATATCATGCAGCCAGCACCTTCGCAAGGAAATCTCGTAGCGATTCTGCTAAATTCAGGACAGTTACCACAATCAAAATAAATTTGGTTAAAATAAACAGGATGGTTCGTCCTGATAACAACGGTGTTGCTGGTTTCCGCAAGGAATAAAAGGAGAGGCTTATGATTGTTGGAATTCTAAAAGAAATTAAGGCAGAAGAAAATCGTGTCTGTATGACGCCGGCCGGGGTTGAGGTGATGAAAAACCACGGCCATCAGGTGCTGGTCGAAACGGCTGCCGGTCATGGAAGTGGCTTCAGTGATGAGGACTATCTTGCTGCCGGGGCTGACATTGTTGCAAGTAACACAGATATTTTTGCCAAAGCTGAGATGTTGATGCATGTCAAGGAGCCACAACCTTGCGAGTATGACCTGATTCGGCCCGGGCAGATTTTCTTCACATACTTCCACTTCGCGGCCTCTGAGTCGTTGACCAGAGCGATGCTTGAGCGCCAGGTGACATGTATCGCCTATGAAACAATTGAAAACCCGGATGGCAGCTTGCCACTGTTGACCCCGATGAGTGAAGTTGCCGGTCGAATGGCAGCGCAACAGGGGGCCAAATATGTCGAGCGGACCCAGGGAGGACGCGGTATTCTGCTGGGTGGAGTCCCGGGAGTACCGCCTGCAACGGTCCTTGTTCTGGGGGGAGGTGTGGTCGGAACTCACGCGGCCCAGATGGCTTGCGGGCTTGGGGCCAAGGTCTATCTGCTCGACATGAATCTGGATCGCCTGCGGCATCTGGCAGAGGTGATGCCGAAAAACTGTTTTCCGATGATGTCTTCCCCGGCGACCGTTCGTGAATTGGTCCAGGAAGCTGATGTGGTCATTGGTGCCGTATTGCTCCATGGGGCCAAGGCCCCCAAACTGGTGACCCGTGAGATGCTTAAAAGTATGAAACCGGGAGCCGTTCTGGTTGATGTCGCGATTGATCAGGGTGGCTGTTTCGAAACCTCAAAACCGACAACTCACGCAAATCCCATCTATGAAGTCGATGACATTGTTCACTACTGTGTGGCCAATATGCCGGGTGCGGTACCCCTTACTTCAACCTTTGCTCTGACCAATGCTACCCTGCCTTATGCGGTGGCGATTTCTGACCAGGGATGGCAGCAGGCAGCACGTGAAAACCGGGGGATAGAGGCTGGAGTTAACATTGTCAATGGCCAGATTACTTATCCAGGCGTGGCAGAAGCCTTTGGGATGCCCTATGTTCCGGTTGATGAAGTGTTAAAACCGACTCCTTGAGTATACTGCTGGCGGTATCCGAGAGAGACTGGATGCCGCCAGTTTTTCGTCCTGCCTTTTCAGCTCTTCCTCCAGATCCCAAAAATCAATATCAGAACAGTCCGGAAAAATTCGTTTAAATTTAAAAAAGAACATTATAATTAATTGACATTCAATGAAACTAGGCTAACATACCTCTGTTCCCCATAGAAAGACCGGACTTTGCTGGATACGCCCGTGTCACGGGAGGAGGAAAAAGATGAAGATTTTTGCCAAACTTATTGGTGGCTTTGCCGTTGTGGCCGCCGTCTGTGCCCTGGTTGGTGGCCTTGGCTGGTATGGGATTTACCATACCCGCGAGGGGCTGAGTGACATTGCTGATACTCGGATGCCTGCCGTTGAAGGACTGGGGCTGATGATGGCGGGCCTTAACGGGCTCAAATCGGCAGAGCGAACCATGATGATTTCAAGTCTGACTTCCGCTGACAGGCGTCATGAAGTCAAGAACCTCAGTAAAAGAATGAAGATTCTGGATGATGGCTTTGCCGAGTATGACCGGTTGGCAAAGGATACAAAAGAGAAACAGTTGTGGGGTGAGGTCAGGCAGGCACTTGATCTGTGGAAGAGTGAGCATCATAAGCTGGTCGAGCATGTGAAAAAGATCGGTCTGGATGATATCGGTTCTCTTGAGGCGGTGCTGGTTGGGCGTAAGCTTGATCATGTCCGTTGGGTGAGTGAACTTGAGAAGTCGGTTGTCCGCAGTGAAAAATTTACTGGTCAACTTGATCCCAAGCTTTGTGGCCTTGGCAAGTGGTTAGCCAAGTATACGACCGATGATAAGCAATTTGTCGCCCTGCTCAAAAGTTTTTCCGGCCCGCATCAACGCCTGCATCAGCTGGGAGAAACCATCAACAGTAAAATTGCAGAAGGAGATTATGCTGCTGCCGGAGTGCTGGTCACTTCCAAAGTCAAGCCGACCTTGGTTGAAATTGAAGGATTGTTCGATAAGGCGCTGACTTATGTCAAAGCTGATCTGGACGACCTTGCCGCTGCCAAGACGATTGGATTTGGCAGTGAAAGACATGCGTTCAGCGCAGCGATGAAGGCTTTGAATAAACTGGTTGAGTATAACGTTGAATTGACCTCCCAGGTGACCCACGAGACTGAAGCCAGTGCCAGCCGCAGCCAGACCCTGTCGTTTGTCGCAGTTCTGTTCGGGGTTATCGCCGCTCTGGTGATTGGCTATTTGATGGCGCGCAGTTTTTCCGTGCCAATGCGCCGAACTGTCAGCGTCCTTAAAGAGTTTGAAATGGGGCACCTGAATACCCGGCTGAATTTAAAGCGCAAAGATGAAATTGGCGAGATGGCCGACACCCTTGATGCCTTTGCCGATAATCTGCAAAAAGAAACGGTGGCAATTCTTAAAGGATTGGCTGCCGGAGATGTCAGTTATACGATAGAACCGCGTGATGCCCATGATGAGATCCGCAGTTCATTGAAAACCCTGGGTGAGGATTTGAATCAGGCACTGACCCTGATTCAAAACTCAGGTGAACAGATTAATTCAGGGGCATCACAGGTTTCAGAAGGGGCTCAGCTGCTTTCAGAAGGGGCCACCCAATCTGCGGCGTCTCTCGAAGAAATTACCAGTTCAATGGGAGAGCTTTCGAGCCGGACTCGTGACAATGCCGACAATGCCCAGCAGGCCAATCAGCTATCGACTGAAGCAATGGAAGCAGCCCAAAAAGGAAGTGCACAGATGCAGCAGATGGTCGCGGCCATGGATGATATCCGTGAGTCAGGACAATCGATCAGCAAGATCATCAAGGTCATCGACGAAATTGCATTTCAGACCAATCTGTTGGCACTCAATGCAGCGGTAGAAGCAGCCAGAGCCGGACAACACGGGAAGGGTTTTGCCGTAGTAGCAGAAGAGGTTCGTAATCTGGCCGCACGCAGCGCAAAAGCTGCCCAGGAAACGGCTGAGTTGATCGAGGGTTCGGTGCAGAAGACCGATAACGGGGCCAGCATTGCCCGGGAAACTGCGGAAGCACTTGAAGAAATTGTGGCGGGAATCACCAAAACCAGTGATCTGGTTGAAGAAATCTCAGCGGCCAGTAATGAGCAGGCTCAAGGAATCGGTCAGATCAATCAGGGTCTTGAGCAGATTGATCAGGTGACGCAGGCCAATACTGCCAGTGCAGAAGAAAGTGCAGCAGCTGCTGAACAGTTGTCAAGTCAGGCTATGGAATTGCGCCGGTTGTTGCAACAGTTCAAGTTACGCAACGCAACCACGACAATTGCCAGGGCTCCTGCGACCGCACCGGACAAGATCGCCTGGAGTGCCCCGGAAGCAGGAGCAGGCTGGCAGGCGAGTGAAGAGCAGCTTGCGGCGCAATCAGCGCAGGCTGATGACTCATCGCCACAAATTGCCCTCGATGATAGCGAGTTCGGCAAATATTGAAAATGACACTCTCTTTATAAATTCGTCAGGTTTTATTTCTGACTCTTGAGTTGTTCTCTCCGGCAGACTAGACTGGGGTTTTGTCTGCCGGAGTTTTTTATGCAACTACCAGCCCCATTATTTGCAGGCAGGCTGCTGCGACGTTACAAGCGATTTTTGGCCGACGTAGAACTCGACGATGGCCAGGTTGTTACCGCCCATACCCCCAATACCGGGAGCATGCTGCAATGTGCGGTCCCCGGCTATCCCGTTTTGATTTCTGCAACAGACAATCCCAAACGTAAGCTCAAATATACTCTCGAGTTGATTCAGGTGGGGCAAGACTGGGTTGATACGCATACGCAAAGAGCAAACCATCTGGTTGCAGAGGCCCTGGATAATGGCTGGATCAAAGAGTTCTGTGGTTATCAGGTGCAACGAGAATATCGTTTCGGTGCCAGTCGGATCGACTTTCATCTGGAGAAGATGGCACAACAGGTTTTGCTTGAGGTGAAAAACGTAACTTTATGCGATCACCAGATTGCCCGTTTTCCTGATGCGGTGACGAGCCGGGGCCAAAAACATCTTCATGAACTTCAGGTGGCTGTGCAACAGGGGTATCGCGGGGTGATCTTCTTTCTGGTTCAGCGTTCTGAAGCGACCGGTTTTCGTCCTGCCGATGAAATAGATCCTGTTTATGGAGAGGTTTTACGCAAGGTGGTTGCTGCCGGAGTTGAGCCACTGGCGTATAAAACCGCAACATCCCCGCAAGAGAATCGGATTGCTGAAGCAATACCGGTCCTGCTTGACTAAGGCTTGCTTATGCGCGCAGTGGGGTTGGTTACTGAGTACAATCCGTTTCATAATGGCCATCTGTATCACCTTCAGCAAAGCCGTCGGCTTGCTGATGCCGAGGTTACCGTGGCGGTAATGAGTGGTCATTTTTTGCAACGTGGTGAAGCCGCTCTTTGTGATAAATGGCGGCGTACCGAAATGGCACTGGCCGCCGGGGTCGATCTGGTTATTGAGCTTCCCTACATCTTTGCCTGTAACAGTGCTCCGTATTTCGCACGTGGGGCGATTCTTTGCCTTGACGCTCTGGGAGGGATCGACAGCCTTTGTTTTGGGAGTGAGCTGGGGGATCTTGCCCCTTTGCAGCGCTATGCTGACCTGCTGAATCAACACAACGCGACCATCCTGGCGCAGACACAACAACTTTTGCGGCGTGGGGTTGTTTATCCCGTGGCGCGTGCAGAAATCATGCGGGGTTTAAGCCCCGATGTTGACCTTACCGAGACCCTGTCAGCCCCGAACAATATTCTTGGGATCGAATATCTGCGAGCATTGGCACAAACCGGTTCAGCAATCAGGGCATTGACAATTCAGCGTCAGGGACCTGGTTATCACGATCTGGAAGGGCAGGGGGCTATTTCCAGTGCTACCGGGATTCGTCGAAAACTGAAGCAGCATGAAAATGTTGCGCTGTATCTGCCGGCAGCAGTTGGAGATCTCCTTCAGACTGTCCTTGATGAAGCGGTGATTCCTGATGATGACCATCATCTGCGGCTTTTGCTGGCAAGAATTCTGCGCGGTGCGGATACGTTGATCCGGCTTTATCAGGTTGAATCGGGGCAGGAAAATCGGTTGTTTGATGCTGCGGGGAAAGCAACGACCCTGGGTGAACTGATTGAAAATATCAAGGCTCGCCAATTGACCAGAACCCGGGTTCAGCGCATGCTCTGTCATGTCCTGAATGATGTCGATGCGGAGGTGGCCAGTCAGCAACTGGATCGGGGGCCTTCATATCTGCATCTGTTGGGCAGTTCAGAAAAGGGAGAGAAGTTTCTGGCGGCAACCCGTAAAGAACGCCGTTTACCTCTGGTTGGCAATTATTCGCGGATCCACAATCAATTGCAGAGATTCTACGGTCAGGGAAGTAACGAATTGCTTCTGGCTCAACACCAGCTGCAAATGGAACTGCGCAGCAGTGACAATTACGCTCTGTTGCAAAAAGGGTTCTCTGCCCGGAGACAGCGGGATTATTTTGAACCGGTAAGAAGGGTGGGTCTCAGGGAAGATTGACAATAAGCACCCATATGAGAAACGTCCCGTACCCGGTGGACCAGAATGAGAAGGCAGAATTAACCGGATGGGATGCAATCAGTTGTCATCAAACTCGGGCGGATGTCGGGGGCTGCTCTTGATCGATTCAGGGTTGTTGATTTCAGTACCGTTTCCGGCTCCCAGCTCCTTAAAGCGCCGTGCACTGACCAGAACCCGCCGGTCGAGTGAGGACATGGCCCGGTTGTAGCTGTCAACGGCTTTTTCCAGCCCTTTGCCCATCTCCTGAAAGTGATTTTCAAGAACAGCAATTCGCGAATAAAGTTCTTGTCCCAACTGACTGATTGCCTGTGCATTTTCTGTCAACTGTTCGTGGCGCCAACCGTAGGCAACCGAGCGTAGCAGCGCAATCAGGGTGGTGGGGGTGGCGAGCAGAACCTTTTGTTCAACACCACTTTCGATCAGGGCCGGGTCCTGCTCCAGAGCGGCAGAGAAAAAGGCTTCTCCCGGCAGAAAGAGGACAACAAACTCAGGGGTCGGCTGAAATTGTTCCCAGTAGCTTTTGGTTGACAGTTTTGCCAGGTGGTCCCGAACCTGACGAGCGTGGTTACGCAAATGGTTATGGCGCAGATCATCGTCGTCAGTTTCCAGAGATTCCAGATAGGCTGACAGGGGAGCTTTGGCATCAACAATAATGTTACGACCATTGGGCAGACGGATGATCATATCAGGGCGTTGTCGACCCTTTTCGGTGTCAACCGATTGTTGTTCTTCAAAATCACAGTGTTTCAGCATTCCTGCCATTTCAACGACTCGTCGTAGCTGGATCTCTCCCCAACGACCGCGTACTGAAGGAGCGCGCAATGCCTTGACCAGATTACCCGTTTCGCGGTCCAGGTTGCGTTGACTTTCCATCAGGGTTTTAAGCTGTTCATCCAGTCTGGCATAGGCCCCGCTACGTGCCTGTTCAAGCTGACCAATCCGTGTATCAACCTTAGAGAGAGCCTCTTGCAGGGGTTTGACCAGTTGGTCTATTGCCTGTTGCCGCAAAGAGAGATCTCCTCTGGCTTCAGATTGAAACTTTTCCAGCCGGGATTGTGCCAGATCCAGAAAATTTCGGTTGTTGGCATTCAATGCCTCGGCAGAAAGGGCTTTGAATGCCTGCTGCAATTCCTGCTGATTGAGTTTAAGCAGGGCCATCTTCTCTGCTGAAGCACGTTGTTCGGCTTCAAGCCGAGCCTGGGACTCGATCGCAATTTTTTCGTGCTGACGACAGCGCTGCCGGTTGTAAATCAGGCCGATTACGAATCCGGCCAATCCACTCAAGAGAGCGGTCATCAGAATTTCAGGTTGAAAAAGAATGTCTATCATATTGTTTTCTCTAGAAAAAAATTAAAGTCAAGATAGCAGATCCGACCTGCATACGGCAAGCCGGGGGTTTGCCTGTCGCTGATTATGAGTTACAATTAAGATGTGGGCGAGGAGGAATCTGATGGACCAGAATTTTAATTTTGCACATTTCTCCAAACAATGTCGCAAGGCTTATTTTTCTAAGGTTCCGCCAGCGGCAGTCTGTTTGCAGCAGTTGTACAATGATTGTGAAGAGGTGCTTGACCGATATCATCCGGATCGTTCTGCGCGTCTTGCCTGTCGTGCGGGTTGTGGAGACTGCTGTATTGTCAATGTTTCGCTCTTGCTTCCCGAGGCGTTGGCGATTGTTGATTATTGCAATGAGCGACCTCAGAAGTATCGGGAACTTGACCAGAAACTGGATTCTTTGTGGATCAGTATTCGTGGTGTCGATGATGAAGAACGGGTTTGTATGCGGCAACCTTGTGTTTTTCTTGATTGCCAGGGACGTTGTACAATCTATCCGGTACGCCCTCTTCTGTGTCGCGGGGTCACATCGACAGATACTGAAGAGTGTAAAAAATCGTTCAATGCCTATCTGTATAATGAAAAACGTTCTGTGCAGATGAACCTGTTTCAACATGAACTCTACATGACAGCCTACCTCGGTTTGGGAGAGGGGTTGGAGGACAGAGGGATGGATGGTCGCGGGTTTGAACTGACCGGTATTGTCCGTTATTTACGACGTCATTCCAGGCAACGGCAGAAGCTTCAGGCCGGCCTGCGTCTTCGCTGGGAGGAGTTGGCCTAGAGCTTGTCGGTACATACGGACCAAACAGCCTGGTTTACAGCCAAACCATGGCTAGGCCGACAAGCCGGATTACCCGTGGTGGCTGACCAGTATCAGGTACTGGATCAGTCCGAAAAGCGAGATTCCCAGCATGACGATCAGCGATGCACGGGTATGATCATCTTTGCGGCGCTTGCGGCGGCTGTTGATTATCAGGCCACCGATACTGCTGAACAGGCAGAGCAGCAGAAGATAAAAGATATACTGCATCAGTTCCATGTCCCACGCACGGCGCAGACGCAGGTTGTAGAAGCGGTCAAAGAAGGTCTCAACTTCAGGTTTGGCAAGGGCTGTGATCAGAAGAGCGGCGACCAGGCTGGCACCACTTATCAGCCCTGACCAGGTTAAAAGTTTGATCCAGAGATCCGGGCCTTTACGACGATCAACGTAGGGACGGGTCATCAAGGTCTCCTTGGAGGCTGTCCGGTCGTCAGTGGTTGTGTTAGGATAAAACAATCCAGCTAACGAGGGAGTACAGCAAGATCATGAGTCAGGAACAGCAATTACCGTCAACCCGCAGCAGGGCGAAAAAAAAGGTCGAAACACCGCCGCTGTTTAAGGTTTTGATGCACAATGACGATTATACCACCATGGAGTTTGTCGTCGAGGTCCTCTGTGCAGTTTTTCATCAAAGTGATACCGCAGCCGAACGGACCATGCTGGCCATTCACTTTCAAGGGCTTGGCCATTGCGGGACCTATCCTTTTGCCGTTGCCGAAACCAAGGTTCAGGAGGTGCGGAGCCGGGCCAGAAAAGCCGGATTCCCGCTGCGATGCAGTATCGAAAAGGAATAACAAAGGGGAACTATGTTTAATCAGGATGTACAGATAGCATTTACCCTGGCCGTCAGGGAGGCCCAGCGACGGCGGCATGAATATTTGACGACGGAGCATATCCTTTATGCTCTGTTGTTCGAGGGAAGCGGGCAGCAGATTATAAGTGTCTGCGGCGGGGATGTCGAAGAACTCAAGCGTCAACTTGAAGATTTTTTTGACAAGCACCTCGTTTCTTTACCCGAAGAAACCGACAAGGAAGATATCCCCCGACAGACATTGGCCCTGCAACGCCTGCTGCAACGGACTGTTCTGCACATGCAATCCTCCAATCAGGTTGAAGTTGGAGTGGGAGATTTGCTGGCGGCGATCCTTGAAGAAGAAAACAGTCATGCGTGCTATTTTCTCGCCGGTCAGGGGATTGAGCGGGTCGATCTGCTCGATTATATCTCACATGGTTCGGATAGCAGCCCCGCCTCAGAACCGGCTCCGGAGCAACCTGTCGAGCCACAACCTGATGAGCGCAGTAAACCGAAAAAAGCCGCCAACGATCCGTTGAAATCGTTTACTCATGATCTGGTTGCCCGTGCTAAAGCGGGTAAAATAGATCCTTTGATCGGGCGTGAGCAGGAACTGGAGCGGACCCTGCTGGTTTTATGTCGACGGCGCAAGAATAATCCGATTTTTGTTGGCGAGCCTGGGGTTGGCAAGACGGCCATGGCGGAGGGACTGGCACTTCGCGTTGCCAATGGTGAGGTTCCAGACCTGTTGCAGGAAAGTGAAATTTTCACTCTGGATATGGGAGCATTACTGGCCGGTACCAAGTTTCGGGGCGATTTTGAAGAACGTCTCAAGGCTGTTCTCAAGGCATTGCAGAAGCGTGAAAAGGCGATTCTGTTTATTGATGAAATTCACACCATTGTTGGTGCAGGAGCAACCAGTGGCGGCAGTCTTGATGCCTCAAATATTCTGAAGCCGGTTCTTGGTTCCGGGGAACTGCGCTGTATTGGTTCCACCACCTATGAAGAGTATCGCAATCTGTTTGACAAGGATCGTGCCCTGTCCCGGCGGTTTCAGAAGATTGATCTGGCGGAGCCTTCCAGCGAAGAAAGCCGGGCCATTCTTGAGGGGTTGAAAAGTAAATACGAAGACCATCACCAGGTCCATTATACCCCGGCCGCACTTGACGCGGCGGTGCAGCTGGCGGTGAAGCATCTGACGCAGCGCCATTTGCCTGACAAGGCGATTGATGTCATAGACGAAGCCGGGGCGCGTCAACGCCTGGCCCATAAAAACCGCAAGCCGATCGGGGTTGATGAAATAGAAAAGGTGGTTGCTTTGATGGCGCGGGTTCCTGTTCGGAGTGTCAGTGGCTCGGCCCGGCAGCAGTTGCGGCATCTGGAGCGAGATCTGAAGCGGGTTGTTTTTGGTCAGGATCAGGCAATCGACAATCTGGTACGAGCCATTCATCGCTCGCGGGCCGGGTTGGGACATCCGGACAAGCCCATCGGATCACTGTTGTTTACCGGCCCGACGGGAGTTGGCAAGACCGAAGTGGCCAAACAGCTGGCACTGACTCTGGGCGTCAAGTTTCTGCGTTTCGACATGAGTGAATATATGGAGAAACACTCGGTCGCTCGCCTGATTGGTGCCCCGCCCGGTTACGTTGGTTTTGATCAGGGAGGGCTTTTGACCGAAGGAGTCCGCAAACATCCCTGGTCGGTTCTTTTACTTGATGAAATCGAAAAAGCCCATCCCGATCTTTTCAATATTTTGTTGCAGGTTATGGATCATGGCACGCTGACTGACAATAACGGGGCTGAAACCGATTTTCGCAATCTGATTCTGATCATGACCAGTAATATTGGTGGGCGTGAGATGAACATAGCACCAATAGGGTTTGGCGACCGCAATGCGCCGCCGCCAAAACAGGCGTTGGAAAAAGCATTTTCTCCCGAATTTCGCAATCGGCTTGACGCTGTTCTGACCTTTTCCGCACTTGATCAAAAAGTCATGCTGCGGGTGGTTGACAAGTTTGTTGCAGAGCTGGAAAGTCAGCTGTCCGAGCGAAATATTATCATCAGGCTGACTCCTGCGGCCCGTCGTCACCTGGCTGAACGTGGCTATGATCCACTGTTTGGTGCTCGGCCCCTTGGTCGTCTGGTACAGCAGGAGATCAGTGATCCTTTGGCCAGTGAAATTCTCTTTGGGGCATTGAAAAATGGTGGAGAGGTTCAGGTCGGTTGCCGTAACGGCAAGTTTCGTTTTGTCTTTGGTCCCCATCTCACGTCCGCATCCTGAGGATTTCTGTGCCCTGCGTTTACCTTACGGATGACCTTTGGTTTCCTCCGGTTGAGGAGGCCGAGGATATCGGCCTGCTGGCAGTGGGGGGGGATCTTTCATCTCCTCGGCTGTTGCTGGCCTACAGCCTGGGGATTTTCCCCTGGTTCAATCCGGGTGAACCGATTCTCTGGTGGTCGCCCGATCCGCGTTGCGTCCTTTTTCCCGAACAGATTCATGTATCCAGATCCTTACGCAAAGTGATGAATCGTGGCGATTTGCGCGTGACCTTTGACCAGGATTTTGCCGGTGTTATTTCTGCCTGTCGTCAGTTGCGGAGTCTGGAGGGAACCTGGATTACTCCTGAAATGCAGCAGGCTTATGTTCGCCTGCATCACCTGGGCTTTGCTCATTCAGTTGAATGCTGGCAGCAGGACCGGCTGGTCGGTGGAATCTATGGCGTCAGCCTTGGACGGTGCTTCTTCGGTGAGTCGATGTTTTCCCGGGTTGACAACGCCTCAAAGGTTGCACTGGTCGTTCTCTGTCAGGCGTTGCGGCAACAAAAATTTCGGCTGGTCGATTGCCAGCAGACGAGCAGCCATCTGTTAAGTCTGGGGGCGACAGAAATTGATCGATCATCCTTTTGTCGTCTGCTCTCAGAAGGTCTGCTTGATGATGGCGGAAAGCTTTGTTCCAACTTTCCGTCATCATCAGAGCCGGTCCTCAGTTCTCCTGTACCTTGTTGAAACAGGCCGCGATATTTTTTTCTGTGGCAGTCCAGGTCTCGCTGAGACGTTGCTCCAGGAAGAATTTCAAGAGACTGGAGAAGAGTTGTTCTCCCTCCTCAATGGCGGCCAGCTTGGTATAAAATGCCGCTTCAGCTTCGGCAGCCGGATCATCTTCAGGATCTTTTTCGGGTTTGATCATCGGAGTACGAAAACCGCCAAAGCTGAAGCGTTCACCTTTCAAGGTCAGTTTCCAGTTCAGATCATCACCAAGGCTCATGTGCAGTGTCGCTTCAGTAATCTGCTTGCCGTTGCACAGAGCACTACAGGCCTCGGCAAAGCGGTCCTGGGGCCCGGCAACCGATATTTTCTGCTCTCCTTCCGGGCCCGTTCCAAGCAACAGCAGACGGTTATCAAGCCAGGCACTGAAGGGCTGCTTCGCCAGCAGTGGTCCCTGGGTGTTGACCTTATATCTGGAATCAGAATTGAGGCTGCGATAGAGCAGCCAGGACAGAAAATCTTCCCCCAGCCAGGTATTGGCTTCGATTTCTGCCAGGGGACTCTCACTGCTGGCCTGATTCAGGGCCTCAAGCCGGGTTGTCTGCTCCGGCGTCACAACCTGCCGGGCGCGTGATATGGGGGTCAGCAAGCACAGGCGCAAATCGGGAAAGCTTTGATGAAACAGGCCCTGAAAACAATCGATCTTCTTCTGGCTCAGGGATGAAAAACGCAACAAGCCACTGTCGGTATCCCAGATGATATCTGCGATTGAAGGAACGGGCAGGGTCCGTGCAAATAGCAGACTGCTCGCCTGGTCGCGGATTGCTTCACGCTCTTGCTTGGGGACCCTGTTGAAATTTGGATGTGCTGCCAGAAAGCTGTCACTCAACCGTTTTATTTCGCGTTTGAGCAATGCTGAGGGGATTTTGCGTCGGTCTTCACGCAGGGAAAAACAGAGGGATTGTTCGCGACACAATTGACGTTCTTCACTGAAGCTGGTGGCATCATGATCGTCGAACTCAACCCAGCCGCAACTGTATTCATCGACAGAATTGTCAATGGAACGAAAGCAGTCGTTTTGCAGCTGTTCACTTATGACTTGATATTTCGATTCAGCAGGCAGGTTTCCGATAACTTCAAAATGGCAAACAGCAGAAGCAGGCGCAAGAAGGCCCATAGGTGGTTCCTCTCAATCGTGATAGTGACGGAATTCTTTACTTGGTGCAGAACTCAGCGACGGTAGTAGAAATGATGCGGGTATCCGTGACGGTATTTCAGATTATGTTCAGACAATTCTTCGAGCAGGGTTTCAATCTCGGTTGCAGTCAGGATTCCCTGTTCGACAAAATAAGCGCCAAGTTTATGTTGACGACTGCGTTGATGAAGCAGCAGGGCTCTGACCTGAAGAGTGCTGAGCAATCCCAGACGTTCGGCCCGTTCTCCAAATCTGCCAAGCTTGTGGCTTTTCAGGATCTGTGCGACCTCTTGATCTTCCAGCCATCCCCAACGCTTGGCAATCTGGCCCATTGCAGGTCGCTGCTGACGTTGCCAGTTCAGGGCCCAGATCAGGGTCTTGAACGAGATGAGCCCCCGATAGTAAAGATAAGTGCCAAATTGCAGTGGCCGGGTCGGCAGAGGCCCCTGAGGCGGGTGTGGTCGCTGCGGGTTGCTGGTTTCTGAAGGTCTGGTGCTTTGCGAGGGATATTTGTGAACGCCGGCCAGATCGCGTTGGCGCAGGTAGTTCTGGAGCAGCTGATGGGCCTGATTGAGATCTTGAAACAGACGAATCTGGCGACGCTTTTTATGCGGGTGGTTGTGACAGATATCCGGGTGAGTCGTCTTTGCCTGCTTGCGGAACGCCGAGCGGGCACCGGATGCCTGGAGATATTGCAGGAAGTCTCGACTGAGTCTGAGATGGCTACCGAACAGGGTGCGGCAGGCTCGAAAGGCTTCTGTTTCGGAGATCTGCATCATCTGGAAACTCGTTCGACCAAAGAAATCAAGAGAGTGTTTCTGAGCCTGAAAAGGCAGGCTGAATTCTGTTTTTTATACCTTGAATCAGGGGGGTGAAACAAGGATAAATCGATTAGGATTTGGTGATGTTGTCAGAGACGGTCCTGAATAAAACGCGAGATTCTCTTCTGATCCTGTTCGAGGATATTGATAAATTTCATCCCTGCCCGCAAGGTACCATCTGCATCATTTTCGGATAACCAGATGATTTCAGCCAGAGTACAAATTGGTGTTTTATCATCGCCCAGATCGAGTAACATCAGGCAGATATCGCCCTGTTCTGCCGGGGGATGGAGAGCAAAACGAATGCCTCCCGGGCTTAGATTGAGCTGGCAGGGGCTGAATCCCTGCAGTGAGGGGGCCGTTTTGGCATTGGCAAGGATTGAGGCATTTTTCTCCCAGGTCTGACGCAGGGCGTGGAGTGATTTTTTCCCCCGGGTAAAACGGATGCCGATGGTGCAGTCAAGGCGTCGCTCAACGCGGCGTTGAAACATTTTCAGGTCAGGTAAAACCAGAACCCGGATCTGGTTGGCAGAAAGAGATTTGAGAAAAACTACCGAGACCTTAACCCCCAGTCCCAGCGCATCAGCACTGAGCTCAAATGCCATCTTCTCATGAAAGGGGTAGTCTCCGATTGTTTCAGGGTCGTAGGAAAGGAGCAGGTCGAAGTGGTTGGCATCGCCTCCTTCAAGAACCGCACTGAGCAGTTCATTGCGGCCTTCAGGCGGGGGGGGGTGTTTGACTCGTAACTGTACCTTCTGGCCGGTTTTAAAGTATTTTTTATAAATCATCAGAGGCTCGCAAAAAAAAAGAAGGAGACACACCGTGCCCCCTTCTTTCTCAAAACAACTTGAAGTTTATATTCAAGGAGTCAATTACATATCGTGACAGGTGTCGCAGTTGTCATCGACACTAAAAGCCGTATCGCCATCATGGCAAGCGCCACAGGCTTCGCCTTCACTCATCTGGTCCATGGTGAACCGCGGGTTTTTCTTTTGGTCAGGAATAAAAATGTCGGTGTGACAGTCGGCACATCCGTACATCTCGGTATGGACACTGTGCGGGAAAGTTGCATCCCCGTCTTCAACAGCAAAGACGATGTCATGGGTCGGGTGACAGGCACTGCAATCATCATCGACGGCAAAGGCTTTCTTGCCGTTGTGGCGGGCCCCGCAGGCTTTCCCCTTGCGCATATCGTCCATTGTGAATTCCGGATTTTTACTGCGAACAATATTGAAGACCCGGTTATGGCAGAGTGTACATTTTTTCCCCAGAGCATCCAGATGATTATAGTGACTGAATTCAACCGGGCCCGTCGCCTCGACATCAATTTTGACGATATCGTCAATCCAGCGGGCGGTGGCCAGTCCTGGCAGCAGTAAAAATGTCAGGGCTGAGAGTAGCAGGGTACGCGACATGTTAAGAGCCTCCTGTAATAAATCTGTATTTGACCTGAATCAGGTTTGAATCTGAATCAGGTTAATAGAATGGGCCATTATACAGAAAACCGGCAGATGAGAAAACGGTTATTTTTTACCCGGATACGATGGGACCCTGTGGTCAGGGGAAGGCTGGTGATTTTCCTGCCGCACGTGTTATGGTCCCGCCGCGAGAGAGGATATTTATGGCTCAGGTCGAACTGAATTGTTTTGCGATTACCGTGCCGGGCACCGAAGAAATCTGCGCGGAGGAGATCCGTCTGTTGGGTCTTAATCCCCAGATAGAACCGGGCGGTGTCGGGTTTGCGGCAAACAGGCGTGATCTATATCGGGTCAACTTGTGGAGCCGGGTGGCCTCGCGAGTCCTGGTGCGACTCGGGCAGTTTCGTTGCCGGGATTTTCCTGAACTCTATCGGCAGTTGCTGAAACTGCCCTGGGGACGGTTTGTCCGTCCGGGGCGCCCCTGTCAGGTTCGAGTCAGCTGCCGGACATCTCGTTTGAATCATAGTGGCCGGGTTGCACAAACGGTTCGCGCTGCAGTTGAAAAGGTACTGGGTACGCAAGATCCCTTGCCGGGGGCAGAGCAACTGATCCTGATTCGGATCAACAATGATCAGTGTACCGTGTCGATTGACAGTTCCGGAGAGTTGTTACATCGGCGCGGATATCGGGTTGCTGCGGTTGAGGCCCCGCTGCGTGAGAACCTTGCGGCAGCAATTTTGCTTAAACTTGGTTACGACGGGACTTGCCCTCTGGTCGATCCAATGACCGGTTCGGGAACCTTTGCCATTGAGGCGGCTTTGATTGGCGCAGGGATTGCCCCGGGACACCAGCGGCATTTTGCTTTTATGGATTGGCCACATTATCGACCCCATGTCTGGACTCTCTGTTTGCAGGAGTCCGGCAAGGGCCGAAAAACCGGTGGCGAGATTATTGCGCTGGATTGCAACCCGACAGCCGTTGCTGCAGCGTGTAAAAATGCGGCGGCCGCAGGAGTTGACTCGTTGCTTCGGATCGACCGAGGTCAGATGGAAGATCTTCAGGCCCCGGCTGAAAAGGGTTTGCTGGTCTGCAACCCGCCCTATGGAGAACGCTTGGGGCGGGTCGAACAGATGACGTCGCTCTATGCTGATTTTGGCAGGCTTTGTCGCGAATCTTTTGCTGCCTGGACGGTTGGTTGGATTGCTGCTGAGCGTCATTTCAAGGACAAGATGAAAATCGGTTGTCAGCGGATCTGGTCTTTTTCGAATGGTGGAATCGAGGTTGAGTTGAGGCAGCGTGCTGGTGACAAAAGAGAAAAATCTTGACTTCAAACCGAGATATCGCTATAAACTTCGCTCTTGCGGCCTGTTCGCAAAGAATGTACGTGAAAGCGAGGTGATTGCTCCATGGAAATTACCGTCATCGATGGCAACGTCGAAAAGGCGATCAAGGTTCTCAAGCGCAAGCTTCAGCAAGAGGGACTTTTCCGTGAAATGAAACAACGGAAGTTCTACGAGAAGCCCAGTATCAAGCGTAAGCGTAAGGAGAAAGAAGCCCAGCGTCGTCTGCGTAAGAAACAACGTGCGATGCGTCGTTTCTCCTGAGAAACTGTCATATTTACCAAATAAAAAGGCGATTCCACTTTGGTGGGATCGCCTTTTTATTTGCATCGACCAGGGTTCCGGCAAGGGAATTGACGGACCCCTGGTCATATGGATTCAGCACGGAAATTTTTTCAGTTTAAGACCGGAAATCTCTTCAACGAAACGAACCACCTGGTAGCTGTAACCATATTCGTTGTCGTACCAGACATAAAGTACGCAGCGGTTTCCATCAACGATGGTTGCCAGAGAATCGACCACCCCGGCGTAACGAGATCCAACCATATCTGAAGAAACCACGTCGGGTGAATTGGTGAAGTCGATCTGTTCCTGCAGGGGTGAGTTGAGTGAGATATCCCGCAGATAATCATTCAGCTCGGCAACACTGGTTCCGGTTTCAAGGGTCAGGTTGAGAATAGCCAGTGACACATTGGGAGTCGGAACCCGAATCGCATTGCCGGTCAGTTTTCCTGCCAGTTCCGGCAGCGCTTTGGCGACAGCCTTGGCGGCACCGGTTTCAGTGATAACCATATTCAGTGGCGCACTGCGTCCGCGGCGGTTTTTACTGTGATAGTTGTCAATCAGGTTTTGATCGTTGGTATAACTGTGACAGGTTTCAACATGGCCGAAAGAGATGCCGAACTTGTCGTTGACAGCCTTGAGAACCGGAACGATGGCATTGGTGGTACAACTTGCTGCTGAGAAAATCTGCTCATCAGGCTTAATGTCATCATTGTTGACCCCGTAAACAATGTTGGGGACATCCCCTTTGCCCGGTGCGGTCAGCATGACCTGAGACACCCCTTTGGATTTAAGGTGCAGGCCGAGTCCTTCACGATCACGCCACTTGCCGGTATTGTCGATAACGATGGCGTTTTTGATCCCATATTGGGTGTAATCGATCTGGTCGGGAGAATCGGCATAGATGATTCGAATCATGTTGCCGTTGGCAATGATTGCGTTTTCTGCTTCGTCAACCTTGATCGTTCCCTCGAAGTGGCCATGAACCGAATCGCGTCGCAGCAGGCTGGCGCGCTTGACCAGGTCATCATCACTCCCCTTGCGAACCACCGCCGCCCGCAAGCGAAGCTTGGTTCCGCCACCGGCCTGGTCGATAAGAATTCGGGCCAGAAGACGTCCGATTCGGCCAAAACCGTACAGCACCAGATCGCGAGGCTCATTCAGTTGTTGTGAGCGGCCCGTGTTGAGTTCGGCCAGCTGTTTGGCAACAAATGCGTCGATATCGCTGATATTTTGTTCCTGAATCGTAATGGCCAGTTTGGCCAGATCAATTCGCCCTGGCGCCAGGTCGAGCTTGGCAATTGCCTGAAGAATCGGAAAGGTATCGCTGACCCAAAGTTCTTTGGCAATAATCTGGCGGGCAAAACGATGTGCCCGCAAAATTTCGATGGTCGACTGATGGACCAGCGAACGATCAAAAATGGTACAGATCACCTCGCGGTCACGATAGAGTCGCCCAATCAGCGGGATCATCGATTCAGCGAGTTCTTCTCGCTGTTTCCAGTCTTTGAAATAGTTATCGTCTTTTTCGGCAGCCATGGCCAGGGCCCTTTCTGTGTCAGTGCCATCAAGGCACAGAGTCTGATAGTATGCTTTGTCCGCCAATGGTGGGGCGAGAAATCGCCGGTATACTAATCGAAAAGGCGGGGGGATGCAACATACCCTTGCCACATACCCGTGCCCTCGCAAGAGACAGGGGCAAGAGAAATGTCTGATCAGAATTATTGTGCGCTGAAGCTGGACAACCTTTGTTTCTGCTGATATGACTAACGGGTCGTTGAAAAACTATCTGCGTTGTGATTGCGGTGTTAAAAATAGTCTCAAAATGCTCATTTACTGAGTGTAAACTGCGCTTTTTCAACAATTTTTGCCTTGCATTCGCGGCCTCGAAAACGTTTTTCAACACCCTGCTGAACCGACAAACAACCGAGCTGAAGGAGCGATGAAAGATGAGTAAAGCTGTCAGTTACAAAGATCTTGGCCTGGTCAATTCGCGTGAACTATTCCGCAGTGCGGTTGCTGGTGGCTATGCGATTCCGGCCTATAATTTCAATAATCTTGAACAGTTGCAAGCTATTGTTACGGCCTGTTCCGAAACCCGATCTCCGGTTATTCTGCAGGTCAGCAAAGGGGCTCGCAACTATGCCAATGAAACCATGCTCAGATATATGGCGATGGGGGCGGTCGAGATGGCCCGTGAAATGGGGGGGGGATTGCCGATTGTTCTCCACCTTGATCATGGTGATTCTTTTGAGCTTTGTCAGTCCTGCATCGATTCAGGATTCTCCTCGGTGATGATTGACGGGTCGCACTTGCCGTATGATGAGAATGTGGCCTTGACTCGCAAGGTGGTTGAATATGCCCATCAGTATGATGTGACAGTCGAGGGTGAACTTGGGGTTCTGGCCGGGATTGAGGACGATGTCGTCGCAGAGAAATCGACCTATACCCAACCGGACGAGGATGAAGACTTTGTGAAGAAAACCAGTGTTGATTCATTGGCAATATCGATTGGGACCAGCCACGGAGCCTACAAATTCAAACTGAAAGAAGGCGAGTCGGTTCCGCCTTTGCGATTTGATATTCTTGAAGAGGTCGAACAGCGCATTCCCGGTTTTCCGATTGTGCTGCATGGTGCCAGCAGTGTGGTTCCGGCCTATGTTGCGTTGATCAACCAGTATGGTGGTCAGATGGATGGTGCGGTTGGTGTTCCCGAAGATCAGCTGCGGCGCGCGGCCAAGAGTGCCGTGTGTAAAATCAATATTGATTCGGATGGTCGCTTGGCTGTTACGGCCAAGATTCGCGAGTTTCTGGCTAACAACCCGAGTGAGTTTGATCCACGCAAATACCTTGGAGCGGCACGTAGCGAACTGGTCACTCTGATCAAAAATAAAAATGAAGCAGTGCTCGGGAGTGCGGGGAAGGCTTGAAGCTGATTTGCTGAAATCGGGATGGTATGAAAAGCGGACCGGAATGGCCCGCTTTTTACTTATTCAGTCAGTAAACTCGACCTTAAGTGACAGACGCTCGTTTCCCCTTTGAATATCCAGGTGCAGATTTTGTTTCGGGTGCATATTCATCAGCAGATAGAGCAGGTCAAACTGATTGGCGAGAGCTGTTTTTTCAGCCTTGAGTAAAAGATCGCCTTTTTTGATGCCGGCCTTTTCTGCTGCAGAACCGGGCAGAACCGCTGTGACCACAACCCCTTGCGGTTTTTCTTTGATTCCAACTCCCAGTTTGACCCCTACAGTGATTTTTTCATAACGAGTCAGCTTGAGATAATCCCAGGCTCGCATGGGGAACTTTGGCATGGCGACATCCATCAACTGTTGCTCACGCTCTTTGGGGATTTCAATCTCGCGGGAACCAAGCAGTAAAAAGGAGACGGGCAGCCGTCGGTGGAGACGGCGCGGAATGCCGAAACCATAACGAACATGGTTGCCACCTGCCACCACGACCATTTGCCGCTCCTGTCCCGCCGGACTTTGCAGATAGTCAGCCAGATTCTGAGCCATGGCTTCGTCCCACAGGGTCTGCACGCGCAGAAAACCGTCACTCATGGCTTTGCCCATGCTGTGCCCACTGTAGATACTTGTGGCCAGAGCTCGTTGATAGGGATCGGAAAAATCAAACTCGGGCAGGGTTGAACGGATTTCCGGGGGCAATTCAGCCAGAGGAGTACGTCCGACCTGGCGCACGAGTGCTTTGGGTGCGTTCAGGCCAATCACCGGAATCTTGTTGGCCCGGCAAAATTCAAGCAGAGGACGGTAGAAGGCATAGTTCATCCGCCAGTTTTTAAACCAGCCAACCTGCCGCAGAAATTGTTTTTCGGTCAGTTTTCCGGTTGTCCAACGGTCAAGAACCGGTTGCTGTTCCGGGGTGAACATCTCCATGCCCAGAGCCAGTTTCCCCGGGTTTCGTTGGTAGAGACCCTGTAAAACTTCAAGCTGAAACCGGTGAGACGCCGGGTTATCGTGGGTTTCGCCGACAAAAACGACCCGGGTACTGCCGATGGCGTCGAGCATCTGGGCTGAGTTGATTCGGTGGCCGGTTTGAACATGGATCAGGTCGTCAACCTTTGGCTGGTCCAGCGGATAGGGAAACTCCGGGTTGCCGATCAGCTGTGGCGTGGCACAGCCGCTAAGAAAGAGGAAAATAATCAGCAGTAAGCGATACATCACAAGACTCTTTTCTCTTGATGGTTGATCCCGCAAAGGTTTTCATTGCCCAACGTCAATAAA
>JAJRWH010000035.1 GCA_024276935.1 Deltaproteobacteria bacterium
CCTATTTCTCTAAAGCGGGACTGTTCAGTTATATGACTCAGTTCCATCGTTTTCGACATACTTCGTGAACCGCCGTGTACGGAACCGTATGCACGGTGGTGTGGGAGGACGGCGGGGGTAACCCCGCCTCCTACCCGATATAGACTTTGCGCCAGGAAATTTTTTGTTCAATGGGGAGGTAGCAGTGGCGGGTAAATATCATCTGTGGTCAGCACGGGGTGACTTATGTTCCATTCAACGCACCGGGATGGAAGTTCGCGAATTATTGTCCGGGGCTCAGGTGTTGCCAGAGGTGCATCTTTTTCCCCGCTCAGATGGTCCGGGGTCATCGCAGGATCTGCCTCAGTTTGCAGCAATGGGGCATCGTCTGCCATGCCGTGAGGTTGATTTGAACGATCCCTGCTGGGCCTGGTCGCAGGACTGTTTGCGGACTCCCGGTGCCTGTCTCGACGGTGACCCGATTGTTTTTCGGGCATTGCCCAGTGATGACCCGCAGGCAACCGAATACTATGCCCCTGATTTTCACCAGGCGCCACTGTGTCAGCGTCAGCCGGTTGTCGGACGTAGTGACTATTTCGTCAACAATATTCTGGCTCAGTTTGGTCTGTACGGAGTTCGCATCGAAGCCGAACCGATGCCCGCTCTCTACCGCGGAACAGGGCTGGGTGGTTCGAATCTCGCCCACCTGGCGGCAATGCTGCTGGGGTCGGCTCTTGCTGGAGTCGATCTGACGCAGGGCCAGATCTATATCGCGGCAACCCAGCTTGAAAATCAATTCGGGGTCCACGAAAATTCTCAGGGAGAAATCCGCTACGGGGTCAGTCTTACCGGAGGTCAGGAGGCCCTTGCCGCGTTGCAGGGTGGTTTCTACGATAATGTCCATCTGCCCTGGTTTAACGGACCCTTTTCGGTTGTCAGCCGTCCTCTGTTGTTGCCCGAATCCTACGCTGCGGCCCAGCAACATCTGCTGCTGGTCAATGTCGGGCGCAGGCGTGCCGAAGGCGTCACCAGCTCCGGGATCAACAATGCCTGGATGGCTCGCTGGCGCGATCAGGAAGGGGCCGGAATTCACGCCGAAAAACCCCGTTTGGCATACCTGGCCGCCGAAGCACTTCGCCAGCAGGATTGGGCTCTTTACGCCAGAGCGGTTGCCGAGTACCGGTCTTTGCGTGCAACCTTGTGCGTAGAGTATTTATCCGGCCAGGATGAGCTGGCGGATCGGTGTCATGATTCTGGTCTTGAGTATTTTCCGCTGGGGGCAGGGACAGGCACCTGTCTGGTCGTTGGTGAAAAGGCACAGGCAATTACTCAGCTGAAAGAGTATTTTACTGCCAGTGCAGATGCTCAGACTGGTCGTCTGGCCATGCCTTTTCGCATTCGTGAAAAGGGTGTCGAATATTATGGTTTTCAGGAAAATGGCCTGACCTTGCCGATGGCGCCTGAGAGACCTTCTGTCTGCTAAAGATCGAGACGCTTGATTTTTTCAACCAGAGTCGTGCGGTTGATGCCAAGAAGCTCGGCGGCTCGTGCTTTAACGCCGTTGGCATTTTCCATTGCCTGGCGTATCATCTGGCGCTCAATATTGGCGATTGTTGCAGGCATATCAGTTCCCTCTTCCGGTAGCGGGACTGTTGAGCTGGGCTGATTTTTTCCCCCTTCCGCAATATTGAATGGCAGATCATCCCGTTCAATGATTTTTCCGTCAGCCAGAGTGACGGTTCTTTCAATCACATTTTCCATTTCCCGGACATTTCCCGGCCAGCTGTATGATTCGAGAGCCTGGAGCGCCTCCTTGCTCAGAGGCATGAGGGTCCGGTTCATTTCGTGACAGATTTTTTCAAGAAAGTGTCTTGCCAGTAGCGGGATATCACCACGCCGCTCACTCAAAGGGGGGAGACTAATCGGAATAACGTTGAGCCGGTAGTAGAGATCCTCCCGGAAGTGCCCATTTTTGATAGCTGTTGTCAGATCGGCATTGGTTGCCGAAATCAGGCGGATATTCAAGCGGATCTTGTGACTTGAGCCGACCCGTTCAAACTCATACTCCTGAAGGACACGGAGAAGTTTCATCTGCAACTGCAGCGGCATATTGCCGATTTCATCAAGAAAAATTGTGCCACCGTTGGCCATTTCAAACTTGCCCGGCTTGTCTGCAATGGCGCTGGTAAACGCGCCTTTAACATGGCCGAACAGTTCAGATTCGAGCAAATCCGCCGGGATGGCACCGCAATTGATGGCAACAAAGGGTTTGTCGCGCCGGTGGCTGTTGTAGTGAATTGCCTTGGCCACAAGTTCTTTGCCGGTACCTGATGCACCCAGGATCAGGATGGTCGAGTCGGTCGCGGCGACTTTTTCCATCCGGGTAAAAACCTTTTGCATTGGCAGGCTGTTGCCGATGATGTTGTCGAAACGGTAACGTCCGTGGAGTTGTTGGCGCAGATACTGGTTCTCGGCCAGCAGTTTGCTTTTTTCGAGGGCTTTGGCGACCTGTAATTTCAGTTTTTCAAAATTGAAAGGTTTGGTGACATAATCGAAAGCCCCTTCTTTCATGGCTTCGACGGCTGTTTCTGCCGAGGCATTGCCGGTGATCAGGATAAAGCAGGTTCTGGGAGATGATTCTTTAACTTTTTTGAGGATATCTATGCCGCTGACACCGGGCAGAAAAAGATCACTGATGATCAGGTCGAAGTTCTGGTTTTGCAGCAGATCAAGCGCTTCTTCACCACTGTGGGTCGCTGTTACGGTGTAGCCGATTTGGCGCAACAGTGTAGAAAGGGCGAGACAACTTTCCTTTTCATCATCAATCAGTAAGATCTGGGCGGATTGAGGCATGGAAACTCCTGCGTCATATGATTGACGCGAATCTAGCATGTGGATAAAATAAAAACAATAGTTAATGAACGATATGAAATAAAACTTGCCTGGAGCCGGACTTGGTGGTAAATTAACAATCTACGCCAACATCCGGATGGCGCGTTGGTATTCCGGAGCAAGCAGATGTTTGAAGCCGTATCACCTCAAATACCTGTCACGACAGGCGCAAATCGGCAGTCCATGCCTGAGTCCGGTTCCCGGACCGAACGTACTTCTGCTGCCCTGGTTGATTCTCAAAAGACCCCCGCCGATTCTTCAGCTCAATCCCGAACAGGTCGTGATTCCGTCGAGATCAGTGATGAAGCACGGGCGCTTTCCGAGCTTGTCGCCCGAGACCGAGAAGTGCGGGCTCACGAAGCCGCTCATGCCGCAGCAGGGGGTGCCTATGCCGGTTCGCCCTCGTTAACCTATGAAAAAGGGCCGGATGGTCGCTCCTACGCGACCGGTGGTGAAGTTCCGATTGATACCTCTCCGGTAAGTGGTGATCCTCAGGCAACCCTGCAAAAAGCTCAGGTTATTCGCTCTGCGGCGCTGGCTCCTGCCCAACCATCGGGGCAGGATATGCGGGTGGCCTCAAAGGCTTCGGCCATGGCCGCCAAGGCTCGTGTTGAGCTGGCCAGTCAACAGGATGATGAACAGGGAGAGAAATCCGGAGCTTCCCCGACAGGTGCCATGACCTCTGTTTCTGAAAGTACAGGGTCCGCCTCGGGTGTCAGGTCTCATCTTTATCAGATAGCCTAGTGTCCCGTGCGGTTAGCTCTGCCTTCTAATTCAGGCCCTTTTAACTGCGGGCTGCGTTTCTTCTCCTCGGCTTAACTCAGGCCAGGCCTGCGTCGAAGTACCTTGTCCGCAGCTAAAATGTCTCAGAATATAATTGACATGACTAACCAAACGGGACACTCGGCGGGCTATCCATGATCCAGCTGCAAGCCTGGTTGTCTGGCCCGGATTTCAGCTTCTTTTCGACCAATGCTATGACTCTCAAATGAGCTAAAACCTGAACCCAATCGTTCAAATTTATGTTCTGGTGCGTAAAGCCTGACAGTGCGCTAAAAAAATCCGCCGCTCAATACCATATCTGAGAACATATGATTTCAATGATAAGCCGGTGGATTTACAGGATTCATCCTTTACTTCGGCTTTATGATGGGCAAAATCCCTGCGCCATATGATAATAATAGAACGGCATTATATCTTGACAATCGAGCGGTTATTCTGCTTTTATCGGATGTCTTAGTTGATCTAACTATCTAAAATAACTAAAAAAATTTAGTTTTAGTGAATATTTTTAGCCATCTCAAAAAATTCCAGATCTGGAAAAGATTTAACGTTCAGAGGAGGACGTCGGCATGTCGGTAACAAAGTTCAAAAAAATTATGGCTGCTAACCGTGGTGAAATTGCGATTCGAATTTTTCGGGCTTGTACCGAGTTGGGTATCGGTACAGTGGCGATTTATTCGGAACAGGATCGTCTTTCACTTCACCGTTACAAGGCCGATGAGGCTTATCTGATCGGTAAGGGCAAAGGGCCGATCGATGCCTATCTCGATTTTGAAGAAATCGTTGATCTGGCACGCAAGAAGGAGATCGATGCCATTCATCCCGGTTATGGTTTTTTGTCTGAGAACGCCGATTTTGCTGATGCCTGTGAGCAGGCCGGAATCGCATTTATCGGACCGACTGGTGATATTCAGCGCAGTCTGGGTGACAAGGTTGCCGGGCGTGAGGTTGCGCTGGCTGCCGGTGTGCCAATTGTTCCGGGAACCGAGAAACCGGTTAAAACAGAGGAAGAGGCTCTGCTTTTTGCCAAGAAGTGTGGTTATCCGATTATCATCAAGGCTTCGGCTGGCGGTGGTGGCCGAGGAATGCGTGTTGTTCACAATCAGCAGGAGCTGAAAGAGGGCCTTCGTTCGGCAGCCAGCGAGGCGGCAGCCTCTTTTGGCAACGCCGAAGTCTTTATGGAAAAATATATTGAAAGCCCGAAGCATATTGAGGTGCAGCTGCTGGGTGATCATCATGGAAATCTGGTCCATCTGTACGAGCGTGATTGTTCGATTCAGCGGCGTCACCAGAAGGTCATCGAGGTTGCTCCCGCTCTTTCCCTGACCAAAAAACAACGGACTGAAGTTTGCGATTATGCGCTGGCGATCGGTAATCAGGTCAATTATCGCAACGCCGGGACCGTCGAATTTCTGATGGATGCTGAGGGGAAATTCTATTTTATCGAGGTTAATCCACGGATTCAGGTTGAGCATACAGTGACCGAACTGGTCACCATGCGTAACCTGGTTCAGGCGCAAATTATGGTTGCTGCCGGTCATCGGTTGTCTGATCCGGAGATCGGGATCAAAAATCAAAAGGATATCGAACTGCGTGGTGCCGCAATCCAGTGCCGGATTACGACCGAAGATCCCACCAATGATTTTGCCCCTGATTTTGGCAAGCTCAAGGTCTATCGCAGTGCTGCCGGTCTGGGCGTTCGTCTGGATGCGGGCAGTGCTTATGCCGGGGCCGAGATCAATCCTCACTATGATTCGATGCTGGTCAAGGTGTCGACTTTCGGGCGCGACCTGGTTCAGGCCTCGCGCACGATGGATCGTGCCTTACAGGAATTTCGTATTCGTGGGGTCAAAACCAATATCGGTTTCCTAGAAAAGGTGATTACCCATCCCGATTTTCTGGCCAGTAATTGTAATACCTCATTTCTTGATACTCATCCCGAAGTTTTTGAACTGCCGGTCAAGAAAGATCGCGCCAACAAGATTCTTTCTTATATCGGCCATACGTCGGTCAATGGTTATCCCGGGATTGGCGTGGAAAAACGGCAGAAATTTCATGATCTGCGTGAGGCCGATGTTCCTGAAATCCCCTATGGCCAGGCGTTGCCCCGAGGTAGTCGGGACATTCTGCGCGAAAAAGGTCCTGAAGGATTGGCAACCTGGGCTCGCAAGAACAGGCAGCTGCTGATTACCGATACCACCATGCGTGATGCCCACCAGTCTTTGATGGCGACCCGTTTCAGAACCGCCGATCTCGACCGGATTGCCGAGGCGACCGCCCATCTTGGTGGCGGGTTGTTTTCGCTTGAAATGTGGGGTGGTGCAACCTTTGATGTTGCCATGCGTTTCTTGTGTGAAGATCCCTGGCAACGCCTGGACCGTCTGCGGGAAAAGATCCCCAATATCTGTTTTCAGATGTTGCTGCGGGGGTCAAATGCCGTGGGTTACACCAACTATCCTGATAACGTGGTTCAGGAGTTTGTCAAACATGCGGCTCAAAGCGGAATCGATATTTTCCGGGTTTTCGATTCGCTGAACTGGACCAAGGGGATGCAGGTGGCCATGGATGCGGTCCGCAAAGAGGGCGCGGTTTGTGAGGCTGCGATCTGTTATACCGGTGATATTCTCGATCCAAAACGAGATAAATACCCCCTCGAATATTACGTCAAGATGGCCAAAGAGCTTGAAACCATGGGGGCTCACATTCTGGCGATCAAGGATATGGCCGGTTTGCTCAAGCCTTTTGCTGCTGAAAAACTGGTAAAAGCACTCAAGAATGAGATCGGTATTCCGGTCCATCTGCATACCCATGATACCTCAAGCAATGGTGGGGCAATGTTGATGATGGCGGCCCAGGCCGGATGTGATGTGGTTGATGCGGCGCTGTCATCCGTGTCGGGTTTAACGGCCCAGCCTAATATGAATGCTTTGCTTGCGGCCCTTGAAGGGACAATCTGGGATCCGAAACTTGACATGCCGGGCTTGCAGAAGCTGGCCAATTACTGGGAAACCTGCCGGACCTATTATGCGCCGTTTGAGTCAGAACTGCGCAGTGGTACAGCCCAGGTTTATGATCATGAAATTCCGGGGGGGCAGTACTCGAACTACAAACCTCAGGTCGAAGGTATGGGGCTGGGGCATCGCTGGGAAGAGTGCAAGCAGATGTACCGCAAGGTCAATGATATGTTCGGTGATCTGGTCAAGGTAACGCCTTCTTCGAAGATTGTAGGCGATATGGCCATGTTCATGATCCAGAATGATCTTGAACCCGAAGATGTCATGGAGCGTGGCCACGAACTGACCTTTCCGCAGGGCGTGATCGATTTCTTCAAGGGAATGATCGGCCAGCCGTATGGCGGGTTCCCGGAAAAGTTGCAAAAAATCATTCTTAAAGACGAGGAACCCCTGACCTGCCGTCCCGGAGAACTGCTGGAGCCGGTTGATTTTAAAGCGAAAAAAGCTGAACTCGAAAAGAAACTCGATCATAAGGTGACGGACCGTGAGGTGTTGTCAGCGGTTCTTTATCCCGGAGTTTTTGAAGAGTTTGATCGGTTCCGCCAGCAGTATTCTGATACCTCGGTCCTGCCGACACCGGTTTTCTTTTACGGTCTTGAGGTGGGTGATGAAGTGACAATTGATATTCAGGAAGGCAAGACCCTGATTATCAAACTGAATGCTATCGGCAAGGTCCGCGATGACGGAACGCGCAATATCTACTTCGAACTCAATGGTATGCCGCGTTCGGCGGTCGTCAAGGATACCTCGGTCGAAAGTGATCAGGTCGAGCGGGTCAAGGCTGATCCGGATGATGAGAAGCAGGTAGGCGCCCCGATGCCGGGCAAGGTATTCAAGCTGCTGGTGGCAGTGGGTGATGAGGTTAAAGAAGGGGAAACTCTCTTGTCGACTGAAGCCATGAAAATGGAGACCAACATAAAGGCCAAACAGTCTGGAACCATCAAGGAGATTCTTTTCAGCGAAGGTGATCAGGTTGATCAGGGCGACCTGTTGGTTGTTTTTGCCTGAGCTTAAGGGTTGCTAAAATAAAGATCAAAGAACTCGTGGATGCAATATGAATAGGTCGGCCCCTGAGGGGGTCGACCATTTTTTATAGAATTTGGTTGTTGGCCAGGGCAAGATCAATTCTTTGGCGGATTTCATGACTGCTGCCCATTTGCAGGATTTCATCTGCCACCTGTCGGGCCTGGGTCAGGGAGACTTTACGAAGAAAGTCTTTCAGGTGCGGGATGTAGGGTGCTGACAGTGAAAACTGCTCAATCCCCATGCCGATCAGGGCATAAAGGCAGTTGTTGTCGGTGGCCATTTCGCCACACAGGCAGAGATCTATCTGGGTATTTCTGGCTACTTCAGCCAGATAGGCCAGAGCCGAAAGAACCGCCGGGTGGAGAGGATCGTAGTAGTTTTGAACCAGAGGGTTTGAGCGGTCGGCGGCCAGCATGTACTGAATCAGATCATTGGTACCAAGGGCAAAGAAATCAACTTCTTTGGCCAGATGAGGAGCCAGGCGAACCGCAGCCGGAACCTCGATCATGGCTCCGATAGGAATATCACTCAGAAAATCGATCTTTTCCTGCTGGAGTTGGGTCATAGCGTCGGCCACCAGCTGTTGACAGGTGCGAATCTCTTCCAGATTGGAAATCATCGGAAACAACAGGCGCACCGGGCCATGTACTCCTGCCATCAGGATCGCTTCAATCTGGGTCTGGAAAATATCCCTGTGGTCAAGGCTGACCCGGACCGAGCGCCAGCCCATGAAAGGGTTGTCTTCATGGGGATGGTTGAAGTAGGGCAGGGCTTTGTCACCACCAATATCAAGAGTGCGAATCGTTACCGGAGAGCCCTCAAATCCTTCGATAACCCGGCGATAAAGTTGATATTGATCCTCGCGGTCCGGAAAACTGCTTCGGGCCATGTAGGGAAATTCGGTCCGGTAAAGACCGACACCTTCGGCTCCATTGCTTTGGGCAATGTCGATATCGCTGAGAAGTCCGATGTTGGCCCGCAGCTGGATACGGTGACCATCAGCCGTCAGGGCCGGCTTGTCGCGGAACTGATCAAGGCGTTCCTGCTCTTGGGCGCGATCAAATTCCAGCCGGAAATATTCATCGAGGATCGCTTCACCCGGGTTAAGGAAAATACAACCCGAATTGGCATCGAGAATCAACTCGGTATCCGGCTCAATTGCCGCCATTGCCCCTTTGACACCAATCAGTGCCGGGATGCCAAGAGCCCGGGCCATAATGACTGAATGTGAGTTGGTCTCGTTCGATTCGATGATCAGACCACGAATCTTGTCATGCTCGATTATCGCCATATCCGATGGCAATAAGCGGTGCGCGACAAGAATACCGGCATGATGCAGTTGCAGGCTGCTCGGTTTTTGTCCCAGCAGGTTATTCAGCAAGCGTCGACCGATATCCTCCATATCTGCGGCCCGTTCCCGCAGATAGGCGTCTTCCATCTTGCCAAAGGCTTTCAGGTAGGAGCCGATAACCCGTTTCAGGGCATAGGGCGCACTGTGGCCATCCTCGATTTTTTCATGGAGCTTTTCAATAAAGCCACGGTCTTCAAGGATCATCAAATGGGTGTGAAAAATTGCTGCATCGGCCTGGGTCAGGCGCTCGGCGACCCTTTTTTCAAGGAACAGGGTTTCGATGCGGGTTTTGCGCAGAGCTTCATCCAGCTGGGCCAGTTCGTGATCTATGTCGACATCATGCTCGTCATAAATGTCGGAAAAGCCCAGCTCTTCGTCGATCAGATTGGCAGGGCCAATGACCAGGCCGGGATAAGCCAGGTGGCCACGTAGAACTCTTGCTTCATCGGCTTCGGCTGTTTGCTGTGCATTCTGTTCCGCTGAAGATTCCTTGAGCTCAGTCAGAGGTGGAAGTTCAAGCTGGTCCTGCTGCTGATCAATGGTGTCGAGCAGGCGGGCGTTGACCACGATTGAAGTCACCTGAAAGGCGATGGTGCTGAGGGTGGAAATTTCGTCGGCAGAAAAGGTTCGTCTCTCTCGTGTCTGGATGACCATAACGCCAAGCGGGTCGTTGCGGTCAATCAGGGGGATTGCCAGAAAAGAATGAAATTGTTCTTCACCAGTGCCCGAAAAATATCGGTAGCGTGGATCGTTCTGTGGTTCTTCGACCGACAGAATCTCACGCTGGGCAACAGCAAGACCTGTCAGGCCCTCGCCGATTTTCATCTGTACCTGGCCAACGGCTTCAGGTGCCAGTCCCCAGGTTGCTCGCAGTACCAGAGTGTCGCTCCGGTCTTCTTCGATCAGGTAGAGCGAGCAAACCTCTGAATGGGCACGTTCTGCAACCAGCGTGACGATATTGTCCAGAGTTTCATCAAGGTGGTGGGATTGAAGAATAAGCGTGCTGATATCCTGCAGTGTGCTCAGTCCCAGACGGTTGTCAGATTTTTTGCGATCTTTGCGACCCAAGGTTTCTTCCCGTTCATTAAGGTTCGGCCCTTATTCTAGCTCAGGGAGACCTTGCTTGGCAGCAAAAAACCGATAAAAAAACGCCGTCAGGGGGAGAGAGGTCCCTGACGGCGAAAGAAGGGATGGTTCGTTGTGCTTTTCCGTTCGGGCGGGAACGGTATGATATCCCTCGTTACATTCTTGAGTATTCACCTTAGCAACAGCCATGCCAGATATGGTAATGAGAAAAAAGGGGCTGAAAATGGCGTTTATCCGTGAGCCTGAGGCCTCGCATCGGCCAAATTGTGCCAGCATTGGCACAATTTGGCCGATGCGAGGGGTGACAGCCTTCTTTGGGTTGTTGCATTCAGGCGTCAACCAGTCGTGACATCTGTGGCACAGTCCCGCCCCGGTGTGTGCCATGGATGGCTCACGTTCTGAGGGATCGATGTTGTGAGGGGTCGATTTTCTGGCGTTTAAGCATTCGATAAAAGGTTCTACGCGGAATATCAGCCCGGAGTGCAGCGGCTGAAACATTGCCATCTGTTTCTCTGAGATAATGAATCAGAAGGTCTTTTTCTACGGTCTGAACCTGGTGGTCGCGCTGTTTACGTAACCCGCTGACCTGTTGCAGAATTGCCTGACCATTTTCCTGACGCAACTTTTCGGCAAAAATAACCGGCAGCTGTTCAAGATGAATAACCTGATCTGGTGAAAGGACCGCAGCGCGCTCAATAACATTGTGCAGCTCTCTGATATTGCCCGGCCAGTGATAGCAGGCCAGGGCCTTCAAGGCGATATCATCAATGCGATGAATCGTTTTGTTGAGGCGTGTCGCGGCGAGATTGAGAAAATGTTCAACCAGTAGCGGGATTGCTTCCAGGCGGTTGCGCAAGGGGGGAAGCGTAATACTGAAGACATTGATTCGGTAGAAAAGATCTTCACGAAACCAGCCCTGGCTGATTCCTTCTTCCAATGGCTTGTTCGTTGCGGCAATCACCCTGACGTCAACCTGAACGCTGGTATTGCTTCCAACAGGTTTAATCTCTCCACTGTCGAGAACCCGCAGCAGTTCCGCCTGTAGTTTGGGGGTGATATCGCCAATTTCATCCAGAAAAATTGTGCCGCCATCTGCGGTCTCAAAAAGGCCCTTTTTATCTGCCACCGCTCCGGTAAAGGCGCCTTTTTTATGGCCGAAAAGCTCACTTTCAAGCAGGCTGTCAGTCAAGGTCGTGCAGTTGATGGTTACCAACGGGTTTTCTGCGCGTTGGCTGGCCTGGTGAATGGCCCGGGCGGTTAATTCCTTGCCGGTTCCACTTTCGCCGCGAATCAGCACCGAAGTCGGTGTTGGCCCGACCTGCTGGATCAATTTAAGCACACCCTGGGTTTGTCCATCATTACCGATAATGGCCTTGTTGCCGTAGCTCTGATCGAGCGCACGGCGGGCCAGGTCATATTTGCGTTCCAGTCGTGAACGGTCTTCTTCGAGACGTTTTTGTGAATAGGGATGGCACATGCCGATTTCGGCCAATCCCTGAAACACCGCAATGGCGTGTTCCCGGCAGGTACTGTAGCCGCAACTGCCGCAATTGAGTTCGTCGCTGACCGAAAATTTATCGGTTTCGTGCAAAATTCGCGTTATGGCATCCTGGCCTGGTTTGTCCATTTGCAGTTGCCGATTGGCAAAGGTGCGATCAAGAGGAACCCTGCCACTGCCTGAACTGTAGGTTTCAGACGGGCAATAGGGGATCTGTTTTTGACGATATTCGATGATCAGATTGCGTTTGGAAAAAGCTGTCAATCGGTTGGTGCGGCCCGGACCGCCAATACAGCCGCCATGACAGAAACGCACATCGACATAACGCGGCGCAATACGCCGAGCGGCAATATCGCGGATGACCTCCATGGTCGCTTCTTCGCCGACTGTCGAAACAAATTTGGGGTCAAGACCATCGTGACCAATACCGAAAACGTGAAAAGGGCCGCCCGAAATGGAAAAGCTGCGGCCATTAAGAGTGCTGTTGCCGTTAAAGGTTTCGGCTTTCAACCGGCGAGGATCGATACTGTTTTTGTCCAGCATTTTTTTCAGTTCTTTATAGGTCAGAACCGTGTCGATAGCACCAGCAACCTGGGGGTCGGCAACTTCGAATTTGCCCCCTATGCAGGAGCTGATATAGACCACATTGACCTTTTGTTTATGGCAGGATTTAATATAGCGACCAATGGCAACCATTGGTGAGACAATTGGTACCAGGTTGCCAAGCAGTTGCGGATAATGACGTTCGATCAGATCAACGACGGTAGGACAATGGCTGGAGATCAGGGTTTCACCCTTGTCGTGCCCCAGCAAAGCGCGATATTCAGGAGCGATCAGCTCAACACCTGCGGCCCCCTCAAGAACATCAACAAAACCGAGTTGACGCAATGCCGCGGAGAGCTGCCCCGGTTCAAGGTCATAAAAAAAGGCCGGATAGGAACAACCCAAAACAGCGATAGCCGGGATCTTTTTGCGTAACAGGCGCTCGGTTTCGTCGATTGCGTCGGCAATGACTTTGGCACCCTGGGAGCAGACCTGAATACACTTGCCACAGCCGATACAGCGTTGATGCAGGACAACCGCACAGTCTTCCCGAATGCCAATGGCCTTGGTCGGGCAGGTCCGAACGCAGGCGTAGCACTTGCGACAACGGTTGGCAATGGTTTTGATCGGCCCCTGATGTTGGTTCCCCGGCATGATCTGCCCCTGAGTGAAAGGGTTTTAGGTGATGTGCCTGATTGTGCCATTTATGGCACGCTATGATCAAGCGCGGATTTTTATCCGGGCTGCTGGCGGCCAGAATGAGAGCAGGCAGAAGTTCAGGATACGTAATCGTGTTTTTTGTCCGGGGGTGAAACACTTCCCACCTTGTCACTGTAGTGACAGGCAACCTGTCGTGCCTTGCCAATATCGAGCAAGGCCGGTTCCTGCTGGCGACAGAGTTCGGCGGCATAGGGACAACGGGGATGAAAAGCGCAGCCCTGAGGCGGATCAAGGGGAGAGGGGAGTTCTCCCTTCAGAGGGGCCGGACGTCCCGCAAGGGCAGGATCGGGATAGGGAATGGCACGAAGCAAAGCTTCGGTGTAGGGATGCCGAGGTTGATGATACAAGTCTTCGGCAGAGGCGGTTTCAACGATTTTACCCAGATACATAACGGCAACCCGGTCACTGACATGTTCGACCACAGCCAGATCGTGGGCAATAAAAAGGTAACAGAGGTTATGTTCGCGCTGAATATCTCGCAGCAGGTTGAGAATTTGTGCCTGCACAGAAAGGTCAAGAGCCGAAACAGGTTCATCGGCGATGATCAGTTCAGGTTCAACCGCAAGAGCGCGGGCGATGCTGATTCGCTGGCGTTGTCCACCTGAAAACTCATGGGGATAGCGATTGGCTGCCGCGCTGTCCAGCCCGACCTGATCAAGCAGCTTAATAACCCGCTTGTGGCGCTCAGAAGCAGGACAAAGCTGATGAATGAGCAGGGGTTCGCTCAGGGTTTCTCCAACAGTCATCCGGGGATTGAGAGAGGAAAAGGGGTCCTGAAAAATCATCTGAATCTGACGCCTGAATGGACGCATCTTGCGGGCTGACAGTTGGGTGAGATCAGTCCCACGAAACAGCATCTGTCCGGCATTAACGGGAGTCAGGCCCATAATCAGTTTGCCGATGGTCGATTTGCCACAACCTGATTCCCCGACCAGCCCCAGGGTTTCACCGGCATTAATCTGAAGGTTGACGCTGGCAACGGCTTTCAGTTGTCCCGGTTTGGTCCCGGCTTTACCGGGGACGCGGTAGGTTTTAACCAGATTGCGAACTTCGAGTAAGGGTGTCATAGGTCGTCAGGATCTCCAGCATCGCACAAAGTGGCCGGGGGTTATTTCACGCAGTTGCGGGATCTTTGATCCGCCCGATGCGCAGGGACTGGAGCAGCGATCCAGAAATGCACAACCATCAACAGCACTCTTTTGATCGTCCGGTTGTCCCTGAATGGTTGGCAGAGGGTTTTTATCGCCAAGCCGTGGAATACAGGCCAGTAAACCACGCGTGTAGGGATGTGTCGGGTTGGCAAAGAGTTGTGTGACAGAGGCATACTCGACAATTTTGCCCGCATACATGACGGCAACCCGGTCGGCATTCCCCGCGACAACCCCCAGGTCATGACTGATCAACAGGGTGGCCATCTGTCGATCACGTGCCAGGTTGGCCAGTAACTCCATGATCTGGGCCTGAATCGTGACATCCAGAGCCGTTGTTGGTTCGTCGGCGATCAGCAGTTGCGGATCGCAAGCCAGAGCGATAGCAATCATCACGCGCTGACGCTGGCCACCTGAGAGTTGATGAGGGAAATCGCGCAAGCGGCTTTTGGCGGCAGGAATACCGACATCTGTCAGTAATTGTGCGGCCTGGGCAAGAGCTTCTGTGTTGCTCATCCCCCGATGCAGTCGCAGGACTTCGGCAATCTGCTCTCCGATTTTCAAAACCGGATTAAGTGATGTCATCGGCTCCTGAAATATCATCGAGATTTGATTGCCACGAACCCTGCGGATTTCATTGGGTGGCATGTGCAGCAGATCTTGTCCGTCAAAGATTATTTCGCCATCAACCACTTTTCCCGGTTCCGGAATAAGACGCAGAATCGATAGCGAGGTCATCGATTTACCACAGCCGGACTCGCCAACCAGGGCCAGGGTTTCACCGGCCGAAATATCAAAGGACAGATCATCAACCGCCTTGATCAGTCCGTCGCGGGTGAAGAAATAGCTCTTGAGTCCGCGAACCTGGAGCAATGGGCCGGTATGCTTTTTTTTCAAGGGGGCGTACATCTGAAATTCCTTTTCGGTCGCAGCCATGGGCCGGGCTGCCTCGTGGTAGGTACCATCATAACCGAACCCTCGTTCGAGTGCATCATTCAATCGCTTCTTGGTTGATCGATCACGATCCTGTATAGTTCGTCTTCATCTGAACCGTAGCGACAGGATATGGATAAATGACAGATCAACTCTTTGAAATTATTGCTGAAGAAGTTAATTGTAGCCAGCAGCAGGTTGCCCAGACAATCAGTTTGTTGAAGGCTGGTGGAACCGTTCCCTTTATTGCCCGGTATCGCAAAGAAGCAACCGGTGAACTTGACGAGGTTGCGATTCGGGACATTGAGCAGCGGATGATTTATTACCGCGAACTTGACGAGCGCCGCCAGACGATTCTGAAGGCGATCGAAGAGCAGGGCAAGCTGACCCCGACGCTCAAGACACAAATCCTGAACAGTCGTCAGAAGACCGAACTTGAAGATCTCTATTTGCCTTACAAGGTCAAACGACGGACCAAGGCTTCTATTGCCCGCGAACGTGGCCTTGAACCTCTCGCCGCCCAAATTCTTGCAGCGACCACCAGACCACCACAGCTGGATAAACTTGCCGCAGAATATATTGCTGCCGAGAAGGAATTGCCTGACTGCCCGGCGGTCCTTGCCGGGGCCGGACATATTCTCGCAGAGAATTTTGCTGATTGTGCCGAAGCTCGCGCCCTGGTGAGAACTCTGACCCGCGAGAAAGGGCTTTTTCGCTCACAGGTAGCGCGGGGTAAAGAGAGTGAAGTCAGCAAATATGAGATGTACTACGATTTTAGTGAGCCCCTTAAAGAGGTGCCTTCTCACCGGATGCTGGCGATGCGCCGGGGAGAAAAAGAAGAGATTCTCCGCCTGAAGATCGAGGCCACCGAAGATGAAATATTGACCGGGCTTGCCAGGTTGCTGATTCCTGCGGGTGCTGCTTATGGTGACTGGTTGAATGAGGTGGTGCATGACAGTTATCAGCGTCTGATTGCTCCATCAATCGAAGTTGAGTTACGTCTGGAAGCCAAAAAAACAGCAGATGAGGCGGCAATTAAAATTTTTGCCGAAAATTTACGCCATCTGTTGTTGGCACCTCCGGCAGGAAGTCGAAGAGTGCTGGGGATTGATCCCGGTTTACGAACCGGATCAAAGCTGGCGGCGGTTGATGAAACCGGTCGTTTTCTGGCCCACACGACCATTTATCCTCATACAGGAGGGGGGCGTGCCGAATCCGCCGCCGAGGACTTTCTGTCGCTGGTTCGTCAGCAGCAGATCGAAATGATTGCCGTAGGCAACGGGACTGCCGGGCGCGAGATGGAACTGTTCGCACGGCAGACTCTGAAAAAGGCCGGGCTCAAATTGCCGGTGGTGATGGTCAGCGAAGCAGGTGCCAGTGTCTATTCGGCGTCTGAGATTGCTCGTGAAGAGTTTCCTGATCTCGACCTGACGGTTCGAGGCGCGGTTTCGATTGCCCGACGTTTGCAGGATCCGCTGTCCGAGCTGGTCAAATGTGACCCCAAAAGTATTGGAGTCGGTCAGTATCAACATGACGTTTCTCAGACTCTTCTGAAAAAAACGCTGGCAGCGGTCGTCGAATCCTGCGTCAATTTTGTGGGGGTTGAGCTCAACACGGCCTCCTGGGCGTTACTCAGTTTCGTTGCCGGGATCAGTGAGTCGCTTGCGCGTTCAATCGTTGCCAGGCGGGATGCCAAAGGCCCCTACGCAAGTCGTGCCGAGCTGTTGGAGGTTCCTCGTCTGGGCGCACGTGCTTTTGAGCAGGCCGCAGGTTTTCTGCGAATTCGTGACGCACAAAACCCGCTTGATAACAGTGCTGTCCACCCCGAGCGCTACGCGCTGGTTGAGCAGATGGCCGCTGATTCGGGTCTTGACCTGAGTGCCTTTATTGCCGACCGACAGCGGGTGGAACAGATTCGTCTCGAACGTTATGTTGATGAACAGGTTGGTTTGCCGACCCTGCGTGATATTCAGCAGGAGTTGCTCAAGCCGGGTCGTGATCCGCGTGAAACGTTCAGTCTGAGCAGTTTTCGGGATGATGTGACAGAGCTCTCTGATTTGAAGATCGGCATGCGTCTGAACGGGCTGGTGACCAATGTGGCGGCTTTTGGAGCCTTTGTCGATATCGGTGTCCATCAGGACGGGCTGGTTCATATCAGTCAGCTTGCTGATCGTTTTGTACGTGATCCGGCGACCCTGATCAGGGTCGGGCAGCAGGTTCAGGTACGGGTTGTTTCTCTTAATCTGGAGCGGCGGCGGATCGGTTTGAGTATGCGCACTGAAAATGGCGCTGATACCAAGCCGGATGGCGCCCCGAAAACAAAAAAGAGCACCAAACAGACACCCGGCAGGTCCGCTAAAAAATCAACCAGGGTGACAACAGATCTTGGGGCCGCTTTTGCGCGGGCAGGTTTCAAAGTGAAGGGGAAATAGATACGTGAAACGACAACGGGTTGACCTGCACCTGCACACCACCTGTTCGGATGGCCATTACAGTCCGCAAGAATTGGTTCGTCTGGCGGCAGAGGCCGGGGTAAAGGTTATTGCGATTGCAGACCATGACAATGTTGACGGGATTGATGCCGCCCGGATTACCGGAGCCGAACTGGGTATAGAGGTCATTCCGGCAGTTGAATTATCCAGTCAATGGCAGGAATATTACGATATCCACCTGCTGGGGTACGGTTTTGACCATCGGCATCCGGAACTGGTGCGACAGTTGGCCGATTTTCGTGATTTTCGAGCCGGGCGTAATCGGCAGATTGTCAAAAAGGTCAACCACCAACTGGCGGAAGAAGGACTGGCCGCTCTCGATTATGCAGAAATTGCCGCCAGCGCAGACGGAACGATCGGTCGTCCTCATATTGCCCTGGCATTGCGGGCTGCGGGGTATGTTCAGGACCATGATGAGGCCTTCGAGCGCTATCTGGTTCCGAACAACGTTGCCAAACGTTTTTTTCCGATTGGCGAAGCCATCGATCTGATTCACCGTGCCGGCGGGGTTGCCGTGCTGGCTCATCCTCCCTATGTCACACGTCATCATGGCGAGCTTGAATCCCTGATCGAAGTCTTTGTCAAAATGGGTCTTGACGGGCTGGAGGCTTACAACAACGGCGTGAATCAGGATGGCGTCTACTGGCTGATCAATCTGGCCCGGCGGCATAATCTGATCGTTACCGGTGGTTCTGATTTTCATGGCAGCAGCGACTCGGATATCGCCATTGGTGGCGGAACGAACCGGCTGAGTATTCCCTACAGCTGCGTTGAGGAAATCCATTCGGCGTTGCATCGTTTGCAGGGGAAAAAAGACAACTCCTGACAAAAGACTTTGCCTCCCCTATGAAAAAAATGGCTGAATTGGTAATCTGTTGCAGCAGGATTTTCGACCATCTGATTCAGGTTACTTCAGGTGGTTGCTTTGCCAAATTGATTTTTCACGGGCGAAGGAGGATTGAATGAAGGACCAGCAACGGATCGAGGCAGCGATCAATGAGGCGCGGACCGGAAGTACCCTGATCGCTCTGGTTGAACTTGAGGAACTGGTACGTTCCACTCATCATCCGGTGGTAATGGCCTGGCTGGGGTATTGTCTGGCTCGGCATAAACGGGATTATTCGCGAGCTCAGGTTCTTTGTGTCAGTGCCCTGGACAGGGCCCCGGAAAACAGCGATCTCTATCTGGCTCTGGGACGGGTTTACCGTTTGGCCGGTAAGCGTTATCAGGCGTTATCGATCCTGCGCAAGGGTTTGAAAATGGGTCGGAACCCGCTGATCGTTCAGGAATTGACCGACATGGGGTTACGCAAGGAGCCGGTTTTCGGATTTCTTGAACGGGGCAATCGTCTCAACATTATGGCAGGTCGGATGACGACCCGTCTGCGGATGCGTTAAAGAGACTTCTTGCCGTCATTAATTCCCGCGACAGGTTTGACCTCTGGTCGTTCTGCGGGTAGGAATCGCCTGCCACGGGTCATTCGGCCAGGGATGTTTGGGGTAGCGACCCTTCATCTCCTTTTTAACCTCCGGGTAAATATTATTCCAAAAGTTTTTCAGATCACTGGTGACGGCAAGCGGTCGTCCGGCAGGTGACAACAGATGCAGGGTAAGCGGTACTTTTCCCTGGCAGATGGCAGGGGTATCGGCCAGTCCGAAAAGTTGCTGCAGTTTGACCGCCAGAACAGGTTCTTCAGGCAGGTAATCAATTTTCATCATTTCGCCACTGGGAACCTTGATTCGTGAGGGGGCCAGTTTGTCAAGTTGACTGCTCAGTTGCCAGTCGAGCAGTGATTTCAGCGCCGGAAGAAGCACAAGCTTTTTCAGCTGTATCGCACTGTTGATGCCACTCAAAAAAGGCGCCAGCCAGTCTTCGGGGTGTTGTTGCAGATCGTTGCGGCTGACCTGGGGCCAGGGGGAACCCAGATAGCGGTGAAGCAGATTGACCCGGGCGATGAACTGATCTGCTTCTGGTGACCAGTTCAGCAAAGAACAGTCGCCAGTTCTGATTAACGAACAGATAATCTGTTGTGCCTGTTCAGGCAAAACCCCCTGTTTTTCAGTGCAGAGTTCGACGGCACCAAACCGTTTGACGCGGTGAGCCTGAACGCGTTGTTTCTTCTCATCCCAGAAAACCTCGCTATCCCATTTGGCCGTGTTTATCTTTTCGAGCAGCCAGGGTTTTCCCAGTGGCACTGCGCGTCTGATGATGGTTTCACCTTTTTGGTTCTGGTTGAGATCGGTAATGACCAGCCATTTATGGTTGCGCAGGGGGCTCTGTGGCTTGAGTCTGGCGCCACGGTTGTTGGCCAGTAGATAATCTCCATTTGATTGCCTGGAACAGGCAACCCGGTCCGGGTATGCGGCGGCAAGGAGGTCGGCGAGAATGTCGCTTTGCAGTTCGTTCGGATCTGGAGTTCTGGTGCCAAATATCTCTTTTAGCTGACGAAAAGCCTGTTTTGCCGGTTGAAAATGGTTTTTCCCCTGCTGAAGGTTTTGGAGGAAAAGCCGGATATCAGTCTGGAGATCTTCTTCTCCCGGACCTGTACTGGTTCTGCTTTCGGCGATAAAAGCCGCCAGTAAACAGCCAACCGGCATCACTTCAAGATGTTCTGCCTGAAGTAACAGTCGTGCCAGACGAGGATGAATCGGCCATGTAGCAGCACGTTGACCGTCGGGATTGAGTCTGCCTCTGTGGTCGGTCAACTGAAGCAGATGCAGCAGTTGATTGGCGGCAGCCAGGGCTCCTGAAGGGGGAGGATCGAGCCAGTTCAGTTGTGTGGCATCCTGTATTCCCCAACTGCGCAGGGCGAGAGCCAGCGGGGTCAGATCGGCACTGCGGATTTCTGGCGGTGTTTGCGGCAGCAGGCTTGCCTGAAAGGCTTCACCCCAGAGACGATAACAGACTCCCGGCCCTTGTCGTCCGGCCCGTCCTGCTCTTTGGGTACTGCTGGCCTGGGAGATGCGGGTGGTCAGCAAACGGCTGAGTCCACTGCCGGGGTCAAATGTTGATTGGCGGCAGAGACCACTGTCGACCAGGGTACTGATGCCGTCGATGGTCAGGCTTGTTTCTGCGATATTGGTGGCCAGTACCAGTTTGCGTCCGGTTGCTTTTTGCAGGGCCAACTGTTGCTCGGTCTGATTCAACTGGCCATGCAATCGACAGATCTGAAGCTGGGGGTGACCGGGTTGCAAAAGGGTTTTCAGCTGCTCGATTTCACGGACTCCGGGGAGAAAGGCCAGAATATCTCCCCGGGTTTCTCTGATTGCCCGGTTAATGGCGACCTGCATCGGTGCGACACAATCAAAGGCAATCTCTCCCCCTAGATAGATGAGGTCAACCGGCCAGTTGCGACCTTCTGCGCGCAGCCGCCGAGCACCAAGCAGCTTGAGCAAAGGATCACTGTCAAGGGTGGCTGACATAACCAGAATCCGCAGGTCTTCACGCAAGCCCTGACGGAGGTCATTGGTGAGGGCCAGAGCCAGATCGCTGTGGATACTTCGTTCGTGAAATTCGTCAAAAATGACCAGCCCAACCCCTGAAAGCTCGGGATCTGCCTGCAGCCTGCGGGTGAGAATTCCCTCTGTAATGACTTCAACCCGGGTTTGTGACGAGACGCGATGTTGATAGCGGATCCGGTAGCCGATGGTTTCGCCAACTTTTTCACCCCGCTGCCGCGCCATGAATTCGGCAGCGGTCCGTGCGGCAAGACGGCGGGGTTCAAGCAGCAGAATTTTTTGACCAGCCAGCCAGTCGGCACCTAACAGAGCCAGAGGGGCACGGGTGGTCTTGCCTGCACCCGGTGCGGCTTCGAGAACCATGACCGGTTGATGACGCAATCCTTCGACCAGTTGCGGCAGAACCTGATCTATCGGGAGTCTTATCTGCTTCACAGGAAATCGATTTCAGGCCCGGCGAATGACTTCGACCAGCAGCCGGGCGATCTGCACCATGTCGTCGACCCGCACTTCTTCTTCAACGGAATGAACATTGGTCATCCCTGTTCCGAGAATGACGGTTTCGATTCCATGGGCATTGAAAATATTGGCATCTGATCCTCCTCCGGCAGCTTTGACCTGCAAAGGAAAATCTATTGCTGTCGCTGTTTGGACAATCAGTTGCAGGATCTCGGCCTGGTTGTCGACATGCATGGCCGGGTAATCATCACGCAGCTCAATGGCCATTGTGGCTGTGATCTCTGTTCCGTTGACAGTGATCCGGGCCTGGGCGACTTCTTCTTCGAGCAGGCCGATAATCTGCCTGGTCTGCTTTTGGAGTTTTGCCGGGTTGTGGCTGCGGACTTCTCCTTCAAGGATGACCTGACGTGGAATGATATTGGTGGCCTGACCACCGCTGATGATTCCGATATTTGCCGTGGTTTCTTCGTCAATACGTCCCAGTTGCATACGGCTGATCGCCCGGGCGGCAATCTGGATTGCCGAGATTCCATTTTCAGGGACCACACCGGCATGGGCTTCCTGACCGAAAATTTCAATTTTGAAACGGTTTGCGGCCGGGGCTTTGTGGATAACATGATCAATTCCGGTGGTGTCAAGGGCGATGCCCCGTTTGGCGGTAACCAGATCGAAGTCGAGATGTTTGGCCCCCAGCAGGCCGATCTCTTCACAAACCGTTACCAGAATTTCGAGGGGGACATGGTCAATCTTCTGTTCGCGCAAAACCTCGAGTGCTTCAATAATCTCTGCCAGTCCTGCTTTGTCATCAGCCCCCAGGATAGTCGGCCCGGCACTGCGGAAAACGCCATCAACCAATACCGGTTCAACCCCTTCGGCGGGTCCGACGGTATCCATGTGTGCCGAGAGCAGCAGGGGCGCGCCAGACTTGGTGCCGGGAATCCGGATGACCAGGTTATTGCTCTGGCTGCCGGTTTGCGTGGCAGACTGGTCTTCCTGGATCTGGGCACCGAAGGAGGCGAAGCGCTGCTTGAGGTAGGTTGCCATGGCAGCTTCCTTAAAAGAGGGGCTGTCAATGGCGGCCTGACGACAAAATTCGTTGCTGATTCTTTCACGGTTGATCATGGTTTTTCTCCTGGTTGTGCCGAATATGGTAAGTGACAAGTCTGTCATCTTAGCCCTTTAGCCTGTTTCCGGCAAGCAAGGTCGGGCTGGACAAAACAGGTATTTTCCTGTTATGATCCGCGCCTGAAATGTTACTGACACCCTGTCTGGTTCAGGGGTTGTGATTCGGTTTTTATTGCATGATCAAAAAAGTCCGTTACGATTATCAGCCGCCACGCTCTGCCAGGCAGCCTCAGGGCCGCCGAGGCAGTCGGCGTTTTTTTCCTGCCGCTCTGGTTCTGGTCGCCTTGACTGTCGGGGGGCTGGTTCTTTTCGGGCCATCCGGTCCCGAACTTCAGGCACGGACCTCTCCTGTTGAAATCACTGCTCCGCAGACAAAAATAAAGGTTCCGGTACGTAATCGGGTCGAGTCGGTTATTGCTGCCGGTGAAACGATCTCATCCCTGTTGGGGGGGTATTTTTCTCCGCAGGAAATTCACGAAATCAGTCAGAAAAGTAAAAAAATCTTTCCTTTGACCAGGATCTGCGCCGGGCAGCCCTACCAAATTTGCACAATCGATAACAAATTCGACAGTTTCACCTACGAAATCGACCAGAATGAACAACTGGTGATTCGTCGGGCAGATGATCAACTGTTGATTGAGCGGGTTCCGATTGAATATGAAATACGGACCCAGGTTGTGCGTGGTCTGGTTGAGAGCAGTCTGTTTGAGGCGGTCACCAAAACCGGAGAAACCTCTGAACTGGCGACCGCGTTGGCTGACATTTTTGCCTGGGATATCGATTTTTTACGCGATCTGCGCAGTGGCGATACCTTTTCAGCTCTGGTGGAAAAACGTTTTCGTGATGGCAAGCCCGCAGGCTATGGTCGGGTTCTTGCGGCTGAGTTCCGAAATAATGGTGAGTTGTTCCGGGCCTTTTATTACCAGGATGGCAAACGTCCGGCCAGTTATTATGACGAAACCGGCCGTAGTGTTCGCAAGGCCTTTTTGAAAGCGCCCCTGTCGTTTACCCGGATTTCGTCCGGTTTTACCTATAAACGATTTCATCCGATTACCAAAACCTGGAAAGCACACCCGGCAATCGATTACGCCGCCCCGCGCGGAACACCGATCAAAACGGTTGGTGACGGTACGATCACCCGGATCGGTTTTACTCGGGGAAATGGCAACTTTATTGAAGTTCGCCACAATGGAACCTACAAAACCATTTACCTGCATATGTCAAAATTTGCCCGGGGGATGAGAAAAGGAAAACGGGTTGCCCAGGGGCGGGTGATTGGCTATGTCGGTGCAACCGGTTTGGCAACGGGTCCTCATCTGTGTTTTCGTATGTATCGCAATGGTTCGCCGGTCAACCCCTACCGGGTCAAGGCTCCGGCCGCCAAGCCGATCTCTTCTGCACACCTGACTGAATTCAAACAACAGGTTCGCACTTTGGTTGCACGTCTTGAAGGGCGGGAAACTCTTCAAGTCGCCAGTTTGCGACCTTCTTCCGCAACCAAACAGAAATAACACAACCGATACAGGGTTGGCGCTACTGTCGGCCCGTCTGTTTATTTCACCTTTCTTCATCTTCTTGCTGTTTCTGAAGGCATCTCTTTGTTCAATCCGGATTTACGGGGCCAGAGATATCGAATAAGATTATAACTTTTTAAGCAGATTGTGCTAAAATCACTTAACAATCTGCTTGAATCAATGAAACAGGATCTTATGGCTGACAGCCCGGAACAAAATGAGTTGCAGGTCACTGCCAATGAAGATGTGATGTCTTTGTCGAAAAAAGCCCGGCATCTTTTTCGGCAAAAAAAATATCATCAGGCGCAACAACTCTATCGTCAGGGTCTTGAACTGAGTCCTGACAACCCTTATTTGCTGTCGGGTCTGGGGGATGCTTGTCGTGAGACAGGTGATTTGGTCGAGGCTGAACAGTCTTATCAGAAGCTTCTCGATTTAGATCCTGACAACCTTTTTGCCTTACGCGGACAGGGAGACCTTTTCAAGTCCAGAGGCTCGTTGGTAGAGGCGATTTCTGTCTGGGAGCGCTATCTGAGTTTGCGCCCGGACGACGTTCATGTGATGACGCGCATTGCGGATGCCTGTAAAAAACTGGGAAAATATACTCAGGCAGAAGAACTTTATCAGCAGATTTTGCAGATTGATGCGATGGACCGTTTTGCCCTGTCCGGACTGGCTGACCTGCTGCATCGTACCGGACGAGATCACGAAGCCATTGCCTGCTATGAGAAAATACTGACCCTGAGGCACGACATTCTGCACATTCTGACCATTGTCGGAAAACTCTGCTGGCGGGTTGCTGATTTTGATAAGGCCAGTCGTTTCTTTTTGAAAGCACTCGATATTGATCCTGATAATCCCTATGCGTTGTATGGGCTGGGGAATTGCTATCGTTGGCAGCGTGATTACGCCAAGGCCGTTGAAACCTGGCAGCGGATTTTACAGCATAACGAAGGGACGATTGCTCTTTATTCACGTCTGGGCGATGCATTTACCCACTTGGGAGACCTTTCTTCGGCAGAGCAGGCTTACCGTCAGGTTCTGGACCAGGGATATGATCGTTTTGCCCAGATCGGCCTGATCAAACTCCTTTGTGATCAGGGTCATTTTGGGCGTGCGATAGAAGAGCTGAATACCTTGCTGAGTTATGAGGATGATCCCTGGCAGCAACTTGATGAGTTGAGCCGTCGTTTTGTTCGTACCGGGAGACGACAGGCAATGATTTCATTCTACCACCACCTTCTTGATGCCTCGGTTCCCAACTGTATCGATCCGCAACGGATCAGGCAGCATCTTGAAAAACTTGAATCCTGAATTTTCATCCCTGAAAAGTATCGGATGAACGACCTTGCCCATCTCTATTTTTCTGATCCCAAGCCTTTGGCCTGGGCCGGCAGTCTGATGGGAGATTTTGTCAAGGGGCGATTTTGTTCCTCTTTGCCACCTCTGCAGGAGCGGATCAATCATCGGGTGTCACTGGCGGAAGTGGCCAATCCTGTTCAAACCCGTCCGGGTAGAAGTTTTCTTTGGTGCGGTTGAAGTAACCGAACTGGATTCGGGGGACTTCCTTTTTGACCCGATCCAGCATTGCTTTTATTCCGATGCCTGAGCCATCTGCCCCCATTTTCTGCCAATAAAGAAGTGGATCAATCGCCAGATTGCGCATCTGGATCAGGTCGATTTCAGCCGAGTCGATCAGTTGCAGCAGCGCATTTATCTCATCTTCACGATCAGTGATTCCTGGAAAAACCAGATAATTCAACATGGTGAACAGGCCATTCTTTTTGGCGCGGTGAATGGCATCGAGAACATCGGTGAAATGATAGCCGTGTGGACGGTAGTAGGCTTGATAGAATCTTTCCTGAACAGAGTTCAATGAGATTCTGATGGAGTCGACTCCGGCAGCGGCCAGTTTATCGATTGCCGCAGGGATTGAGGCATTGGAGTTGAAGTTGATCGTGCCGCGTTGTGTTTGCTGGCGCATCAGTCTGACTGCATCACAGATTGTATCGGTCTGAAGAATCGGATCGCCTTCACAACCCTGTCCAAAAGAGACAATGGCATTTTGCGCTTTTTCGAGATGAGGAATTGCGACCTCACAAAGCTCTTGCGGGGTGGGGACGAAGGTCAGACGTTCCTGGCTGGAAGGACAGCATTCATTTTCTCCCTGTTCAGAGATACAACCGACGCAGGCTGCGTTGCAGGTTGGTGAACAGGGCAAGGGGGCTTCCCAACGGCCGAAAAAAAGATTTTTGGCCGCAAAGCAGTGATAATCGAGGGCGCAACGTGACAATTGATCGATCAGACGGTTGTCTGGCTGTGCCGCAACCCGGTTCCGTACCAGCGGCTCAAGCTTACGATCATCAAAGTGATCGGGCTGCCATTGCGGGTTGCGATCTACACGGGTTGCAGCGACGTAAAAACGTTCTTCTTCGAGACACCAGCCGACCGCCGTGTAGGACCAGAGGGTCAGGTCAACCTGTTTTGCCGCGTAGTCGGCAGCGGGCAGCAGGGTGCGGGTGAATGCGGGGGTGACAAAGGCGGAAACGGCCTGAACCTTGCCGCCGCCCCAACTTTTGGGGAGCTGATGAAGGGTACGCTTTTTGCCACTTTTACGGTCATAACCGATCGGAGGTGTGTCGGGAATAGTGAACAGGCGACTTCCCGATGGCAGGGGAATAAGCTCATCGGTTTGGGGATGACAGATTCTCATTCCGTTCATCCCGGCCAGTAACAGCTCGGGATGTTCGAAGACTTCCCCGTTTTCGTCGGCAACCAGGGTCAAAATGGTTTTTTGCGTGTCCATCGAGTTGTCCTTTGTTGAAAATGCGACCGGAAGATAACACAGCCGAGTCCTCAACGACAATTCAGAGGCCTGTCAGGCCAAATTAATCGTTTTGTTGTTGAATCTCTTTTGCTCTGTTATCAGCTGTTGTATCCTTGGCGCCATGCGAACCCTGTTGACGACTCTCCACAGCAAGTATATTCACCCCAGCCTTGCTTTGCCCTGTCTGGCTGCTTATTGCGGTCAGCAGTGCGGTGAACTGCTGATTCGCGAATATACTGTTCATCAGCCCAAAGAGAACCTGCTGGGCCAGATACTGGCCTGTGAACCGGATGTGGTCTGCTTTTCAGTTTATGTCTGGAATCGTCAGTTGACCCTTGAACTGGCCACGGCGTTAAAAGTGGCCCGGCCAGGATTGCGGGTGGTGTTGGGCGGGCCGGAGATCAGTTTCGAGCAGGCCTCTTTTTTTTCTGACTGTCCGGTCGATGCGATTATTTGTGGAGAGGGTGAACGTCCCTTACGCCATCTGCTAAGGAGCTGGAACGCAGGAGATTCTGTGGCGGATTTTCCCGGGCTGCAACGTCCGGGGCAGCATTTTGCCAGCGTTGGTCAGAGCCTGCTGGAGAGTCTGGACGAGATCCCGTCACCCTTTAAAGCCGGACTGGTCGATCTTCAGCGAGGTTACGTCTATTTTGAGAGCAGTCGAGGTTGTCCTTACTGCTGCAGTTTCTGTATGAGTGCGTTGGATAAACAGGTCCGTTTTTTCTCACTGGACCGGGTGTTTGACGATCTTGGTTTTTTGTTGTCCCGCGATGTTGCTCAAATCAAGTTTGTCGATCGAACATTCAACTGTCACGCAGAACGAAGCCGTGAAATCATCCGTTATATTTTGCAGCATAACCGGAACAGTCGCTTCCATTTTGAAATGGGTGCTGACCTGCTGGATGAACAGACCCTGCAATTGCTTGAAAGCGTGCCTGCGGGGATCTTTCAGTTTGAAATTGGCGTACAGACAACAAGCCCAGCCACTCTTGAGCGGGTTGGGCGCAAGGCCTCACTGGAGAAGCTGTAAGAAAATGTCAGACGTCTGGTGAATTGTGGAAATATCCATCTGCACCTTGATCTGATTGCCGGATTACCCGGTGAAGGAGTCGAGGACTTTTTTGCTTCATTACGCAGGACCTTTACCCTTCAGTCGCATCATTTGCAACTTGAACTGGTCAAGGTTCTGCCCGGATCGCCGTTGCGTTCACAGGCTCATGAGCTGGGATTGTCTTATGATCCGGCTCCGCCCTACAGTGTGCTGCGAACGCCTGATCTTTCCTGGCAGGATCTGGAGAAATTGCGCGGAATAGGTCGTTTGCTCGATACGATCAATAACAGTAACCGTTTTAAGCATTTTTTGACGGCATCCGAACAGGCTTTTCGCGATCCTGTCGACCTGTTTGATCGTTTACAGAGCTGGTGGCAAGAGCAGGGACTGTTTGCCAAGCCCTTGCAGTTGACAGCCCTGTTTGAAGCAGTGTTCGAGTTTGCCGGTTTGTTTGCGGCACGTTTGTCATTGCGCGAAGCCCTGGCCCGTGATTTTGCTCTGGCCGGGCGGGTTGTGCCGGGTAAGGCTCCGGCATTTTTTAACTGTGAGCTGACGCAAGATGAACAGCAACAGGTCAAGCGCCGGGTCAAACAGGAACTCGATCTGTTGCCGTCCGGGGGGAAACTGCAACATTTTGCGGCTGTTTTTGAAACCTTGACAGCTGAAAACCGGCGCAGCCTGGTTCTTTATCTCTATTACAGTCGCAGTGGTTCCAGTTTGCGGACAAAAGAGATTTTTCTTCAGCCACCAGTCTCCTGATTGTTCTGCCTGATTATCAGGCCACTTAAATAACGTGGATCGATGTCATTTTCATGAAGTCGACAAAAATCCTCCTGCCAGATTTCCAGACAAAAATCAGCAAAAATACTGGCGCCGGGAAGCTGTTCGTCAAGTTGCTGGCGAACCTGCTGGACGATCTGAGGATTCAACTTGCCATCCAGCACAAGAAGACGGTGCAGGGTTTTTAACTCGTTGGTAGCCAGTGGTTGCGGGATCAGCTCACCGCCGAGCAACTGGTTGGCCAGTGAGGTCAGAAACAGATCCGAGAGGGTCAGATCATCAAGGGTCTCAATGTTGCAGTTCTCGAGGTTAAGAAAATCTTCCCGGGTCAGGTCAATGGGGAGCAGTTCGCTGAAAATCTGTTGTTGATCTTCAAGTTGTTTGAGGATGGCGCGAATACAATCGAGCTGTTTGCCGGTATGAATTGTTTCAGGTTGCTGCGGATCACCAACGCGGATGCCACGAAAGAGCAGAGGCGGGTTTTGTTGCAGGCTGTCGATAAAGCGTCGATAGGGGCCATCCAGAAAATTTCCAACAGGGGTCGCCAGCACAGCTTTGGCCTGGTCTGCCAGGTCCGCAACCAGGGAGTGCCCCAGTTGAAATATCTGTTGCAAATAACTGTTTTTGAACAGTGAGCCAGCCCGGGCGATATCGTTGCCGGCCAGGTATTCAAGGCCGAGGTTCAATTCGTTATACAATTGGCTCAATGCTTCACTGACAGTTTCTTCACGACTTAAATCAACCAGATCGGCGGACATCTTGCGATTTGCCAGCAGACAGAGCTCGGTTGCCAGACTGTGGTCAATTCCGGAACTGAGAATTTCTGCCAGCAGACCGCCTGGTTGAGCCAGCCTCAACAGCGGCAGGGGATTCTGGAGCTCTTCTGCTTCGAGATCAAAATCTTTACCCTGGGCGGGGACAAAGGTTTTCGGGTTGACGCGAGTATAGATACTGCGTGCTTCAGCTGGTGAAGAAAAGCCGAAATCGAGTAAACGGTTGCTGCGAGCCTGATAGACTTCTTCTTCAAGAACCGAGTCCAGTTCACTGCGGACCATTTCGAGTAACCATATCCAGAGTTGCTGGTCTTTCTGTTGGAGAATTTTGAGAAGTCCCCCGATGATTTTAGCCGATTCTTCATCCCGGTACTCGATATCGTAGAGCCCTTCCAGACGGTTGGCGTTGCTGTCAGCACTGTCATCATCATAGGCTTCGGGACCGGCGGTAATCCTGATGAACAGTTTGAGCATCAGGGCAAAGAGATCACCTTCCATCTCCGAGATGGTTTGAAAAACCTTGTTTTCTCCCGTTTGCAGCAACAGTGACAGCCAGTGCAAGGTTGCTTTCGGGTCCAGGTGATCCGCTTCCCAGCAGTCGAGGTCAAACAGGGTGGTGATCTGCTCGGTTGAAATCAGCAGAAGCAATTCAGAGGCATATTCGGGACCCAGATCGCTGAGGGTCAGGTAGATTTCCTGAGGGTGGAGCAGGGGGGCCAGTTGATCACCGTCAGTGGCATCCAGGAGCATTTCGTATTTTATTTTGCCCCGACTGTTGCGGATTATGTCGAGGCGCTCGGCCTGGGGTAAGCGATTCAGTTCGGCGGCACGCATGCGTGTTGCTTCGGTCTGAAAGAAACGGTTGGTCAGTGTTTTAGTCATCTGATGACCCCTGTGACGATAAAGACTGTTTGGTGAGAGACTCTCTCATGCTACCAGAAAAGCTGCTAAGAGTAATTCAGGCGGAAAAAGCACGCAAGGCCAAATTGTGAATCCTGCCCCATGGCAGGTTGTGGCAGAGATGGTTGTTTCAGGGGGTGCCGGTTGTTGCCCCCTCTTTTTGCCAAGAAAAACGGTTTATTTAAAAAGAGGCCATTGTTATGATCTCTCTTTATCCAATAGGTAATCATTGGTTGCCTGCGGACCCGTTGTGCTGGTTGGGATTCAAAGCAATGGGTCTATTTCTGCCGTGAGGGGCTGTGTCCTTTTTCTTTCATCACAGATCAATTCGCAACAAACTGTCCCTGGTTGTCACCTCGGCCTGTTTTGCGGTGTTGCTGCTGGTCAGTTTGCTTTTTGGCAGTATTGAGTACGTTTCTTTCAGACAAAAAGCCGTTGGCGGTTTGCAGACCCTCTCTGCGGTTCTTGGTGGTCATCTCAAGCAACCCCTGATGGACCGTAACAAGGTTCAGGCCAAACAGGTGCTGGCAGCACTCGATTCGGAGGCACCTTTGCGGGCGGCCTACCTGTTTGATCAAGCCAACAAACCCTTTGCCCAGTATCTCGATTCTGACTCGATCTCATTTGTCGAAGCCAGCCTCAGGCATGATATTCCGGGGCGTTTTCCTGCTGATTGGCTTCAGGCCGAAAAACCGGTTGCTCATTACGGACTGCATTTTCTGAGTCTGTATACCCCCATCTATTACCAGAACAAAAAGATCGGCGGGTTGTACCTGTTGTCTGATGTTTCTGACCTGAACCAACGCCTGTTCGGTTTTTCTCTGGTTGTTCTGCTGGCGGGAGGGGCTGCGGTCGGATTTGCCTGGAGCCTTTCCGGCTGGTTGCAAAAACCGATCTCGGAACCTGTTTTACGTCTGGCCGAGACGATGCGCAACATCTCTGCTACCGGCAATTATACCTTGCGAGGGGTCAAGCATTCTGACGATGAAATTGGCGAACTTGTCGACGGGTTCAACGAGATGCTGGAGCAGATTGAAATACGTGATCGTAAAATTGAGGTTCATCAAAAATACCTTGAACAGACGGTGAATGAGCGAACGGCTGAGTTGATTGCGACGGTTCGAGACCTGGAACAGGCCAGACAGCAGGCAGAGGCAGCCAACCAGGCCAAGTCTGTATTTTTGGCCAACATGACCCATGAATTAAGGACACCCCTGGTAGGTGTTTTGGGCATGAATGAACTGCTCATTGAAAGTCCTCTGGATTCCCAGCAGCGATCTTTGGCGGAATCTGTGCAGCAGTCAGGACAGGAACTTCTTGAATTGATTAATGAAATTCTCGATTTCTCCAAAATTGAGGGTGGTCATTTAAGTTTGAAGGTCAAGCAGGTTGATCTTCTTCAGTTGGTTGAGGAGGTTGTCTCTCTGTTGGCAGACCGGGCTTACAGCAAGGGGCTGGAGCTGATTTGTTATGTCGATCCCGATGCGAACTGGGAGGTTGAGGCCGATCCGCAACGTTTGCGGCAGATTCTGGTTAATCTGCTGGGCAATGCGATCAAGTTTACCCGGCAGGGTCATGTTGGTGTTACTTTGACAAACAGTGAGAATGGTCATTTTCTGTTTGAAGTCAGTGATACCGGGATCGGGATCGATCCCCGCAGACAATCATCAATTTTTGAACCTTTTTCCCAGATTGACGGGTCGACATCACGGGTTTTTGGTGGCAGTGGCCTTGGTCTTTCCATTGTGCGCGATCTGACCCGTATGATGGGAGGAGAGCTGCATCTGGAGAGCGAACCGGACCGAGGTTCGGTTTTTGCCATTGAACTTCCACTTCAGCGGATAAAGAGGAATAGTGTCTGCTTGCCGGAGGGGTTGTCAGAACAAAGAGCTCTGTTGCTTGAGCCTTACTTTCCGGCCAGCCAATCACGCCTTCAAATGTTATCTGATCTGGGGTTTAATGCTGAACTGGTTACTGAAACAGAGGAGTTGTGGAACTATCTGAAGAAATCTTCGGATCACAAGGCAGATATCGATCTGGTGATTATATCGACCGGCTATCGGAATCCGGATCGGTATGAAGTGGCTCTTGAAGTTTCGACCCGCTGTCAGAATGTTCTTTTGCTAAGTCACAAAATTTCGACACAAAAAAAGGTAGATAGGGTGCATGAAATGCTCTCTCCTTTACTTTGGAGTCGTTTGTTGCAAGCCGGACTGTTTTTAACTCAGGAGGAGAATTCCGTGGCGAGTTTCAAATCAGAAGAAGAGTTATCCGCACTGTCTGCAGACGCGACGACTGAAAAAAAAGATCGGATTCTGGTTGTTGATGACAATATTTCGACACGTGAATTGATCACGGTTTCATTGTCAGGTTCTGCCTGGCTGTGTGATGTTGCCTGTGATGCAAATGAGGCATTTGAAGCTGTTTCACGGCAGAACTATCTGTTGATCCTGATGGATGTCAATATGCCGGGAATTGATGGTCTGGATGCAACCAGAACCTTGCGTGAGCAGGGACTTGAGACCCCGATTTTTGCTTTGACTGCCCATGGTGATGAAAGGATATTCGAAGATTGTCGTCAGGCCGGAATGCAGGGTTATTTACGCAAGCCTTTTCGGCAACGAGAGCTTTTTTCTCTTCTCGAAGAACAAAGTCGTCTTGCTGAACAGCCTTCCGCCAGTTGCCATGGGACACAGGGATGAATACCCGGCGCTACTTGAATTGGCCGTTTTGCGGCCTGGTTCTGTACCTGGTGGCGTTGCTGGTTTCCGGCCTGGTTTACGCCAGTGTGCAACGTAAACAGCCCGATTTGCATCTAACCGGTGTCACTCCGTTGGCTCACCAGACCAATAAAACAGAAATCTCTATCCGGGGTTTCGGTTTAAACAAAAGTCTGCATGCCTATCTGGCGCTTGATGCGGCGAACAGACGGGCCATCGTTGGTAATCTGCCAATTTGGGGGCAGGCGGTTGATGTCAAGATCATGGAGGACAAAGCCTATGTCCTGAACCTTGAAGAAGGAACAAAAATATTTGATCTGTCTCTACCGGTTGAGCCTGTTCAGATTGGCCGGATCAAAGGAAAGGCCCAGGCCTGGCGTGGAGATATCGGGAAAGGACGTATTTACCTCAGTTCGATGGCGCGAGGAATCGCTGTTTGCAGTCTGGCGAGAAAAGATCTGATTTATCAGGTTGATACCTACGGGCGCAGTTTTGCGAGTTTGCACCGGGACCAGCGTCTGTTTGTTGCCGATGGCAAGGCAGGTGTTTCCATCTTTGATGTTTCGAGTCGGATTGAAGCCCGGTTGCTAAGTCGCGTGCCCTTACCCGGGACGACGGTTGATCTGGCCTTTGCCGGAGATTACCTTCTTGCCGTGAGCCGGTCCGGCGGTCTCCATCTCATTGATATTCACAACCCCAAATCTCCTCGTTTGTTGCAATCCGTTTCGACTCCGAAGGGATACGTAAAAGTCACAGTTGTCGACAACCTGATTTATGTGACAGATGTCAGACAGAAAATTGATATTTTTAGTATCGGGGCCGATCACAAACTGATTTATCAGACCAGTTTTCCCACTTTCGGGAAGGTGCGGGATTTCCTTAGACAGGGTGATCGTTTGTATATAGCCGAGAGCTCTTACGGGGTCAGTGCTTTGGATATCAGTGACCCGCTGCAGCCTCGACGTATCGGGTATGTCGGGACACCGGGTGATCCTGTGGGGCTGGCCCTTTATGGCGATTATCTTTACGTAGCGAGCAGTTCTCAGGGGGTGCAGATTATTGACGTGCGGCGCTTTGTCTCGCATAAGTTGCTGGCCACACTTGATACCCCGGGAGTTGCCTACGATCTTGTCCTTGATGGCCGTTGGATTTTTGTTGCGGATGGTGAGGCAGGTCTCCAGATTGTTGAAAGGACAAAGGCAGGGCAGCTTCGATTGATGACAAATCTTCCGACGGGGACCAGAGCAACCTCATTGGTGAAATCGAAAGATATGTTGTTTCTTGCGGTCAATGATCAGGGTCTGCTGGTGATTGACGTGCGCAATCCCATGTTGCCGCAGTTGATAGCTCGGCTGAAGCTGGCGGCCAACCTTTCGGACCTGGCCATTCGGGGGACAGATCTGTTCGCCAGTACCCTGAAGAAAAAGCTTTTGCGAATTGATGTAACAGATCCTTTCCATCCCTGGGTGGCCGAGAGCCTTGAACTGCCGGGGCGAGCACGACGGATTGCTTTGGCCGGCGATGATGTTTTTATTGCAGCAGAAAAAGCCGGGCTGCAAATTGCGCGATTTGTTCCTGGTGTTCCAGGAAAACTGATTTCAGGGTTGAGCAGGCCCTGGCCCATGAACAACTTTGCCACGGCGCTGGATATTGTGGTTCGCCAGGGATATGCCTATCTGGTTCAGGGGGATGAAGGATTGCAAGTGGTTGATGTTCACAATCCGTTGCAACCGCGAGAGGTGAAAATCCTCAATATTCCGGGTCGCGGTTTGGGTCTTGGTCTGGCTGATCAGTTTGTTGTTCTGTCGAGCCGGTGGAACGGGTATTTTTTCATCGATACCAGGCGACCATCTACCCCGTTTCTGGCTGCAAATATTTACCATCCACGCAGTACAAGCAACTTCAGAATTGAAGCGAACAAACTCTATGCCCTGGGACGTACCAACGGGATAGGGGTTATCCCTCTGCCTCTTGGCAAGGTTGATATCTCCGGGACTGCAGATCTGTCAATCGCGTTCAAAACACCTCCGCAGGCCGGGTGGTACGATTTGAGTGTGAGCGATGGGACGAAGTTGGAAACAGCGCGAGCAGCGATCGAGATTAAATAGCGGTTTGTCAGGCGACTAAAAAGTCAGTTCCAGTCCTGCCCAGAATTGTCGTCCAAGACCAAACTGATTGTCTTGCGTCCCCACAGGGTTTTTGCGATCAAAAACATTGAAAATATCCAGGTTGAAAGCCAGATTTGTGCGCTGAAAGTTTGTTGCCTGCCAGGAGAAACGCCAGTCAAAGACCAGTGAACTTGGTTTTGTTACCTTGGCATATATATCGTACCCGTCTGCAGTGTTCTTTTTCGTGTCATCCAGACGCTTGTAACGGCTTCTAAACTTCATAGTATTTGTAAACGTTATCCGTAACGGAAACTTTGCCGCCCAGGTCAGATTCGCCGTCCAGGGACGTGTGTAATTGTCTCGGGGCAGGTCATATCGGTAGAGCAATTTGCCGTTGTACCAGACCTGTTCGGCCAGGTCGGTATCGTCAAATGTGTCATCATAGCTGTCGTTGCTGCTGGTTTCTTCTTCATAGGAGAAGTTGATAGAGAGAAAATGTCTGGCCCATTGGCGCTCCCAGGCAAGGCGGTAACTTTTATAGTCCTTGCGTCCGTTGTTGTTCAGGGTGACATGACGAATGGCATAGGGGTCTGACAGGTCGAAGGGGTCGATTTCTTTTGCGAGCTGATTTGTGTACTGACGTTGAATGTATTCGAGCAACATGCGACCTTTGAACAGGGCTTGATCGACCCCGATCGTCTGTTCATCGGCGTAGGGTGTTTTCAGTTTTGAAAAACGGGTGTCAAGAGGGGAGAAGTAAGCCTTGTCCGTCCAGTCTGTCAGGGTGCCAGTGGCAGAATCATAACTTCTTGTCTGAAGAGTTTGCGGAAGAATACTTTCGCGAATCTTGTAGGTAAGAACCGTTCGGTCGTAGTAACGGTTCCAGCCTCCGATCAGAATTGTTTTTGAGTCGCCAAACAGATCAAAGCTGGCGGCAAGGCGTGGTGCAAAATTATTATTCTCCATCAGGTCGTCATAGGAGTAACGTATGGCCGGCCTCAGAATCAGTCTGGATAATTCCAGAGCATCTTCCAGGTACAGACTGGTTTGATTTGTGGATACCTTGGCACTGTTTTTCAGGTAAATCCTGCGTTTGCTGAGGTATTGTTCTCCACTGATGCAGGTGATGTCATCTGCTGCACAAATAACACCCGGTTCAAGCTTCGCAGAAGTGTAACTTGTTGTTTCCTGTGGCCTGTCCAGATTGGCATTGATGACCTCAAGCTGAAGTCCAAGGTTGAGTGTATGGGTTAGTATGCCCTGTTCAATCGGAATCGATTTCCAGTCGCTGTTGAGACTCAGGCTTCTCTGGGTCCGTTGAAGATCGCCCAGGCCCCCTTCTTTGCTGAAGCTGCTGTCGATCAATAAGCCCCAGTCTTTAGAGGTTGGAGTTCCTGCATCGTCAGCTTTCCAGCTGAAAAGCTGATGGGGAGCCTCACGACGATCCTGGCTTTCACGGTAGGCCACCTTTACCTGGAAATCGCCACTCAGGCTCTCGTTCCGATAGTCAGCGGCGATCGCCCAGGCATCATTGTGCAGGCTGAATTGGCTGTCTTTGGTTCCCCGCAGGAAACGATCCTCCTGATAAGGAGAGTAGGTTGACGAGAGGCGCAGTGTTTCAGTGGCAGATTTGTCGAGCAGATATTTGAGAAAATAGGTTTCAAGTCGACGGTTTTGTTTTTCGGTTTGCCCAAGTAACAGAAGTGGAATATTGGAATAACGTTGTTCGTACGCGGCGAGCAGTCCACTGTGGGTCGAGAGCGGGATACTGATATTTCCATCTACGTTCTGTTTTTTAAAGTGGGGTTGTTGATCGTCACTGCCAGAGGTTGCAAAATCGGTTTGATCTTCCGGGGCGACAAAAAAGCTGGTCCAGTCATCACTGGTTGTGCGGTACTGCAGCTTTCCTTCAAAATTGGGTGACGGGTCGATGGTTTGTGCTTCAATGACGCCCCCGGTGAAGTTTCCGTAACGAGCGGGGATGTTGTGATCGTAAACCGTGACCTGTTCGATAAGTTCTGTGCCGATAAATATCTCCTGGGGATGTCCGGGGATATTGGAAATACTGTTGGTTGTATCATACAGAGGGTCTAACAGGCTGTTATTGCCGAGGCCATCAATCAGAAAATTGTTGTCGTTAACGCGTCCGCCGGAGATTGACAGGTTGGGCGGCTTGATTTCTCCTCCCGTGAAAGAACTGTCTTTCTCTTCGGCAAACTGGACACCGGGCATAATGCTGAGAAGTTCGTTGATGCTGCCATTGCGATTGGGATGACGGTCAATCAGTTCTTTACTCAATGTACTGGCGCCGATCAGGGGATCGAGACGGGTGGCCTCAACAGTGACTGTTGGCAGGGTGAGGATGCCGGATTTTGCTTGAGAGGGAACGAGTGTGCCTTCCTGCCCCTCTTCTGTCGCCGGGGCCGCGGCGGGCAGCAGAAGAACAAGGATAAAAATCAATATTTTGAGGACGTGGCAATCTCGGGTTATCATGTGTTGTCCATTTCGAACTGCCTTGGTTGAGCCCCCTCAGAACAATTACCTACGCTAACAGTGTAGAATCTGCTCGATCAAGCTAAAAAAACTATTTGTATTGACTTATTACTTTCTTGAGTCAGGAGTGTTGTTTATGACGGGCTGTCGCCTGGTTTTTTTTCTGGCCCTATCTCTTGGTGTGCATATCGCAATCCTTGCGATTCACCTTTCCAGGGAGCCTGCGTTTTTTGCACCCGGAGGGGATTATCCTGTCAGGCTTGTTACCCAGAATGCTCGTAATTTCAGACCGGTTATCCCTAAGGCCAAACCTCCTTCACCTGTTGTTTCCCGATCTGTCTCCCCGCCGGATAATCAGAAACCTTTTTTGCCGCAGGTCGGAAAACGGCGGATTTTACATCGGGTGGTTTCTGACGAAATAGATATCCCTGAGACAACGAGGCAAACACAGAAAGTTGTGAGAAAGGCACAGATTGCTGAAGAGGGGCACGTTACTCAAGAACCTTTACCTCGGTCTTTGCCGTTGCCAGTTGTACAGTTATCTTCTGGTAGTGAAGAAACAGGGGCTCCTCAGAAAAGAGTATCTGCCTCAGCTGAGACAATTTCTACAGAGTTGTCTGTGCTGCCTGAACCTGGGCTGCTGCCGGTTTATGCAACCAATCCGCGCCCGGTTTATCCTGCCGTTGCGCGGCGTAAAGGCTGGACCGGGAAAGTGCTTTTGTTGGTTCAGGTGGATAAAAACGGCAAGGTTTGTCAACTCAGTGTGGATAAGGGCTCAGGTTATTCGGTTCTGGATCGTGCAGCGTTGCGAGCCGTAAGGCGCTGGCGTTTTGTTCCACCAGGGAATGCAGGTCGGGAGATGGTGAGTGAGGTTGTCATTCCGATAGATTTTCGTTTGCCTTCACAGTGATTCGAATCTGGTCAGTTCAGAAGGGCAGACATTGAAATAAACTGCTGTCAATTCTTACAGTTAGTTGATTGTATTTCGCAGAAATTGTTTGACCTCTTAGCGGCAATCCCCTAAGTTAGGTAAGAATTTTTTTAGAGATTTGCCGAGGTTGGACAACAGGTAAAATCTGTTGTTTCCTCCTTTTTTGCAGGAAGCTGTCATTTTGCAGGTGGCAGGCTATTTCAGACCGGAGTGCGACAGATGAGCGCAGAAGCAACCAGGGTTCTGATCGTCGACGATTCACCAACTGTTCGTCGTTTGGGAGAATTGATCCTCAGCCAACAGGGGTATGCCGTACATACTGCCGAGGACGGGGAGCAGGGGCTCGAAATTGCGCGGCGTGTCAAGCCCAATGCAATTCTGGTTGACTTTGTCATGCCAAAGATGAATGGCCACACCTTTTGTAAATTGCTACGAGAAGATTCGCAGATGGCAGAAGTGCCTCTGATTCTGATCTCTTCCAAGGGAGAAGCTGTCGGCGAAGCATTTGAAAAAGAGTTCGGGGTCATTCATTATTTCTCAAAGCCTTTCGAACCTGATGATCTGGTCCGTAAACTCGAAGAGGTTCTCGGAACGGATACTCCCGCTTTGGCAGAAAATCCTGCTGCTGAGACCTCTGCAGGGGTTGCTCCGGCAGCTGTAGAAAATATTGTTGACAAGGTTTTGCGGCAATACTTTCAAAAAGATTTTCCTTTGCTGATGAGAAATGTTCTTTCAGATACCTTGAACGAGGCGGGACTGGTCCAGAAAAGAGGAATGATTCTTTCGGGTGATCTGTCCGAAGTCCTTTTGCCGGACGTTATTAATTTTGCCTATAACTCCCGGCTTTCAGGTCGGTTGACCGTTTTTTCACAGGAAGTTTTTGGTGAAATTTTCATAGAGGATGGCAATTTCGTCTTTGCGACCTCCAGTCGCAAAGGAAGCCGCAACATCTTTTTGACTGATTTGCTCCTCAAGGATGGTCGTTTGACTGCTGATGAAACCGTCCTGACAGAATGTGTTGCTGAGGCCCGTTCTCGGAATCTGCCGATAGGTCGTATTCTGGTGGAACGGGGAATGCTGACCGATGAAGAATTGATGGACTACCTTCAGCAGCATGCACAGGATGCATTCGGAACCACTCTGGATGTCAAAGAGGGAAATTTCTTTCTGGAACGCGATGAATTGCCAACCAATCTTCAGGATCTGACCAACCGGGTGCCGCTGATCAACGTTCTGATGGAGGGTCTTAGCCATCTGGATGAAAAGCATCTTGCGGCGTCTGAATTCAAGGATGAGAATATGGTTCTTGTCCGTTTGATTACCAACGAAGATGCTCTTGAAACCGTTCAACTCAAACCACGTGAGCTTGAACTCTTTGGTTTGATCGATGGTAAAAAATCGTTGCAGGAGATTATTGCGCTCAGTCAGTTGGAGCCTCTGGAAACCAAACGAATCTGTTACGCCTTACGCAAGGTTGGACTTTTGCGTGTCAAGAGCAGTTGAAAAGGACCGCAAGACACCAGTTATTCAATCTTTACAGTCGTGAATCTTGATCCAGCGTTTATGGGTTATACAAGGTCAGTGATTTGAAAAATAATTCTTGGGTCGATTGTTTTTCAACAGCCTTGAGGAGGCTGCAAGGTATCTTATGAGCGATATGCGCCAGAAACTGTTACCGGTTTTTCTAGAAGAAGCCGGTCGCAAGATGCTGCAACTTGACACCTTTCTTACGACACCTGAAAACGAAAAAACTCTTGAAGAGCTTGAAGCTGCATTTCGGGCGGCTCACACGTTAAAGGGGACGGCTGCCCTGGTTCAGGCAGAGTCCGTTTGTTCTCTGAGTGGGCGAATCGAGGGGTTGCTTGAAGGGCACTTTGAACTAAATCGCTTTCCATCCAGGGTAGAATATGAGGCGATGCAGCTGGCATTGGACCGCTTGAAAACACTGGTGGATGCCGTCGAAAAAGGCTCTGCCGAACCGGCAGGGATTGCTGCTGAAGCCGAACTTGCCCTGAAATTGGCCATGGCGTTTCCAGGACGCAAACCTCTTGGTGACCTGCTTGAGCAAAATGCGATTCATGACCCTTTTGCTGAAGACCCTCAGCCGGATGATTTTGCCGAAGAGGCGTCAGATGTGACGCTGTCCCTGACTCCTGGTGAAGATCCTTTTGCCGAAGATCCCTCCCTCGATTCATCACCTGTTCTGCAGGATCCCCTGTCCGACCCATTTGCTGATGATCCGGCGTTGGACGCTGGGCTTGTTGCTGACTCTGTAGCCGATCCTTTTGCCGATGGTCCTGCCCTTGATTCTGCCCTTGGTTCAGCCGATGACGCCGACGAGGCTGTTTTGTCAGCTGGTACCGGTTTCCACAGCAAACCCGGGCCTGACCAGAAGGATCCCGGGGAGGATCTTGAAGAAGAACCTGCCGCTGAACAGGTTGATCTGACTGAAGCCGATCCCTTTGCCGAAGACCCGGAACCTGTTCCTGAAGCTTTAGAAGTTCCGGTTGCGCCTCCCAGGGAAAGCTTTGCCGAACGGATGCGCAAGAGAATTGAAAGTGAAAGTGCTCTGGGAACAGCCGAACGCCTTGCTTCAACACTCTTGATGCAGAGAGAGGGGACAGAGTCAGAGCGAAATTATGCCTGTTGCCAATTCCGGATTGCGAAGAAGGATTACTATCTGCCGATCAGAAATATGGTTGAGATAGCGGACCTTCCACATGTTACACGTTTGCCATTGGCACCACCGGTCGTTCGCGGGTTGATCAATCTTCGTGGCCGGGTTCTGCCACTTATCGATCTGGCGCTTCAGGAAGGGACGACATCAGGTTATGTCGCCGTGCAGAAAATAGTTGTTGCTGAAGCAGATGGTGAGCAATTGGCGTTTTTAACCGATGGTGTTCCCGATTTGTCGGACGATCTTTCCGGAGAGAAGATTGATGTCAAGGCCTTTGTCGCGCAGTTTCGTGCAGGAGCGTCCTGATGGGAGATATGCTGGACAGTGTTTTTGCTTTTTTTGTTGAAGAAGCGACAGAACATCTTGGCGTTCTGGAAGCCGGATTGCTTGAAATGGAAAAGGCCGGGACTGCAGAAGCTGAGGAGATGGAGCCGCTTTTTCGTGCTGCACATACCCTCAAGGGGTCTGCCAATCTGGTCAAGGTCGAATCGGTCGGGCAGATTGCCCATCGAATGGAAGACCTTTTTGAACGTGTCCGAGATGGCAAGCTGAGTGTCGCTCCTGTTCAGATTGATGCATTGTTGTTTGCTCTGGACCAGATCCGGTTGCTGATTCGTTGTCGGGCTGATGGTCGGGAAGAGCCGCGTGATACGGTAAAACAGGCGATCAGGCGTTTGGACGACGCAGAGAAAAAGGCCTCGGCAACAAAAAAGAAACAAAAACCGCAAGCGAAAGTTGCAGATCAGGATCAGGACAAGGCGGCAGATTTTTCTTCACCACCGGATTCCACGCAAAGTGGTTATGTCGGAACCGAACGCCGTGGCCTGGGGCGGCGGGTCGAAGAGGCAACCGCAGGTATCCGTGTCGGGGCGGAGAAAATCGAAGCCTTGATGGGTTTGATCGGTGAAGTGACGGTGGTTAAAAATCACCTGGTCGACCAGTTTGGTCAGGTCGAACGGATGCGAGAGGAAATCGAGTTTGTTGGCCAGCGACTATTGCGAGAGGTGACCCAGTTCGCAGATCGCTATGATTACACCCTGCCTTCACAGGCTGAGTTGCAGCAGCAGGTCGAAATCGACAATTTTCAGGAATTGGAGTTTGACCGTTACGATGACCTGAATCTCTTCAGTCGTAAATTGCGTGAAATCACAAATGATGTCAGCGAGGGGTTGCGGGACTTCAGAGATTTTATTGCCGCGTTCGGTCAGGATGTTTCCGCTCTGGATCGTATGACCGATGAAATCAAGGAGCGGATTTCAGAGGTCAGGACCGTTCCGGCAAGTACCCTTTTTCAACGTTTCAACCGTTCCATACGTGATATGGCCCGTGAACTGGATCAGGATGTCGATCTGTTCATATCGGGCGGCGAAACCCTGATTGACCGGGTGGTTTATGATGGTTTGTTTGATCCTTTGCTGCATATCATTCGTAACTCTTTTGCCCACGGGATAGATTCTGCCGCTGAGCGCAAAGCCATGGGCAAAAGAGAAAAGGCCACAATCCGGTTGGCTGCAGAGCGTCGTGGCAATACCGTAGAGATATCGGTCAGTGACGATGGGCGTGGAATAGATCTGGAAAAAGTCCGCCAGCGGGCGATTGAAAAAAACTATATCTCGGCAACTGACAAGTTGAGCGAACGCGAACTTATCCAGATGATCTTCAGGCCCGGGTTCAGTACGACCACAGAGGCGGATGCAACATCTGGTCGGGGAGTCGGGATGAGTGTTGTTATGGACCGGCTGGCGGCACTCAATGGCACAATCGATGTTGAGACCATTCAGGGGCAGGGGAGTACCTTCCGTTTGCGTCTGCCGTTATCTTTGGTCATTGTCAACGTGATTCGTTTCAAGGTTGGTGGCCAGCAGTTTGTTTTGCCTTCGGCGCTGGTCGATGAAATTCAGGACCTGGCCTATGAAAAAAATCGCCAACAAAAAGAGGGGCTTGATGAAGACCCCCCTGAGCAGGTCGATTTGCGTGAGCTTTTTGATTTGCCCAAGGTGGAAGATGCTCCGGCTTATGGCATTCTGACCCAGTCTGAAGGGGTTCCTATTTTAATGCTGGTCGATCAGGTGCTGGGTCAGGAAGATACGGTTATCAAGCCTTTTGGTGCTTTTTTGCATGAGGTTCCCTACTTTTCCGGTTCGAGTCTGGCTGGTGACGGGAGTCTGCGACTTGTGGTCAACCCTGCGCGAATGAAGTATCGCGAAGGTTTGGTTGCCGAGGCTGCAGTAGATCGTCTGATTAACTCGCCAGAGATAGAACAGGCCCCCAAGGTTCTGATTGTGGATGACTCGTTGAGTGTGCGCAAGTTTGCAAGTATGTTGCTGGCTGGTAAGGGTCTTGAAATCCTGACTGCGGCAGATGGTATGGAGGCTTTGGCAATTCTGGATAGCACTGATGTCGATTCCATAATTACCGATCTGGAAATGCCGAATATGCATGGTTACGAGCTGCTTGCCGAGCTTCAGAGACGACCGGACTGGCAGGTTCCGATCGCGGTTCTTTCTTCACGAGCTGGAGAGCAGCATCAGCAGAAGGCTCTGGATTTAGGTGCGACCGATTATCTGATTAAACCCTTTGAAGAAGAAACGATGATGGCGGTGGTCAAGAAGCATTTGGCAATTGGTGGCAAGAGTTTGTAGCCCGGTGCTGACCAGATTGAAAAGCCCCGCAGCATTGAATGCTGCGGGGCTTTTTGGGGTATCTGTCAAAGAGATTTTAGGCCTGAGAAGACTCTTCTTCATCAAGTGGTTCTGCCTCAAGGATGGGAGCCAGTTCTTCAATTTCAGTTGTGTTCTCTGGTTGAAGAACAAACTGCGAGAGCGAAGCCAGAAGTTTTTCAGAAACACCACTCAGGCCCTCTGATATCTGCGAGGCTTCAGTAACCAGTGAGGATGTTTGGGCCGTGATGTCGGCCATCTTACGGATCGAGTTAACCATACTGTCTGACAGTTGGTGCTGATTCGTCGAGAGCCCGGATATTTCGTTGACCAGCTGTTTTGATTCCTGGGTTGCTCGTTCGATTTCGTCGAGTGCGGTCCCTGTTTCCTGAGCCAATCGGGTCTGCTGCTCAACGGTTGATGTCTCTTCTTCGAGGGCCGAGGTGACCTCGTTGGCCTCGGTTTGAATCGCCTTGATGATCCCGCCAATTTCTTTTGTCGCTTCGGCAGACTCGTCTGCCAGACGTTTGATTTCATCCGAGATAACCAGGAAACCGCGTCCCTGTTCTCCGGCCCGTGAGGCCTCAATCGAAGCATTCATAGCCAGGATGGTGGTTCGGGTAGCAACATCAGAGATCAGCTGGGAAATGGTTCCGATTTCAAGCAGACGCTCGGAGAGTGATTTCATCTTCTTGTTGATGACCTGCACCGTGACTCGAATAAGTTGCATACCTTCTATGTTTTTGGCAACCTGTGAACTGCCGATGCCGGTTGCTTCATCAACCTTGTTGGCGACACTCTGGGCCAGGGCCGCTTTTTCGGCGATTTCAGAGGCCGAATCGGCTGTATTTCCTGCGGCGTCTGTTGCTTCAGTAACAAATTGCAGCTGGGCCTCGGCTCCTTTTTTCATCCGCATGAAGATGTCGTTCAGATGCCGTGATTCTTCACCAACCTCCTGGGCGTCACGAGTGGTTTCTGAAAGCAGATCTGCAAGGCTTTCAATCATCAGATTGTAAGCGTCTGCAATGGAGCCGAACGCATCTTCGGTAACCGGAGCCCGGACAGTCAGGTCACCGTCAGAGGCATCAGAAACGACTTCCAGGAAGTTGATAACGTTTTCTTCTGTCCTCTGGCGTTGTTCGTCCGTTTGAATATAGTTCTTCAACCGCCCGATCGTTTCGTTAAACACCCGGGCAATCTCGGCAAACTCATCTTTGGAGGGAGCCTTTATTTCAACAATCTCACCCTTGCCGACTGATTCGATACCGCGCATCAAAATATTCAGTGGTACCGTAATGCGGTTTGAGACAAAAAACCCGGCAAGGATTCCAAAAAGGACGGCACCTAGACCAACAGCCTGAATAGCTGTGTCAAGTTGTGCACTGAAGTGATTTGCTTCATTCTTTTCACTTTCCATTTTTGCCAGAATCGTCTCGCGAATGGTCTTTGCCCCACGTTCAATTTTGTGCACATTCTGTTTGTAGGCCGCATACTCTTTGGCGACCTCCAGAAAGTTATTGCCCGCCAGTAATTTGTTGGCAAGTGGCTCGAAGGTTGTTTGGGTGGCGGCAAAATCTTCGATAAAATGATTGACCAGCGCCCCCATTTCATCCCCGCCAGCACCCTCTTTGGGGCCTGCTGCGGATTGTTCCGCTTCTTCACGAACTTCCATTTTTTCGAGGATTCGACCGATTTTTTTAAACGATTGCTGAATGCCCTCGTAATATTTTTTTTGTTTTTTGCGGATCTTGTCGCTCTTCTCAAGGCTTGAAAAAAGGAAGAATTCTTTTTCGTAGCGACGGAGGCTGGCAACCTGCGCCTCAAGGGTAGAAATATCATTCAATTCAGGAAGGGCGTGTTCATAGACATCACTTAGAGTATTGTTTGTCTCTTTGAAGCCGTAGTACGCGACAATTCCGACACCGATCGAGACCAGAACCAGCAGCATGACCATTGCCAGCAGTTTACTGCGGATTTTCCAGCCCTTGGTTTGAATGGACATTGCGATTTTCTCCCGAATTCTGTGTTTCTGCCAATGAAAATGATTATATCGCCCCACATCATAGTGGCAACTGGTTAGAATTTCAATCATTTAATCAGATTGTCAGGTAGGGGAAGATGTAATCTGTCTGCCCCATAAATGTCAGATGCTGTTTTTCATTCGATTTGCTCTGTGGGCCTTTTTTAAGTCTATTTATTGATTGCAAATCTTGGTTGAGCGTGCTAGATACAACCCCGCTGTGGTAACGGATTGCCTGACAGCTAATCAAGGTTGGGTGTTTCAGTGCGCCAGTAGCTCAGTTGGATAGAGCATGTGACTTCTAATCACAGGGCCGAGGGTTCGAATCCTTCCTGGCGCGCCATCAGATCTGAGTTCTTTACGCAGTGTTTTTGCTGTTGACAATGGGAAGGCTGTTCCTTAAGATAGCCGAGTTTTTACGGTGGGTGTAGCTCAGTTGGTAGAGCACTGGGTTGTGGCCCCAGTTGTCGTGGGTTCGAGTCCCATCATCCACCCCATCATAAAGGCCAAGAAACCGGACAGTTGAAACC
>JAJRWH010000036.1 GCA_024276935.1 Deltaproteobacteria bacterium
CCGATGTTTACGGTTATGACGCCCCTGCCCGGAACCCGGTTGTACCAGGAGTTGCAGCCCCGGATCTGTATTCATGATCTGGATTACTACACCCTGACAAATTCCGTACTGCCGACGCACCTTGATGAAGAACTGTTCTACCAACGTTACGCGGCATTGCTTCAAGATGGTCACCACAAGGCAAGAGTCTAGCTATGAGTGTCTATATCAATGATCTGGCGGTTTTTCTGCCGAATGAACCAGTCACCAATGATCAGATGGAGCAGATTCTGGGGATGGTCGATCAGCTGCCATCACGGACCCGGCGGATTATTCTGCGCAACAACAAGATTGCCAGGCGTCACTATGCAATTGACCCGAAAACCGGTCAGGCGACCCATAGCAACGCCCAGTTAACTGCTGCGGCAATTGGTCAACTGCAACCCTGGGCCGAATTCAGTTGTCGTGACATCGAGTGCCTCAGTTGCGGGACCTCAAGTCCGGATCAGCTGATGCCGGGCCATGCCGTCATGGTTCATGGTGAACTTGATGCGGCACCCTGTGAGGTCAATACGGCAGCGGGGATCTGCAATGCCGGAATGAATGCTCTCAAGTATGCATACATGTCTGTAGCCCTTGGTCTGACCACCAATGCTGTGGCCAGCGGGTCAGAGATTGCATCATCATTCATGCGGGGCAGTTTTTGTGGCGGGGTTGGGGCAGAAAAGGCGCTTGCGCTTCAGGATCAACCTGTTCTTTCTTTTGACGCCGATTTTCTCCGCTGGATGCTTTCCGATGGTGCCGGGGCGGCCTTTCTTGGCAATCAACCCTCAGAGGAGGGGCTTTCACTGCGGATCGACTGGATTGACCTGCTTTCGTATGCCCATGAACTGGACCCTTGTATGTATGCCGGGGCAGAAAAACAGGCTGACGGTTCACTCCGTGGCTGGCGGATGATGCCTTCGTTGCAGCACGCCGTAGAAGAGGGCAGCTTTCTGGTCAAGCAGGATGTCAAACTGCTGAATCGTGAGATTATCACCATTGCCGTTGAGCGTACTCTGGCTCAGTTGATTGAAAAATATCGGTTACAGGCAGACGGAATCGACTGGTTTTTGCCCCATTATTCATCCGATTTTTTCAGACCGCAGTTACAGGAGCGGATGGAAAAAATCGGATTTTCGATTCCCGAAGAGCGATGGTTCACCAATCTGGCGCACAAGGGGAATACCGGTTCGGCGTCGATCTATATTATCCTTGAAGAACTGTTTCGCTCAGGGACCCTTGAAAAAGGGCAGAAGCTGCTCTGCTTTATCCCTGAAAGTGGTCGTTTTTCAATGTGTTACATGATGTTGACCGTCGTTTAGGCGTTCAACGCGAACAATTTCTTCAGCATATATGGGAGGTTTGGATGAAAAAAACAAACAGAGTCAGTTTTTTCTGGATGGTGGCACTGGTCGGATTTTTTCTGTTCACGGGGGGGGTGACAGCCTTTGCCAAAAGCGAAACGGTTTATACTAAATACAATATTCATGCGCAGGAAAAGGGTCGCTCAATCAAAGCCAGTTACGCAAATTATACCAATCCGGGTGAGGGGCATCTGATTATCCCCCGAGGATCAAAAATCACGATTCTGAAAAAAAACCGCAAACGGTTTATTTTCAAAGATGAAAAGACCCAGAAAAAAATTACTTTTGATTATCACGCCGGACGGATGGGGATGAAGATTAATGACTATATCGCGCTGATTACCTCACCAACCCCGGTGTCCAATAAGGACCTTTCGAAGATTGATCTCAAGGGCATCAAAAAAGGCAAGGCCTTAAAAGGAATGACCCGCGAAGGGGTTAAGGCGGCTCTGGGTTATCCGGCTGCACACCGTACCCCCTCCCTTGACGACAGCCGCTGGATCTACTGGACAAATCGTTTTCGGACGATTGCGGTTGAATTTGACGACAAGGGTCTGGTGAAAGAAGACGTCAACTAACACCCTGCTACAGCAGAAGGTGAGGTCAATGTACAAAGCAAAAATTGCCCTGGTGACCGGAGCCAGCAAGGGGATCGGAGCGGCCATTGCCCGTCAATTGGCGGCTGATGGTTTTGAGATCTGGCTGAATTATCGCAGTGACCTTGCGGCAGCACAGAAGGTCGCGCAGGAGATTGAGCAATTCGGGGTGCCATGTACCCTGCTTCCCTTTGATGTCGCCGACCCTGACTCGGTCAAGTCTCAGCTGGAACCCTTGCTGGAACAGCAGACACCCTTTGCTCTGGTCAACAATGCCGGGTTTGCCCGTGACGGCATTATGGCGATGATGAGTCAGAGCGACTGGGAAAATGTTCTTTCGGTTCACCTGAACGGGTTCTTCAATGTGACCCGACTAGTCGTTGCACGAATGCTGAAAAAGCGTCAGGGACGGATCATCAATATTGTTTCCACCTCTGGAGAATCGGGCGTGGCCGGGCAGGTCAATTACTCGGCAGCCAAGGCTGGTCTGATCGGGGCAACCCGCTCACTGGCTGCAGAAGTCGGGCGCCGAAAAATTCTGGTCAATGCGGTTTCTCCAGGATTTATCACCACTGAAATGACCGATGACCTGCCTCAGGAGCAGATTTTGCCAATGATTCCTCTGGGCCGCTTTGGTGAGCCGGAAGAGGTTTCGGGACTGGTCGGGTTTCTCTGCTCGGAACGGGCAAGCTATATTACGGGACAGGTTTTCGCCGTCAATGGCGGTGTTCATATCTAACCAACGGGGGAGCCTTTGCACCGAGTTGTTATCACCGGAATTGGTATTGTCTCCTGTCTGGGAAATGATCTCCAGACAGTCGGGGCCGCGTTACAGGCCGGACGCTCAGGGATTGTCGCTGATCCCAGGCGGACTGAGCTTGGTTTTCGCAGTGCGCTGACCGGACAGATTAATAATTTCGATTCTTCCCTGTTGTCACGCAAGCAACGCAAAAGCATGCCCGAGTTTGCCGTCTGGGCCTATGCTTCGGCCCGTGATGCGATCTCTCAGGCGGGGCTCACAGAAGAAGAGCTGCAAAATGAGCAAACTGGTCTGATCTATGGTTGTGATTCAAGCTGTATTGCCGCAGTTGAGCAGGTTGACGCCCTGCGTGAAAAAGGGGAGACCAAGGCGATTGGCAGTGGTCAGATTTTTCGTTCGATGACCTCGACCGTGACCATGAATCTCAATACCCTGCTCAAAACCAGAGGGGCCTGCTGGTCTCTCAGCTCAGCCTGTTCCAGTGGCGGGCATGCTGTTGGCCAGGCGGCAGATCTGATTCGGCTGGGTCGACAGGATCGGGTGATCTGTGGTGGTGCCCAGGAACTCAACTGGCAATCGATGTGCAGTTTCGACGGTCTGGGTGCCTTTTCGGCTCGGGTCGCCGAGCCTGAGGCTGCCAGTCGTCCCTTCGATATTGGCCGTGATGGTCTGGTTCCTGGTGGCGGTGCGGCCTCGATTGTTCTGGAACGTTACGATCTGGCCCAACAGCGTGGGGCAACCATTCTGGGAGAACTGCTCGGTTACGGGTTTTCCTCTGACGGGGGACAACTTTCGGTGCCGAGTGAAGAGGGAATCAGTCGGGCTATGGTGATGGCCCTTGAGCAGAGTGGACTGGCGGCTGCCGAGATTGATTACCTCTGTGCCCACGCAACATCCACCCCGGCAGGAGATGCTGCCGAAGCCGCCAATATCCGTCAGGTTTTCGGGACAAAAACCCCTCCAATTTCCTCTCTCAAATCGATGACCGGCCATGAACTCTGGATGTCAGGAGCCTCCCAGGTGGTTTATTCGACTATTATGGCCAGCCAGGGTTTTATCGCGCCGAATATCAACTATCGCGCATCAGGCCCTGATACTGAAGGGTTGAACATTCTTCGGGAAACTGTCGATCAGGCCCCGACAAAGGTTCTGTGCAATTCGGCAGGTTTTGGCGGGACCAACTCAGCCCTTGTTCTGGGTTTTACCTGACCTTATGCAGTATGACGCCATTATCATCGGGGCAGGGCTTTCCGGGCTGACCAATGCGCTGCTTCTGGCCCGTAGTGGTCGGCGGGTTCTGGTGCTTGAACAGCATCCGCAACCCGCGCCAGTCGTTCGTGGTTTCTCACGCGGCGGGCATTACTTTGACAGTGGTTTTCACTATGCAGGCGGTTTGGGGAAAAACAGCCCTTTTCGGACTCTCTTTCGTCATCTGGGTCTGGAAGACAAGCTGAAGCTTTTTTCTTTTGCCGCAGAGGGTTTTGATTGTTTACAGATTTCAGAAACGGGTGAATCCTTTGCGCTGCCAATCGGGTTTGAGGCGATCAAAGCAAAACTGGGAGGGCAGTTTCCTCAGGCCCGGCAGAAAATAGCAGCATATCTGGATGACATCGCGGCCAAATGGAGTCATTTCCCCTATCTGGATCTCGATACTGCAATTTCTGATTTCGGGATGGAGGCGGTACATGGCAATTCGCTCCACGAGCGTCTCCAGGATTTTGCGCCCTGGCCGCAATTGCAAAGCCTGTTTTCGATGCACAGTTTACTGTATGGAGTTTCACCCAATGAGGCCCCGACAACCCTCAACGCACAGGTTGCAGGATCCTACTATCATTCGGTTCATGGGATTGTCGGTGGAGGTCGGGCACTGGTTGATGCTCTGCTCGAACTGCTAAGGTCTGCCGGGGGTGAAATCCGCTGCCGTTCCGAGGTTAGTGCCTTGCTGACATCGCCAGAGCGGATCCGGGGGGTGCGGTTAGTCAGTGGTGAAGAGATTTTTGCCAAAAATGTCATTGTGACCCTCAATCCCGTCTTGTTGCCGCAGTTACTGCCCAAAGGCGTGTTACGGCCTGCGTACCTGAAACGGCTAAAGAATTTACGCCAGACACCTTCTGCCTATATAGTGTTTGCCAGAAGTCATCGTTCACTCGAGTTTTTGCGTCAGAGGAATCTTTTTATCCAGCCCCGTACGGGGGTTTTTGCCAGCGACACCCATCGTCCTCTGGAAGAAAGAGCATTCTATCTGGCGGCAGCCGGTCAGGGGCAGAAGGGCGAGATTAATGGTCTGGTTGGCATTGTTCCGGCCAGCTTTGCGGAGGTTGCCGACTGGGAAAGTCCCCGGATGCGGCGCTCAGATGCCTATCTCGCCCGAAAACAGCAAATAGGTGAACGGTTGTTGACCCTGTTTGCCCAAAAGTGCCCGGAACTGGCCGGACTGGAACTACTTGAATTGGCAACGCCCTTGACGCTGAGGGATTATTCCCAGGCCCCTGAAGGGGCAATCTATGGTGTCGGGCGTTTTCTGGGCCAGTACAATCCCCATCCGGTGACCCGCCTGGAAGGTCTGTTGCTTTCAGGTCAGGCCATCGCGGCACCGGGCTTACTGGGGACTCTGGTCGCTGGTTATCTGACCTCAGGGTCAATCCTGGGGCATGAGTCTTTGCGTGGAGAATTGAGAGCATGTCGTTAGAATCTGTTGTTGTCACCGGAATCGGAATCATTTCGCCGCTGGGACATGGTTTTGAGCCCCTGATCAGGGCCCTGCTGGCCGGGGAGTCAGGCGTGCGGGAGATTCCTGAATTGGAAAATGTTGGTGGTTTAAGATCGCGTTTGGCAGCACCTGTCACAGGGATTGATCCCAAACAGATTCCACGTAAGATTCGCCGTTCCATGTCGCAAATGTCGGTCTATGCCTATCTGGCCAGTCAACAGGCGCTGACGATGGCAGATTATCCGACTGACCAGCTTTCCAGCGGTCGGACCGGGGTTGTGGTGGGGTCAACCCTGGGCAGTACCGAAACCAGTGAAAAATTCTTCGCCGATTATTTTCGTGATTACAGTCTCGAGCGAATGAAATCGGGATTATTCTTCCAGTTGATGGGCCATTCCTGTGCGGCCAACATTGCCCAGTCGTTGGGAATCACCGGTCGGGTCATGGCACCCTCTGCAGCCTGTGCCACCAGCTGTCAGGCCATCGGTTACGCCTACGAACAGATTGCATTCGGTCGCCAGGATGCCATTCTCTGTGGGGGTGCAGATGAGTTTCACCCCTTGACCGCAGCAACGTTCGACATGATGAACGCCGCATCAATCCGCTATAACCAGCAACCGGAAGAGGCCCCGCGTCCTTTCGATCTTAATCGCGACGGAATTGTTTGTGGTGAGGGAAGCGGTATCCTGTTGCTGGAGAAGAAATCGCTGGCCGAAGCTCGTGGAGCCGAGGTGCTGGCCGAGGTTATCGGTTTTGCCACCACTTCGGATACCTCCAGTATAGCGACCCCTGACGTAGAAGCCATGCTCAAGTGTATGCAGTTGGCCCTTGAGGATGCCGGGATTTCAGCGACAGAGCTCGATTATATCAATGCCCATGCCACAGGGACATTGCAGGGAGATGTTGCCGAAGCTGAAGCTATTTGCCGTCTGGCTGGAGACCAGGTGCCGGTCAGCAGTCTGAAGGGACATTTGGGCCACACCATGGCAGCCAGCGGGTCTATTGAATTATCTGCCAGCATTGGTATGATGCACTGCGGTGAACTGGTGGCCACCCGCAATCTGCAGCAGGTTGATGGTCGCTGTGGCGGCCTTTTCCACCTGCAGAAGAATCTGAAAATTCAGCCGAAGATTATTTTGAAAAACAATTTTGCAATGGGCGGTATCAATTCAACCGTCATCATAAGGAGTACGACGCATGACTGAGCAGGAAGTTATTGAACTGATCGATTCCAGTCTGGCCGAAGAATTTGAACTGGATCGGGCAGACATGGTCCCCGAGGCGAACATTTACGAAGACCTGGGGCTCGACAGCCTGGACACTGTCGATATGGTGATTGTTCTGGAAGGGGCGTTCAATTTCAAGATTCGTGAAGAAGAAGCGATCCGCGCAATTCGGACTTTGGCAGATATCCATCGCTTTGTTCTTGAAAAAGTTGCAGAGCACGGGTGAGTTCCCGGGGTATGCCGAGTGTGACCGATTATTGTAAAACCATTGAAAAAAATGATGAAAACCTGTTCCTGACAATACTGATGAACATCTGGTGTTACGGGACACTGTTGCTCTGGACGACGTTCGGGATTCTGGTTTTTCCTTTTGTGTTCGCTCTTTGCCTGCTTTTTTTGCGCTGGTCAGCGGACAAACTGGCCCGTTGGTTTATCTGGTTGTACGGGCGGGGCTGGCTGATTCTGATGAGTCCCTTTGTGCGTTTTCGACGTGAACAGATGGACCAGCTTGAAGAGGGAAAGCCCTACCTGTTTGTCGTCAACCATCTTTCGTTTTTTGATACCTACTGTATGGCCTTACTGCCGGTTCATGATGTCAGCTTTGCGGTTCGCTCCTGGCCGTTTCGCATGTTCTGGTACAGTGGTTTCATGCGCCTGGCACGCTACCTGGATGTTGAAGGAAGCAGTTGGGACGAGATCCTGAGCAACTGTCGTGCGGCTTTTTCTGCCGGAGGAACAGTTCTTTTCTTTCCCGAGGGGCACCGGAGTCGAGACGGTCAGTTGCAGCGCTTTTACTCTGGCGGATTCAAGGCAGCAATCAGTACCGGGGTGCCGCTGGTTCCCCTTTGTATCGACGGGACCGATCGCTTGTTACCGCCGGGACGCAAGTTATTGAGGTCCTGCCACATCCGTTTGCGGGTTCTGGAGCCGATTGACACCAGCGCCTTTGCTGAAGAGGATGGTCATCTGCATCTGCGTAAACTGGTCAAGGGGCGGATGGCGGAGGCGTTGAAGGAGATGCGCAACGGAAAAGACGTTACAGAGGGAGGTGCCAATGACGCTGGCTCTGCCACTTGAAGTTGAAAACCTGATTCCTCATCGGCGGCCGATGCGCCTGATAGATCGCCTGCTCGAAGTTGAGGGTAAAAATGGCGTTGTTGAAGCGCAAATTATGGCGGATTGTCCCCTGGTCTCCCCGGAAGGAGATCTCGAAGATGTCGCCCTGGTCGAACTTTTGGCCCAGTCTCATGCCGCGATCAAGGGCTACGCCGATCTGCGTGACAACAAGGCGATCCAACAGGGATTTCTGGTCGGGATCAAAAAACTGGTCAAGCTGGGGTCGGCCCGCCAGGGAGATCTGCTGAGGATTCAAATCAGGACTCTGGTCGAACTGGAAGCCTTTGCTGTTGCGGCTGGAGAGGTCTGGCGGGGATCGGAACTGATCGCACAGGGTGAGATCAAGGTATGGGTTCAGTGATGAAAAAAATTGGTCTGATCGGGTATCTGTTGCTGATTGTTCTGGGCTGTTTTCCCCTCAGGGCAAAAGCGGTTTCTCAAACAGATTCCCTGGCGGATGTCTTTGTCCGGCTTCAGAGTGCGGCGGCAAAAACCCGCAGCATAGCCAGTGATTTTGTGCAGGAAAAGCAGCTGGCAATTTTTTCTGAAACGCTGAAATCGAAAGGGCGTTTTTTTTACCGTCAGCCGGATCAATTACGCTGGGAATTGCTGACCCCGGTGGCTTCAGGTTTTGTCCTAAATGGCCAGCAAGGACAACGCTGGAACAGCCTGAGTCGTGAGACCCGTTCTTTTGCTATCGCCACCGATCCCATGATGGGGATTGTTGCCCGGCAGCTTCTGGCCTGGGCCAGGGTCGATATGACCTGGTTACAGAAACGCTACAGGATTGAATTGCTCGATACGCAGCCGATCCGTTTGAAACTTCTTCCCCGTGATCAGGGTGAAGCCGGTTTTATCGAGCAGTTACAGATTCTGTTTGCCGCTGATCGCAGTCATGTCGTTGAGGTTGAGATGTTTGAAAAGGGCGGTGACAAAACCCGGCTGCGCTTTACGAATGTGCGGATCAACCAACCCTTGACTGAAGAGACGTTCAAGGCACCGGAGTTCTGATGAAACTCTTTGCCAGCTGTTATCGTTTTTTTGCCCCCCGGCGAGGCTGGTTGTTGCTGGTGTTACCGGGGTTGGGATTGCTGAGTGGCTGGCAACTGGTCAATCTGCAAATGGAAGAGAATATCTCGGCCCTGCTTCCAGATGGCCATTCGCAGGTCGCCAGAGATTTTCAACTTTTACAGCAGGCTCCCTTTGCCCGCAAACTGGTGATTAATCTCAGGGCGGAAAAAACGGTATCAACGGCCCAATTGCTGGCTGCGACAGATCGTTTGCGTGATGCGTTACCGCCTGATCTGTTTGTCGATGCACTCAGTGGTCCCGGTGAGCAAGCCGGAGCACGGTTACTCAATCAGCTGGGTTCTTATCTGCCCTTGCTGCTTGATACCGATGATCTGGCAAAACTTGAAAAAAAGCTGACCCCGCAGGCCGTTGACCATCAGTTGCAGATTGCCCTGACCCAGTTGATGCAACCTCAGGGTGTTGCGTTGAAGCAGAAGATTCGTCGCGACCCTCTTAATCTGGAGTTGTTGGCATTACAAAAATTGCGGTATCTGAACCCGGTTCCTGATGTGCGCCTGGAACAGGGCCATTTTCTCAGCCGTGATCGACGCAACAGCTTGATTCTTGCCGATACTCCGATTGCCATAACCGATAGTCAGGGCAGTAAACAATTGCTCGAAGCCTTTGCTCAGGCGCGCCAGCAATTACCCCGGGGAATCACAGCTGAACTGGTCAGCGGCCATGTCTATACCCTGGCGAATGCGACGATAATTCAACAGGACATTTCCCGGTTGCTGATTGCATCCGGGATCGGAATTCTCTTGTTGTTTGTGGTTTTCTTACGTTCCTGGCGGGCCTTGTTTGTTTACTTGCTGCCCCTTTTCAGTTTTGCCGTAGCCTTGCTGGTTGTGGCGGGAAGTTACACCAGGGTTTCGGGGATTACGGTTGGTTTTGGGGCCGTGCTGCTGGGGATTACCATCGATTTTGGCCTGCATGTTTACTTTACCCTGCGCAAAGAAGCTGCTTCACGTGAACTGATATTGCAGGCGGTTTCCCGGCCGGTCATATTTGGTGCTTTGACCAGCCTGGTTGCCTTTGCTGTTCTCCTGGGTTCAGAGCTGCCAGGGCAACGCCAGTTGGCTCTCTTTGCCATGGCGGGGATCCTGGCGGCAGTTCTGATGGCGCTGTTTTTTTTGCCCCATTTTATCGGTCATTGCGAATTGAACAGCCAGAATATTCGACGTGGTTTCAAGCGCCATATTTATGATCGTATGCCTTTATTACGCAAGGCTGTCCTCTTTGTCTGGCTGCTTGTCGTGGTGCTGGCGGTGACCCAGGTTCCGCGGTTGTCGATCAACGGGAATCTGCGCCAACTCAGTTACCAGTCAGAGTCTTTGCACCAAAATGAAATGGATCTGAGTCAGGCCTGGGGAAACATGCGTGGCCGGGCGCTGATCTTTGTCCAGGGTGAGAATTTACAATCGGCATTGCAGCGCAATGAACAGGTCTGGCGAGTCCTTAAGGCTGAAAAGTTGCCGGGCCTGGTTAGTCTGGCCCCACTTTTTCCTGCACAAAAGACTCAGCAGCAGCGACTTGAGAAATGGCAGAAATTCTGGTCACAACGACAGGAAAGCGTGAAATCATTGCTGACGACCAGAGGTCAGCACTATGGTTTTACCACCGGGGCTTTTGATCCTTTCTGGAAGCAGGTGACCAACCCGCCAGAGACTTTCGGGCTTGCCGAATTAAAACAGCTGGGTTTGGGTGACTTGCTCGACAACCTGCTACTGGTTGAAAAAGAGGGTTATCAATTGATCAGCCTGTTGCCGGACCGCCCTGAACTGATGGCAGACCTGCAACGCAAGTTGGCTGAAATCCCCGGGGTGGTTCTGGTTTCACAGGCCCGGTTTGGCCAACAGCTCGGGGCTGAGATCGAGGCTGATTTCAAACGGTTTATTCTGTTGGCCGCCGGGGCGGTTTTCCTACTTGTGATCCTGCTGTTTCGTCGTCCCGCTTCGGTCTTGTTGGCGATCTTGCCGGTTGTTACGGGCTTGCTGGTGATGTTTGGCGGGATGGCCTGGCTGGGTCTGGATCTGAACCTGTTCAATGTGGTGGCATCGATTCTGATTATCGGTTTGGGGGTCGACTATGGAATCTTCATGGTGTGCCATACTCAACAGCAGGAAGATATGGATTCGTCACGTGCAATTTTGGTTTCCGGTTTAACGACACTGGTCGGTTTTGGCGCTCTGGTTCTGGCACGTCATCCGGCGTTGCATTCGATAGGTTTGACCGTTTTACTGGGGATCAGCGCCGCCGTTCCGACCGCAGTTCTGGTTATTCCGGCTCTGGTGCCGAAGAGGTTATGATGATTCGTATCCTGAGCGGGGTTTTGTTGGGATTGATGTTGTCGGCCTGTGCGCCGCACGAACGCCCCCTGTCTTTGCAGAAATGTACCAGTCGACCCCAACTGCAGCAGATGCAGACGGCAAACTGGTTGCAGCAACCCGGTATCTGGCGTTTGCGTCAGACGGCATTACTTGAATTGGGATCTCACAAAATCCCTCTGGAAGGTCTGCTGCGTCTTGATACGCAAAACCAGACAGCACGGCTGGTGGCCCTGAACGAAATCGGCCTGGTCATGTTTGATCTTCAGTTTGATTTGCAGGGGCAGAAGTTGTTGCGTGCTGTGCCTCAAATACGAAAACAGCCTGGTTTTGCGGCAGGAGTGGCCAAGAGTCTGCGCCGAATTTTTCTTTCGCCCCAGCCCGCACGGGAAGATCAGCTGGAAATATACCCGGATTCGCAACATCTTTGGCGTCCCTTGCCAGGTGGGCGACTCGATTTTATTTTCACCTGTTCCGGTGAGTTGCGGGCAACCAGACAGAAAGCGCAGACCGGGAACTGGCGGGTTGTCTATACGGACTATCGAACGGTGGGTAGCAGCAGCATTCCGCAACAGATTCGTTTTGCAGATTACCGACATCGGGTGAAACTGTCTCTCTGGCTGGCGGAGGTGAAACAGGAAAATGAATAGTATGCGTCACGCGATTGCCAGTGCGGCACTGGAACCGGCTTCTTTGACGGCAGAAGCCGCAGAGCAGAGTTTTTGTTTTGCGGAAAGCTTTATCGGTTTTGGCGGGCATTTCCCCGGTTATCCGATCCTGCCGGCAATCCTGCAGGTCCTGCTGGCCCAATGGGTTGCCGAACAGCTTTGCGGGCACAGCCTGGAGTTTATGGCCCTGGAGCGGGCAAAGTTTACCCGTGAACTACACCCCGGAGAACAAATTCTGGTCAAGGTTGTCCTGCGTGAGGCCACAGATCTGTTGCGTTATCGGGTTGAGCTTTTCAGCGGTCCGGACAAGGCGGCCTCTTTCAGCCTGGCTTTTAACCCGGGAGAACACTCGTGAGAAAAAAATATTTCCGGACTTCGGCCTCAGATCCGCAGCCCTTGCGTTGTCGGGTTGAGCGGGTGGTACGTTTTGAAGAGGTCGATGCCCTGGGGATCGTCTGGCACGGGCGCTATCCAAGTTATTTCGAAGATGGCCGGGTTTTGCTGGGCGAACAATACGGGCTGGGCTATATGGATTTTTATCAGCAGGGCATTGTCGCCCCGATCAAGCAGATGCATGTTGATTATCAGCGTCCGTTGCGTTTTGGTGAAACCTTTTCCATTGAGGCGATTCTGCACTGGTCAGATGCCGTGCGGCTCAATCATGAATTTATCCTGCGCAATGCTGCCGGAGAAGTGACGACTACCGGCTATACGGTGCAATTGTTGATGGATCAGTCAGACAAGGTTTTGATGCTGCCACCACCCTTCTATGAAGAGTTTCGCCAACGCTGGCAGGCGGGAGAACTGGCTTGAAAAGTGTTGTGATCAGCAAGATGGCCTGTGTGACGGCCCTTGGCGAGGGGCCACAAAACCTCTGGCAGGGTTTGCTTGACGGTCGTAGTGCTATTGCACCACTTCAGCACTTCAGCACCGAGAATTATGTTTCATCTCTGGCCGCCGGGATCAAGGATCTCGATCCCCCCAGGGACGGATCACGCCTGGATCCACTTCTTGAGAAACTGGCAGTGCAACTGGGAGCGATTCCGTCAGGGACCCGTTTGCTGCTGGCATCAACCAAGGGTGAAATTGATCGCTTTGAAGCCAGCAGGCGCAAGGGAGAACCACTTCCTGAGTCGGTTCTGTTTGAAACACTGATTCAGAAAATAGCCCGACGATTCGGCTTGAGTGATGACGGGATGAACATCAATGCCGCCTGCGCATCATCAACCATTGCCCTGGCACGTGGTGCGGCCCTGATCGCCAGTGGCCAGGCCGAAAGTGTTCTGGTTTATGCGGCCGATATTCTCAGTGAGTTTGTTTTTTCCGGGTTTTCGGCGTTGCAGGCCCTGTCGCCTGTCGCCTGCAAGCCCTTTGATCAACATCGGCAGGGGTTGAATCTGGGTGAAGCTGGCGTGGTATTGTTGTTGACAAATGAGGAGATGGCGCAACGTCAGCAACAGCCTGCCCTGGCCCGAATTGTCGGTTGGGGGGCCGCCAATGATGCTCATCATGTCACGGCTCCGGCCCGCGATGGATGTGGTCTGATTCTGGCCTGTCAGGCGGCCTTGCAAAAAGCCGAAATAGATTCCGGAGAGATCGCAGCAATCAACGCCCATGGGACCGGAACTCTCTATAACGATGCCATGGAACTGACCGCATTTAATCAGTTGTTTGCAGAGAGTCTCCCGCCATTACATGGAATCAAGGGAAGCCTGGGGCATTGTCTCGGCGCTGCGGGGGCTCTTGAAGTGGTGGTTGCGGCCCAGGCTCTGCAAGAGCAACGAATCCCCGGGACTGTCGGGTGTGAGGACCCGGAAGAGACCGCCCGGGGTCAGGTTTCAACCGCCTGTCAGCAGATAGCGGGAGACTATCTGCTCTGTACCAATTCAGGCTTCGGGGGTATCAACGCGGCCCTGATTCTACAGGGAGTCAAGTCATGAAGGCCTGGATCAAGGGGATCGGCTGGATAACTCCTGCCGGGTGCGGTCAGGGGCAACAGACCAGGGTGCAACCTCTTCAGCCGGGGGTGTTGCAGATTCCGACCCGCAAGCAAATTTTTTCGACGATCGATCGCCGTTTCGGGCGTTTGGATGATTTGTCGCGGATTGGTTTGGCGGCAGTCACTTTCTGTCTGCGGGATGCCGGGCTCGAAGACTGGCAGCAGAAACGCCCCTGGGGAATTGTTGCGGCCAGCCGCTATGGTTGCCTGCAGACCGATCTTGAGGATCTGGAAACGTTGATTCCCCAGCAGGGCAAACTGGCCAGCCCCAACCTGTTTGCCTATACCCTGCCTAACTGTTTTCTGGGTGAAGCGGCCTTGAGGTTCGGTTTGAGTGGTAACAGCATGATTATCAATCGTCAGGACCCGGACTATCTGACTGCACTTAAAACCGGTCTCGAAGAATTGGCCTGGAGCGCACAGACCGCAGTTCTGGCCGGGATCGTTGATCTGGCCCCAGCTGCTGAACTTGCCCGCCCGGATGATCTGCCCGGCAGTCTTTTTCTGTTGCTGGAAAAAGGATCGCGGCCAGAGTCTGGTGGTTATGGTGAGCTTGAACTACGCGGGGAAGATTTGTTTTTCAATACCGAACGGGTTGTCAATCTTTCACAACTGGTTGCAAACTGTCTGAAGAGCCGGGTTTCCCCGGCGTTTTGAACGGTAGAAAAGATACGAAACTTGTAACTGTTTCAGTGCCATGGGTTCACAACCCCTGTAACAAGGGACGCATGAACCCATCCATGGGGCTTGATGTCGCCATCCCTGGCGACAAACACCCTTGCTACAGGGGTCGCGAACCCATCTCGAGAGAGGCTGGAAAGTTACTGAATTTTTAACCTGTACCATTTAATAAACGCAGAGGGTTATTCCCACTGCTCAGGCATAAGGAGTCTTGTCGCATGAAAATGGAACTGATTTATCCCCGCTGGCCAAAGCTGGAACGGCAGACTGAATTTCACCTGCCGCCGCATGGGCCAGTTGTTTTTGCTGCGGCCATGCCGCCCGAGGTCGATATTTCTTTTGTCGATGAAAATCTTCAGACCGTCAATTTTGATGTTTCCTGCGATTTGGTAGTGCTTTCGACCATGCTGACCTGTCAGTTACCACGGGCGTTCGAGATTGCTGCCGAATTTCGCGCCCGGGGCAAGAAGGTTATTTTTGGCGGGATTTCAACCATGCTGCATGCTGAAGAGGTGATGCAGCACGCTGATGCGGTATTTCTTGGCGAGGTTGAAGGTCGTTTTGGACAGGTGCTTGAAGATCTGGAAAAGGGTCAGCTTAAACCGGTCTACAACTACATGAACAACCATCCCGATATTCGTCTGGTCGGAACGGCTAAACGCGATATTCTGCAACGGGAACTCTACAATTACCGTGGGGTGCAGATGCTCGACCTGGTCCATGCTTCGCGGGGCTGCAAGTTTGATTGCTTTCCCTGTTGCACCGGATTTCTGGGAGGCAAGCAGTTCAGACCGCGGCCTATCGATATGGTCATTGAAGAGATGGAAGCAATTCAGAACAATCGAATGTTCATTGTCGACAACTCCCTGGCCCAGGACCGTCAATGGTTGATCGATCTTTTTACCGAGATGGCACCCCTGAAAAAGAAATGGGTCTCACACCCGATTCTTGATGATGATGAAGTGCTCAAACTGGCGGCTGATGCCGGAGCCTGGTATGTCTACCAGGCGGTATTTGATACCTCGGATGTGATTCGTAACCGGATCAAACGTCTCAAGGATCACGGCATTGGCGTCGAAGGCACGATTATTCTCGGGACCGATGATCAGGATGAAGACAAGATCAAACGGTTGGTCGATTTTCTGCTTGAAGTTGAGCTTGATGTTGCCGAATTCACCATCCTGACCCCCTTTATGCAGTCGCCGATTCGGGCCCAACTTGAAAAGGAACAGCGGATTCTGAGTAACAACTGGGCCGATTACAATGCGGGCAAGGTGGTTTTTCAACCCAAACAGATGACCCCGGAAAAACTTCAGGAGCTCTTTTACTATGCCTGGGATACCTTCAATGCCGATGGAGGGCACGCCCTGAAAATGGGTAAGCTGTTCGAGAAGGTTATCCGCCGTGAAATAGAAGATGGCACCTATCGCCGTTTTGAACCACGCAAGAAGCGTCAATTCAAGCGGGCAACCCCCGCATGAGCAAGGTCTTTCTGCTCTCGACCAACTATACGACCGAACCCTATCCGGTTTATCCGTTGGGGATGGCGGTCATTGCCGGGGCTCTTGAAGCCAGTGGTCACCAGACGCGCCAGTTTGATTTTCTGGTCAGCGGCAAGTCCTGTGCTGCGGTTGCCGAGGCAGTCAGTGAATTTCAGCCAGAGGTCATCTGCCTGTCGTTGCGCAATATCGACAATGTCGATTCTTTTGCCCGCGAGAGTGCCTGGTATCTGGCTCAGGTTCGAGAGCTGGTTGAGTTGCTGGGTTCGTGCAGCGTGGCTCCAATTATTGTTGGTGGTTCCGCGTTCACGATCATGCCGGAAGAAATTCTTGCGTACCTGGGCTGTCACTATGGTGTGACCGGCGAGGGCGAAGGTCTGATCTGTCAGTTGATCGATCAGCTTGTGGCAGGGGAACAGATTCCCCGTCTGAGTAACGGCGAGTCAGCCCCCCTGACAGGAACGAGAATTGGCTCACCGCTCTATGTCAAAGAGTTTGTCGATTTCTATCTGGCTGAAAGTGGTCAGATCAATCTGCAAACCAAACGAGGATGTCCTCATCGCTGTGTCTATTGTACCTATCCGGGGATCGAGGGAAATCGCTTTCGCCCCCTTGAAGCGATTCGTGCAGTCGACGAGATTGCCGCAGCGCAACGTGATTTCGGGGTCAACAGTTTCTTCTTTGTCGATTCGGTTTTCAATGATGAACAGGGGCATTATCTGGCCTTTGCCGAAGAGCTTGAACGACGTAATCTGGGCATTTCCTGGACCGGTTTTTTTCGTCCCCAGGGGATTGGCCGTGAAGAATTGCGCTTGCTGAAGCGTTCCGGGTTGACCGCATTGGAATTGGGAACCGATGCCGCCAGTGATGCGACGTTGGCGGGGCTGAAAAAGGATTTCACCATCGCGGATGTGCTGGCGGTCAACGCCGCCTGTGTTGCCGAAGAGCTGCCGGCAGCTCACTACATCATGTTTGGCGGCCCGGATGAAACCGAACAGACGGTACGTGAGGGATTGCGTAATATTGAGCAGATCGAGGCCAGTGTGGTCTTTGCTTTCTCCGGTTTGCGCATTTTGAGCGGCACCGAATTGCATACGCGAGCAATCGCCGATGGGGTCATTTCGGCAACAAGCTCACTGTTGATGCCGAGCTACTATTTTTCGCCGGCAATCGATCCACAACAGATGAACGAAGAGATTTTGCAAACGTTCAATCAGCGCCGTGAATGGATTTTTCCGCCCTCTGAAGGGCAGAAAAAACTTGAAGTGATGCGCCGCTTTGGTTTCAGGGGCCTGCTCTGGGATAAACTGGTCTCTTTTACCAACAAGCCTCAACAGGGTAGAAGACATTGATGACAGATCTTGATACCCAAAAAATTCTGCTGATTCACCCCCTGGGTTATCAGGCGGCGGCGGCAAAAAATGATATTTCGCGGATGGCGAATATTATGCCGCCCCTGGGGTTGGCCAGTATTGCCGCCTATCTGGAGCGTGAAAAGATCAGGGCTGACATGATCGATTGTTACGCACATCCAGACTCGGATGCCAAAATTCTCGACTATCTGCAACAGCAGCGCCCGGCCTGGATTGGTTTCAGCTGTACGACCTCCTCATTTCTCGATGCTGTGCGTTTGGCAGAACTGGCAAAAAGTGTCTTGCCGGAGATTCGAACTCTGTTTGGTGGGGCCCATGTCTCGGCGTTGAAAGAACAGCTGGTCGATGATTATCCTGCGGTTGATATTGCGGTGATCGGCGAAGGAGAAGAGACCCTGCGGGAGCTGATAACCTCAGGTTTCGACCAGGCTGAAACTGTTGCCGGACTGATCTTTCGCAACCCTGAGGGGCAAGCGAAATTCAGTGGACATCGCAGTTGTGGCCTCGAACTGGACAGCCTGCCATTTCCGGCGTATGAAAAACTGGCCGGTTATCCCGAGGCCTACAGTCTGCCGATTTTCAACTACCCCAAAGCGCCGAGCACCAGCTGTATTTCGAGTCGCGGTTGCCCCTACGCCTGCAGCTACTGTGATCGTTCCGTTTTTCAGCAGACCTTTCGCCATAATTCGGCAGATTACCTTTATCGACACCTTGACTATCTTCAGCAGCGTTTCGGAATCCGTCATATCAACTTTTATGACGATCAGTTCACCTTCAAACGTCAGCGGGTTGAAGAGTTTTGCCAGTTGATGATCGACAACCCCCTGGGGATGACTTTCAATTGTGCGGTCCGCGCCGAGCATATCGATTTTGACCTGCTCAAACTGATGAAAGCTGCTGGCTGTTGGATGGTCAGCCTGGGTATCGAAACCGGTGATGAAGAGTTGCTGACCCAACATCGCCAGAATGCCAATCTGGATATGCTGGCGGAAAAAATCCGTTTGATCAAAAAAGCAGGAATCCGCACCAAGGGCCTGTTGATGATGGGGTTGCCGGGTGAAAATGAAGCGAGCATTCGTCGTAGCATGGAGTATGTTTTTTCGCTACCGATTGATGATTTTAACCTTTCAAAATTTACCCCTTTTCCCGGCTCACCGATCTACGAAAAAATCCACGATCTTGGTGAGTTTGATGAGGACTGGGAAAAGATGGACTGTATGCGGTTCCAGTTTGTTCCGCATGGCATGCGCAAAGAGCGATTGGAAGAGCTGTTTATCCTCTTCTATAAAAGTCATTTTCAGCGTCCGAAGGTTCTGTGGGGCTACCTGACCATGTTGTGGAAATCTCCCGACAGCTGGAAACGTTTTATTGGCAACCTGGGGAATTTTCTGCGCTTTGCCCGCAGTAATCGACGGCTGGGAGAAAGCGAAGACCGATGAGTGCCACTTCTCTCCGTGTTCTGATTGTGATTCCACTGTACAACCATGCGCAGACCTTGCGAAAACTGGTTGAACAAACCCTGCAGTTGCACGACCAGATGCTGGTGGTCGATGATGGAAGCAGTGATGCCGGGGCGGGGGTGCTGGAAGGGCTTGATGTCCGGATTCTGCGTCATGAAAAGAATCGAGGCAAGGGCGCTGCCCTGCAGACGGCATTTGCCGAGGCAGAAAAGCTCGGGTTCAGTCATATAATAACCCTTGATGCCGATGGTCAGCATGATCCGGCAGATCTGCCACTTTTTCTGAGTGCCATTCAGAAATATCCGCATGCGATTCTGGTGGGAAAACGTGATTTCGATCAGGAGAGTATTCCCGGGTCTTCACGTTTTGGACGGGCGTTTTCCAATTTCTGGTTGCGGGTGCAGACAGGTACGTCGCTGGCTGACACCCAGAGTGGATTTCGGGCCTACCCGGTCAAGATTGTTCAGGGGCTCAAGTTGCGTGAGACGCGTTATTCTTTCGAGATCGAGGTGCTGGTTCGTGCCGCCTGGGCTGGTGTTGAATTGCGCGATGTCAATATCAGTGTTTACTACCCCCCGGCGGATGAACGGATCTCTCATTTTCGCGGGTTTATGGACAACTTCAGATTGACCCTGCTCAATACCAGGCTGACTTTTCGTTCAATTGCTCCCTGGCCGCATCGCAAACTGGTGACGCCAGATGAAGTGGAGCCGAAGATCACCTTACTCCACCCGTTGCGTTCGTTACGGACCCTGTTGACAGAAAATGTGACACCGCGCCAGTTGGCTGCTGCCGGAGCTGTTGGGATTGTTCTGGGGACCCTGCCCCTGCTGGCTGCTCATACGATTGCCATATTGCTGGTGGCTGGATTTTTCCGCCTGAACAAGGTTGCCGCAGTCGGAGTCAGTCAGTTGTGTATGCCGCCTCTGGTTCCGGGGCTGTGTATCGAAACGGGTTATTTTATGCGTCACGGGCACTTTTTGACCGAGCTGTCCCTTGAAACCCTCGGTTATCAGGCCCTGGACAGGTTTTACGAATGGTTTTTGGGCTCCCTGCTGATCGCCCCTGTCCTGGCCGCGGTAGTTGCCCTGACGATCTATCTGGCCGCAACATCGATCCGGCGTGAAACAAAGGAGGGCAGCCGTGTCATCGAGTAACAGCAGGGCTGCTCGCAAGGCCCGGCGCGAATGGACCAGTCGCAGTATCGGATCGGGCTGGCAACATCAATCCTTTTATCTGATGATCCGTTTTGGGGGTCGGCGGGCCGCTTATCTGTTGCTCTATCCGGTCGTTTTTTACTATGTGCTGCTACCGTCAGTTCGGCAAAAATGCCGTTATTATCTGGAGCGTCGTTTCCCGGGGGGCGGTGCCTGGGCTCGGTTCAAAAACAGTTACCGGATGACCCTTGAACTTGGCAAGGTTCTGGTTGATCGTGCCCTGGTAGGCATTCTCGGTCCCCAGCAGGTCAAGGTTTCACTTCACGGACAACAGGATCTGCTCGCTCTGCTGGCAGAGAAGAAAGGTCTGATTCTGGTGAATGCCCATGTCGGGTGCTGGCAGGTTGCAATGTCGGCGCTTGGCTTTATGGAAACACCGGTCAATTTGCTGATGCAGCGTGAAGAAGGGGATATTGATCGGCACTATTTTGAGCACGCCGGAATTGAATGCCCCTACCGAATTATCGATCCACGCGGCTTTCTGGGTGGAGCCCTGGAAATGATCGAAGTTCTCAAGCGGGGCGAGGTGTTGTCGGTAATGGGTGACCGGATGCTGGGTAAGGATCGCAATGGGGTTGATGTCAGTTTTCTGGGCGGCCAGGTTCGCATGCCTTTCAGTGCCTACAAACTAGCGTCGGCAACCGGAGCACCCATCGTTGCCCTATTTTCGTACAAGACGGGACCGGACAGTTATGAACTGAAGTTGTACCGCACGATCAGGGTGCCGCACGATCTGGGCCGAGGTCATGATGTTTTTGTCCCCTACGTGCGTGAATTTTCCGCAACCCTTGAAACCTTTTGTTCTGAGCACCCGTTTCAGTTTTTTAATTTTTTCGATATGTGGCAGAATAGCGTTGCTGAATCTGACCCTGAACCTGATTCATTAACATAGAAGGAGTAGTTCTGATGAGTGTGAAGGAAAAGCTCAAACGTGTCCTGATTGAAGATCTCAACCTGGAAGACGTTGAGCCGGATGAAATAACTGATGATATGGCACTGTTCGGTGAGGGCCTGGGCCTTGATTCCCTCGATGCGGTCGAACTGGTAGTGATTGTGCAGAAGCATTTTGGGGTTGAGATCAAGGATATGGAAGAGGGCCGCCCGGCCTTGCAGACGATCAGTACCCTGGCGAAATTTATCGAGGACCGGTTGGCCTGATGGGCAGGATTTTGCCGATTGCCATAACCGGACTCGGTTGTCTTTCCGGCGCGGGGATGAATCTGCGTGAATCGCTGGAAAACCTGTTTCTCAACCAACGAAACCCACGCCCTCCGCAGCGGTTTTCAACTGATCATCCGGTCAGCTATCCGGTTCTGGAACTGCGCGATGAATTTGAGTTGCCACTTGATCAACAGGAAACGGTTTATGCTCGCACCAGCCAGCTGGCATTGGCGGCAGCCCTTGAGGCGCTGCATGATGCAGGATGGGAGGCGAAAGACTTGCGAGGCAAGCGGGTTGGAGTCTGTCTCGGAACCACGGTTGGTTGTGCCCTGAACTGTGATGATTTCTACCGGGCCTACAAAGAGGGCAAAAATCCCGGAATGGCCGTTATCGAACGATTTCTGCGCAGCAACCCGGCCACGGTGATTGCCCGCCAGCTTGAACTGGATGGCCCCACCCAGATCGTGGTCAACGCCTGTTCCTCTGGTACTGATGCTATCGGAATCGGGGCTTCCTGGCTGCGGGCCGGAGCCTGTGACATTGTGATTGCCGGTGGTGCGGATGAACTGGCCCGGGTTACCTATGCCGGTTTCAGTTCGTTGATGATCACCGATACCGAACCCTGCAAGCCGTTTGATGTGAACCGAAAAGGGCTGAATCTTGGTGAAGGTGCAGGCCTGCTGGTGCTTGAACATAAAGATGTCTGTCAGAACAAACGAGTACGTGGTTATGTTCTAGGTTATGGTTCGGCCTGTGATGCCTATCACCTGACGGCACCTCGTCCGGACGGGGCCGGACTCAAACAGGCGATGAATGAAGCCTTTGCCACCAGCGGCGTCAAAGCGGAACAGATTTCATTCGTCAATGCTCATGGCACCGGAACACCAGACAACGACCGGGTTGAAAGCCGGGTTCTGCATGAAATTCTGCCAGGAGTTCCCTTTGTTTCAACCAAGGGTTATACAGGGCACACTCTGGGTGCTGCAGGTGGAATAGAAGCCGTTTTCACTCTGGCCTGTTTGCAGCGTGGTGAATTGCCTGCCAATATTGGTTTCTCAGATCCTGACCCTGAGCTCCCCACGACGCCCGTGACGGAAAACACCCGAATAGAAGGTGATCTGGCTCTTTCAGAATCACTGGCATTCGGTGGCAACAATGCGGTCCTGATCCTTGCCAAAGGAGAAATCTGATATGCGGATGGCAATACAGGGGATCGGGCTCTGTGGTGGTTTTGGTCAGGGGATTGAAGCCTTGCGTACAGCTCTTCAAGCTGGCCGGGTCGAGCCTCAAGAGGTTTGTATCGAGCACCAGGGGGGGCCAGAACACTTCCCGGCGTATCGGGCGGTGGTGGATCAACTGACCGAGTTTATCCCCAAACGTGCGCTGCGCCGGATTGACCATTTTTCAAAGATGACCCTGCTCGGGGCTTGTCTGGCCCTTAAGGATGCCGACCTGCTTGAGGCGGATCGTTCACGAACCGGGGTGGTGATTGCGACCGGTTACGGTGCCTTGAAAACCACCTTCGATTTTCTTGATTCATATCTTGATTTTGGTTACTCATGCAGCTCTCCGACCCATTTTTCCAATTCGGTTCATAATGCCGCTGCGGCCCATGTGTCGATGCAGTTCAAAGCGACAGCACCGAGTTTGACCGTAACCCAATTTGAAATGTCGGTTGCTTCGGCGTTGCTGAGTGCGCAGCAGTGGCTGGCTGAGGGACGAGTCGATCAGGTCTTGTTCGGGGCCATTGATGAATACTCTGAGGTGCTGCACTATTGTCGGCAGCAGTTTTTTGCCGAAGGTGAGCAAGGCCCTGTTCAACCATTGGACTTTACCATTCAGAGTGCAGTTGTTGGTGAGGGAGCCTCTTTTCTGGTTCTGACCAGAGCGGATCAGACGGCCGCTTACGCTTGTATCGACAAGGTCAGGCTTGGTAATCATCAGGTCCGTCCTCTCGAACTGGTGCCGGACGAGCGTTTGATTATTGGGGCGGATGGCCACAAGGAATGCGGGCGCTGGTATGCATCGTTGCTCAAGGACCACCCGGTAACTGCCTATGCGGCAGTTTATGGCAGTTTTCCGGCCGCAGTCGGATTTGATCTGGCGGTAGCGGCTCTGATGCTGCGTGATCGCAAACTCTACCTGGACTCAGAGGGAGACCATTCCTCCCCGCCCGTGGATCTGTCCCCAGCAGAAAAACTGTCCTGCCTCAAATTTGGCCCAGGTGGTGATTACGGCCTGATCCAGTTGTCGACCTGAGGGGGCGTATGACGGCAGCTCGAATCATCTTCTGGCTGATTTGCGGATTATTGGTTTGTGCCCCCTCCTTTGCACAGTCCACCGAGGAAGCGGCTGCCGACGAGACTGCAACCCGTTACGGGATATCTCTGCTGCGGGGCAAGGCCTACGATCCTGACCAGATCGGGCTGGTCCTGGTTCAGGGGCAAATGCTGCTCGATTATGAGCAGATATTTTGGCATCGTGCACCCGACGCACTCAAACTCAAGATTGAGCTCAATGCCGGATTAACCACTGATGGGCGTCAGCGCGGATTGTTGTCACTGAATATGCTGGCCCTGCGTTACCTTGAAAAATTTCGTTCCGGTCGCTGGACTCCCTATCTTGAGGGGGGCATCGGTTTGATTTACACCGATTTTCGGGTTGATGGACAGGGACTGCGATTCAATTTCAATCCCCAACTCGGGGCAGGGGTTGAATATGCTCTGCCAGATAATGGAGCAATGACTTTCGGCCTGCGGCTGCACCATATTTCAAATGGCAACACCTACAAAGACAATCGTGGTGTCAATTCGGTTCTGATGATGATCGGGTATCTATTCTAGGATTATGAAAAAAGAAGATGTTCCCCAACAAGGCGGCTTGAATGCCGGGTGCCGTGAGGTTAACTACGCGGTTGATGGCGACGGGCATTATACCCTGGAACAGAGTGTTGGCTGGGAGGCCAAGAATATTGCCCTGCGCCAGGCCTGGACAGTGATCATTGATCAACTGCATCAGGTTCTTGCTGAAATCAGGGCAGGGCAGAAAAGCCCTCTGGCCTATCATATGATCAAGGCTCAAATGGACCCGCAACTGCTGGCCCAGTATTCTGGTATTGCCCGTTGGCGGGTCAAGCGGCATTTAAAGCCTGCCGTTTTTCACAAACTGGGTGACCCTGCTCTGGCGCCCTACGCGGAACTTTTTGGTATCAGTGTCGAGGTTTTGCGTGAGGTTCCCGATAAGCCTGATCCGTTGTTGGCCGAACTTGATTCATCCGAGGAAAGATAATTCGTGAAAATCAATTTCCCCCATCGTCAGTTTGCCCACTGCGAAAGTGGCGTGACCGCCAATCTGTTGAATTACCATGGGTTTCCCTGTTCCGAAGCACTGGTTTTCGGGATTGGTGCCGGGCTGTTTTTCGGATATGTACCCTTTATTAAAATCAACAAGATGCCGTTGACGACCTACAGAATCGGTCCGGGTGGTATTTTTAAAAAGGCCACCAGGCGGCTGGGTATTGAAATTCGCAAGCAGAAATTCAGCAGCCCAGCTGCCGCAGAAAAAGAGCTTGATCGCCTGTTGGCTTCCGGTCATCCGGTCGGAGCTCAAACCGGGGTTTTCTGGCTGCCGTTCTTTCCCCCGGCCTACCGTTTTCATTTCAATGGTCATAACCTGGTCATTATCGGCAAGGAGAATGATGAGTACCTGATCAGCGACCCCATTTTTGAAGAGCCGGTGCGTTGTTCGACAATCGACTTGCGTAAGGCACGTTTTGCCAAGGGAGCCCTGGCACCCAAGGGGAAAATCTATTACATCGAAAAAATGCCTCAACAGTTTGATCTGCCAGGTGCGGTCAAAGCCGGGATCAATGATGTGTGCCGGGTTATGCTGAAGACACCTGTTCCCCTGGCCGGTGTACGTGGCATTCGTCTTCTGGCGCGGCAGCTGGCAAAATGGCCGGGCAAGCTGGGTGAAGAGCAGACGATCCTGCATCTGGGCCATGTGATCCGCATGCAGGAAGAGATCGGTACCGGCGGGGGTGGTTTCCGCTTTATCTACGCCGCTTTTTTGCAGGAAGCCGCTGAAATACTGAAGAATGAGAAGCTCCTTGAGCTGTCCAGCAATTGTACCCATATTGGCGATTTGTGGCGTGACTTTGCCCTGCTTGCTTCACGAGTCTGTCGGGGACGGGCCGCAGTACAGGATTCATTTGACGAGTTGGCCAGTCTTTTGCGGCAGTGCGCAGTAGAAGAAGAGAAACTCTTTAAAAATTTGCATGGTGCAATTTCCTGTTAACTGAGAATTAAAGATAATGATGCATGCTGCTGACAATCCCCTGCTGGAAACCGAGGGTCTGACCAAGGTTTATTCCGGTGCGACCAGACCGGCACTTGACGGTCTCGATCTGCGGGTTGAGACGGGCAGTATATTCGGATTACTTGGGCCGAACGGTGCAGGCAAAACAACGTTGATTTCGCTTCTTTGTACCCTGTTGCGGCCAACCTCTGGTCAGGTCAGGGTTTTGGGACGGGATGTTGTTAAGCAGGCCAACGAGGTGCGGCGGCGAATCGGATTGGTTCCTCAGGACATCGCCCTTTATCCGAGCCTGACCGCGCGGGAAAATTTACGTTACTTTGCCCGGGCTTTACGTATCCCCAGGTCTCGCATCGAAGCACGAGTCAGAGAGTGTCTCGACCTGGTCGGTCTGCTCGATTGTGACAATCAGCGGATTTCAACCTATTCCGGCGGGATGAAACGGCGAGCCAATCTGGCCGTCGGAATACTTCATGAGCCGGAGATTCTTTTTCTGGATGAACCGACCGTCGGGATAGATGCCCAGTCACGAAATCTGATCCTTGAGCGGCTGGCCGAATTGAACCAGAGCGGGATGTCACTTCTTTATACGACTCACTATATGGAAGAGGCCCAGCAACTCTGTGACGAAATCGCAGTCATTGATGCGGGGCGAGTGATAGCTCAGGGTTCACCAACAGGGTTGATCAAAGGTGCGGCCGATTGTGAAAACCTTGAAGATCTGTTCTTGTCTTTGACCGGTAAGCAGCTACGCGATTGAAGGAGATGACGATGTTGCTGGCACACGTCAAAAAAGAACTGCTGCTTCTCAGTCGTGATCGTGGGGGGCTGCTGGTTCTGTTTGTCATGCCGATGATGCTGGTTCTGGTGTTGTCGCTGATTCAGGACAACCTTTTTCGAGCCAGTGGTGAAACAGCCACGCGTGCCCTCTTTGTCAATCAGGATAAAGGGCCTTGGGGAGAAGAGCTGGCACAGCAGCTTGAAGCCACAGGTGCCCTTGAGCTGGTCACGAAGTCTGCAGATAAAAAGGTTGATCAGTCAACGGCGCGACAATTGGTTTTTCGTGGTGATTTTCAGTTTGCGATCATTGTCCCGGAGAATTTCAGTACCAGGGTCGGTCTGGCTGCTGAACGCTCAGTTAAGGCAGCATTTCATGAGCAGCAGGATATGATTGTTCCCGGGCAGTTGAAGATTTTTTTTGATCCGACGTTACGCGGTGTCTATCGTACCGCTGTGACCAATGCCTTGGCGCGTGGTGTCACCGGGTTGGAAATTGCCCGAAAAAGTGCGGCTCTTGGTCGCCAATTGCCCATAGAGCTGAAGCACAGTCTGGAAAAACAGTTTGGCCCTGATGAGGTCAACAGCGTACAGCTGGAACTTCCGCAGTTGTCAGGTGATTGGGCCCGGCAAACCCTGATTGAACTCCATGAAGAATCGTCTTATCCCGCAAAGTACACAACCCTGCCAACCTCGGTACAACAGAATGTTCCGGCCTGGACCCTGTTCGGGATGTTTTTTATCGTGATCCCTTTGGCCGGTACTCTGATTCGTGAGCGTCAGGAGGGGACAATGACCCGGTTGATGACCATGCCGGTGAGCAATGGCAGCTTACTGCTGGGGAAAATTCTCGCCTATTTGCTGATTTGCCTGATCCAGGCGGTATTGATGTTGATGGTTGGCAAGTTCATTCTGCCCCTGCTGGGAACTCCGGTCCTCGAAATCGGCTCTGCTCCTCTGGCCTTGTTTTTTGTTGCCGTAAGTGCTGCCCTGGCAGCCTGTGGTTATGGAATTCTGGTGGGGGTCGTGGTTCGGAGCTATGAACAGGCATCAACCTTCGGAGCGGTTTCAGTCGTGATTGCGGCTGCATTGGGTGGGGTGATGGTTCCGGTGTATGTGATGCCGCGAGCAATGCAGGATCTGAGTGTGATATCTCCCCTCGGGTGGGGTCTTGATGCTTTTTTGGAAATCTTTATCCGTGATGGTGATCTTGTCAGTGTGATGCCACGTATTGCGGCTTTAGGTGGTTTTTTTATCCTCTGTCTGTTTTGTGCCCTGCTGGTATCGCGGCGCTGGCGGCGGGGTGTTTAAGTGACAGGAGTGACATGGATGAGTGATAATCTGGAACTTGAATTGGCGAAACTGATCATCGATTTTTGTCATGTTGAAGATGTGGCGGCAGAGGATGTCCCCGTTGATGCCCCACTCATCGGTCCTGATTCACCCTTTGAGCTTGATTCGCTTGATGCGGTCGAGGTGGTTGTAGCAGTACAGAAAACCTATGGTGTCCGTATCGGTGGTGAAAAAACCAGTCGTGAAGTGTTGCGTTCGTTAAAGATGCTGGCCGCATTTATCTCTCAAGAACGGGCCTGAAAGATTCGCACTTTACAGCGAACAGGAACTCACTGATTCAGGTCAAAGTTCGCAGCAATGCTCTTCACTGGATGATTCGTTGTTTTTATCGTGACTCATACGGCTCATCAGGGCCAGCAGCAATCCCAGGGTGATGAATGCGCCGGGAGGCAGAATCATCAGGATGATAGGCTGGTAGGATGCGCCAAACAGGCTGAATCCCAGAATGGCACCAGAGCCAAAGAGCTCTCGGACCGAGCCGAGAATCAACAGACCCAAGGTGAAGCCCAGTCCCATTCCCATCCCGTCAGCGATTGAGGCAACAACCGGATTCTTTGAAGCGAAAGCCTCGGCGCGGCCCAGAATCAGGCAGTTGACCACAATCAATGGGATGAAAATTCCCAGGGCCTGATAAAGATCGTAGACCCAGGCCTCCATACACAGTTGCACGACGGTAACAAAGGTGGCGATGATAATGACGAAGGCCGGGATACGGACTCCCGACGGAATCAGTTTTCGCATCAGCGCAACAACGATGTTGGAGCAGACCAGAACAAAGGTTGTTGCCAGACCCATCCCCAGACCATTTTCAGCGCTGGTGGTGACGGCCAGAACCGGACACATGCCGAGCAATAGCTTGAAGACCGCGTTCTCTTTCCAGAGTCCCTTGCTGAAGTCATTGATCAGGCTCATGATTGTGCTCCTTCGGCAGTGATTTCCGCTTTGTGCTCGCGATAGAATTCCAGCCCTTTTTTCACCGCCTTGACGATCGCACGTGGTGAAATGGTTGCCCCGGTGATCTGGTCAAACTCACCTCCGTCTTTTTTGACGCGCCAATCCACGCCTTCAAGACCCTTGCCCTTGAATTGCTCCTTGAACCAGCTCTCGGTAATCCTGCTGCCAAGACCTGGGGTTTCGGCGTGGGTCAGAATTTCAATGCCGATCAGTTTGTCGTTGGGGGCGATACCCACCATCACATTGATATTTCCACTGTATCCATCGGGAGCAACAACCTTGAATGCGGTACCGATCAGCTGTCCGGCATGGCGTCCCCGGTAGAAATTGACCTCGATTGCGCGGCCTTTTTTGTCGACCCCGTTCTTGAGCGTAACAACATCCGTGTCCGGGCTGTTGTCAAAAGCGGGAAGTACGGCACTCAGAGCCTTGAGCATTTGCAGGCGACGTTGTTCCTTGATTGGCTCGCGGGTCGCATTTTCGACCTGTGAGAGAATCAGTCCGGCCCCGGCAGCAATCAGGGTCAGCGCCAGCAACAGGCGGATCATATCTTTCATAGCGTCAAACCTTGGCTTCGACCTGCCCGTAGATTTTCGGGCGGCAGAAGCGATCAATGAGCGGGGTCGCAGCGTTCATCAGTAAAATGGCAAAAGAAACCCCTTCGGGATAACCACCAAAGAGACGGATCAATACAGTCAGCAGACCACAACCGAAACCGAAGATCAGCATTCCCTTATCGGTCACCGGCGAGGTGACCATGTCGGTTGCCATAAACAGAGCACCCAACAACAGGCCACCGGTCAACAGGTGAAAGAGGGGATTGGGATATTTTTCGGGCGAGACGGCCCAGAAGATCCCGCCAATGATCAGCACGCTGCCGATAAACGCAACCGGAATGTGCCAGCTGATAATCCGTTTCCACAGCAGATAGCCCCCTCCCAGCAACAGGGCAATGGCTGAAACTTCACCAAGGCTGCCAGCCATGTTGCCAATCAGGTATTGGCTGAAGCCACTGTGGGCCAATTCGGGAAGTTTGCCGGTTAACATGACCGCTGTTTTCATGGCCCCCAGGGGGGTGGCCGAGGTGACGGCATCGAGATCTGAACCCAGGGGTGCCGGGCTCGTCCAGCTGGTCATCTGGACCGGAAAGGAAATCAGCAAAACGACCCGTGCAACCAGTGCCGGATTAAAAGGGTTGTAGCCGAGACCGCCGTAGACCTGTTTGCCGATCAGAATTGCAATCGCGGCACCGAACAGGGCCAGCCACCAGGGGGATGAAGGCGGCAGGTTAAGGCCGAGCAAGATACCGGTTAGGGCTGCGCTGCCATCGCCCAGGGTCATATTGCGGCCCTGAAGTTTACAACTGATGCCTTCAGCAGCCACACAGCCCAGGGTGCAAAGCAGCAGCACCATAAGGGCAGGCAGACCAAAAAAATAGATAGCGACGGCACAGGCGGGTAGCAGGGCGTAGATGACCTTGCGCATCACCTTGTCGGTGGTTTCGCCACTGTGGATATGAGGTGACGACGACAGATAGAGCTGGTTTTCCACGTCAGAGCGTCCTTTTTTTCGCCATTATGGCGGCTTTGGCATAACGAATCGATTGTACCAGTGGCAGGGTTGCCGGGCAGATATAGGTACAGCAACCGCACTCGATACAGTCAAGCGGATGGTAGTCCGCGGCTTCATCAAAGAGGTCGAGTCGGGCGTAGGCGGCGATTGTTGTTGGCTGCAAGTGGATGGGACAAACGCCGATACAGCGTCCGCAACGGATACAGGGCCCTGACTCCAGCCGGGGAAGATCCTGTTTGCGGAAAATCAACAGCCCTGAAGTGCCACGGATTGCCGGAGGTTCAAGGGAAAGCTGAGCCTGCCCCATCATCGGGCCACCCATAATGATTTTTGCCGGGTCACCATTGAGGCCATCACATTGTTCTACCAGAAACTCCAGAGAGGTGCCGATCCGCACCAGCAGATTTTTGGGTGTGTTGACTCCGGGACCGGTAATACTGATGACGCGTTCAACCAGAGGCCGCCCAAGACGGACCGCATCACTGATCGCCGCTGCGGTTCCAACATTGTGAACTACGACGCCGACCTCCATCGGTAAGGTTCCCGATGGAACCTGACGACCGGTAATGGCGTCGATCAGCTGTTTTTCTGCTCCCTGGGGATATTTGACCTCAAGGGCCTGAACTTCAATATTGCGGGATGCCGCCTCGCGGGCCATCTTTTCAATGGCATCCGGTTTGTTGTCCTCAATACCAATGACTGCCCGGTCGATGCCGAGAACTTTACGCAGGATATCGATACCATCGAGAATTCGCTCGGTTTCCTCAAGCATTATCCGATGGTCGGCGGTGAGAAAAGGTTCGCATTCAACGCCGTTGAGAATCAGGGTGTCAATCTGTTTTTCCGGCGGAGGAGACAGTTTGACGTGGGCCGGAAAAGTGGCCCCGCCCATGCCGACGATTCCGGCATCCAGAATCCGGCTCTTCAGTTCTTCAGCACTGAGGGTTTCCGGGTCTGCCCCGGTCAGGTTTTCATCCCAGCAATCTTCGCCATCCGGTTTGATGACAATTGCGGGCAGGGCTTTTCCCATCGGATGAAGGCGTGGTTCAACAGCAATGACCTCACCGGAGGTTGAGGCATGAACAGGAACCGAAACAAATCCTTTCGCCTTGCCGATCAGGCTGCCCTTTTTGACTCGGGTACCAACCTCGACGCAGGCTTCAGCAGGGGCTCCGATATGTTGGGCCAGCGGGATGACCAGCTCTTCTGGCAGCGGACAGGTTTCGATTGCTTTGGTCGCTGAGTCGTGTTTTCCGTCAGGCGGATGCAGACCACCCTTGAAGGTTTTCAGATTCATCGCTTTAACGCTCATCCTTTCACGCCGCCTGTCCCGGTTTTTTGGTCGGTACTGTTGGCGCGGCGAAACTGCTCCCCTCCGGGTATCCGGTGGAAAAATCACGAATACACCTGGTGGGACACTTTTCTACGGCAACCTCGGCCTCATGGGCCATGTCGTAATTAACCTGGGCGAGGAAATTATCGATCTGGTACGCTTCCGGAGCGGTCTTCTTGCAAATCTGGCAGGCGATACAGCCGACCTGACAGTACTTGCGGACGACGCCACCTTTGTCAGTGCTGTTACACAAAACATGGGTGGTGGCGGTCAATGGTGTCATTTTGATAACGCTGCGCGGACAGCTGGCCACACACTTCTGGCAACCGGTACATTTCTGACGGTTGATGACCGCCAGTCCCTCGGCGGTGATTTCAATGGCATCAAAGGGGCAGGCCCGTACGCAGGAACCGAGGCCCAAACAGCCTCCGGGGCAGGTCTTGGGCCCATCGGCAATCTTTTGGGCCGCGTTACAATCTTCAAGGCCAAGATAACGATATTTCTGACTGGCCTTCTGATTATCACCCTGGCAGCAGACCACGGCAACCTGGGGGTCAGCACTGATTGCTTCAACACCCATGATATGGGCAATTTTCTCGAGACAGTCGGAACCACCGGGAGTACACAGGTTTGGTGACATGGAACCATCGACGATAGCCTTGGCATAGCCACCACAGCCGGGGAGTCCGCAAGCACCGCAGTTGGCTCCGGGCAATACTTCAAGAATAGCCAGTTCACGAGGGTCGACCTCGACCGCAAACTTCTTTGCGGCAATCCCCAGTGCGATGGCGGCAAACAGACCGATACCGCCAAGAGTCAATACTGATGCAAGCATGACGTTTTTCTCCGAAAAACGAGGAGCCGGGCGTCAGGGGATAAATCTGTCCTGAAACCTCGAATCCTTCAGTTATCCTTTAACCAGTCCGGCAAAGCCCATGAACGCCAAAGACAGCAAACCGGCAGTGACCAGAGCGATCGCAGTCCCCTGAAAGCTTTTTGGTACCGGGGAGAGATCGATCCGTTCGCGCAGCCCGGCAAAAAGAATCATTGCCAGGGTAAAACCAAGCCCTGCTCCCAGTGAGAAAACCACCGCCTGGAGAAAGGTATAGTCTTTTTGGATGTTCAAAACGGCAACCCCGAGGACTGCACAGTTGGTGGTGATCAGGGGGAGGAAAATCCCCAGAGATTGATAGAGAACCGGGCTGCTTTTCTGGATCACCATTTCGACCAGCTGAACCAGTGACGCAATCACCAGAATGAAGGCGATGGTCTGGAGGTATTCAATGCCAAAAGGGATCAGAATCAGGTATTGGATGAACCAGGTGACAACCGAGGCGACGGTCATAACGAAGATAACCGCCATTCCCATGCCGAGAGCTGTCTCGACCTTCTTGGAAACACCTAAAAAAGGGCAGATGCCGAGGAAGCGGGCCAGGACGAAGTTGTTGACAAAAACGGCGCTGACCAGAATCACAAAAAGTTCAACCATGGGGAACTCCCGAATGTGTATTCAAATTGGTAAGACCAGTTGTTTTAAGACAGAGAGCGCCTTGTTGTCAATCGATTTGTTTGTGAATGGGCAGGCGTTTTTGCAGAGCGAAACTGGCCGGGCGGGCTCCGGCAAATTGCTTTGCCGGAGCCGCTTTCTCAACTGTCTTTTCCGAATGCTCCCAGAAAAGATTTCAGTGCTTCGGGGTTGTTTGATTTAATCGCTCCCGAGAGGAAATCCTTGATTCCCGGTCGGTAGCCATCGTTCCAGATCCGGCCAAAGAAGACAGCGCTGGTTTTGCAGACACAATCAGCAGATTCTGTCGCTTTACCCTCTTCGACCTGGCAGCTTTGCGGATCGAGAAAGACGGTTTTTTTTATCTCATCAATTGAGAAATAGTAGCTCAGGGGTTTGCTGAGACTTCCCGGCTGAAATTCTGTGGCCATCTGGTTGAAAATTTCTTCGATCATTGCGATCTCTGTTCCTTTCATGTTTCCTCGTCCTGAGAGATGAGGGGATTCACCACCAGGAGCCCCCAGGTTTTCTCTGCGAGTTCCTGTTCCTTCTCAGTGTCTCTGCGTTGAAATATTTACCTTCAGCCTTCAAGTTTGGCGGTCAGTGCCGGAGCAAACTGCTTGATATCGGCCACCACCAGCACATCAGCAACCTCGTTGATCGGGGCATCCTTGTCGGTA
>JAJRWH010000037.1 GCA_024276935.1 Deltaproteobacteria bacterium
CTTACTCGACTTTCTGGTTATACCGATCCTGATAGTATTTTTTCACTTCTTTCATCTTCTCAGGATCGAAACCACGGGTATACCACTGATGCTCAGGGCGACCATCAATATACTTGGCGATGATCTTGTCATACAGCTCGGGCTTACCTGCTTTTTCACAGGCTTCCTTGGCTTCGGGCAGCAGTTCGTTGTAGAAGGCTTTGGCAACATCATAGATCCCGTGCCACCAGGCATAATCGGGGCCGGACATCGCAGCACCATGACGGGCTCGACGCCCTTCGTGATGCCAGAGCTCCCAATAAATCCAGTCGATTTTGTCGTCAAAGTTGGCCTTGGTCAGCACCCCTTCTTTAATCAGCAGGCTACGGATCTCCTTGGCAGGAATGGCAAATTTGCTGTTATAAAACTCGACGAAGTTATCAAGCTGGGCATAAAAACCCTCAACAAAGTTATTGGCGTGACAGGACGAGCAGACATCCTTCATCGCCTTGAGCTTCTTGGCGCTGTTTTTGGTCCGCGTTGAAACCGGGGCGCGCAGGTTCCAGCTGAGGCGATCACCGACATCGTGAGTCACGGCCTGTCCACGCGAAGCACTCATGTGACAACTTGCGCATGTCGGGGCATCGTAGTAATCCACACCTGCGACCCATTTATCGCTGTCCATGTTCATCTGGTCACCATAGGCACGATAAAGAATGCCGTGTTTCGATTCTTCATAAACCTCTTTTTGGGGATGATCTGGGCCCAGGTGACACTTGCCGCAGTTCTCGGGCTTACGGGCTTGTTCTTTGCTGAAACGGTGCCGGGTATGGCAGGCTGAACAGGTCCCTTTCGATCCATCCGGATTCACCCGACCGATACCGGTATTGGGCCAGGTCGTGGGATCGAGGGTTCCGTCCTTGTTGACCTTGACGATCGAACCATGACACTGGCGACAACTGACGGCAACGGCTGGTTCACCACCAACAGTCTGTCCCAGCATGCCGTCCTTGGTATTGAGAATATCTCCGGCCTTGGCATGGTGACTGGCTTCCTGCTGGGCAGTCTCTTCGGCATGGCACTGGCCGCAGTCACGCGGCGAAACAATGACCGCAATCAAAAAACCATTGTGTTTCCAAGCATCAACATCGCCTTTTTCAGCCTTGTGACACTCATAACAACCAACGCCTTCTTTGTCATGTTCACTCCCGGCCCATTGCTTGACCAGTCCAGGCATCTTTGCCTTGTGGCAGGCGACACAGCGCTTGGTTTCTTTAGATCGGTCAGCAAATGCCAATCCCTGAAACATGAGCAACGCAGCAATAGCCGCAACCAGAACTACCAGCGATCTTTTCATTTTTTGCCTCCTCGTTGGGTAACAATCTGACGGTCGAACAGTTACACTGGACTGATTAAGAACTGCAAATCAGCAACAACAAACATAGCCTACCAGCTGTTCGGCAACATGCAAGTGGCAGCATCGCAGAACACCGGCCGGTGCTGTATTACCAGAAGGGTGCCAACACGTCATTAAATCGCAGCAAACCACCATACCGAGGGGATTTATTACCAGAAAAGGGGGAAGACGACAGACAGAAAAGATGAGAATTTACCAGAAAGGTTACCGGTAACACCCGGAACAGCAGCAATCTTCGTTACCAATAAGTAACATCTGAGGAGGGCGAGACAGGTAATCGGCCTAATGAGCAAATAAAAAGATTTTCAGATCACATCTGTGCTACCCGGAGGTAACATCAGGGCGTGCCAGATGCCTGGACAGGCGCTGTTGCTGCTCTTCACTGATGTCGACAAACTCAACTCCCATGCCACAGGGTAACTGCGGTTTTTTGATCCAGTCGGGATGGTTGAGCCAGGCGACTCGTCCGCGGCAGGCCAACGGTGGCAATCCATCGGACAACTCAAGTTGAAGATCCAGCCAGGTGTCGATTGACAACAGGGCCTCTGTCGCCAGAAACAAACCGCCCAAACCGACATTGACCGTAAACTGTTGCAGCAGCTTGTCTTCACGCAGTCCGTAATGAACCAGAATCTGAGTTTCGATACGTGGCGCACGTCGTTCGGCAAGAGAAAGTTGTTCTCGGCTTGCCCGCAGAAAATCTTCCCCACGAACCGGCTTGTAAAGGATATCGTCGCAGCAGGCTGCGCGGCAAGCCGCGAGGTCCTTCTCGCCTCCTTGCTGAATCACCATGATCACCGGGATCTGGGCCGTCTGCGGGTCGGCTTTGAGTTGCCGACAGACATCGTCACCATTGATCCCGGAGAGATAGAGATCGAGAAAGATCAACTGCGGTTTTTCTTTGTGAGCTAACGCAAGCGCTTCTTCACCGCTGACTGCGGTCAGGATCTGAAATTGTTCTCGACAGAAAAAGGTTTTTTCCAGTTCGATAAATAATTCAACATCATCAACCAGCAAAACCTTGATCGGTTTATGCGCTCGATCTGTGGGTGGCGCTGAAGACATGATAACCTCCGGCGAATTAAATCCAAAAGGGCGAGACACCAGCCAACCTACTGTAAAACCAGGAGACAGGTCCAGAAATAAGTGGTTTATCGCTAACGAACCCGAACTCGTTTGACCTGATCCAGTTCGGCAATCCTATTGGCCAGTTCAACTCCGGGTAGCCCTTCAGGCTGGACAAAAACCAGATCAAAACGAATTTCAGATTTTTCACAATCCCGATCTACGGCAAAATCAACCAGACGTAGTCCCTGTTCATCCAGAACGTCGAGCAGGGTTTCACGCGTCAAAGCCCCCTCGACCGCATTGACTATCAGAGTACGATAACGGTCTTTTTTGAATAGCCGTTCCAGGCGCTTTAAAACCAGCAGGCTCACCAGACTGAGCAAGGCGACGGCGATTCCCGGCAGATAGAGTCCGGCACCAATGGCCATCCCGATCCCTGCTGTGACCCACAAACAGGCGGCGGTCGTCAAACCACGTACAGACTGCCCTTCTTTAAGGATGACACCTGCCCCCAGAAAACCGATTCCGGTTACAATCTGAGCTGCAACACGGCTGGGATCAAGCCGTATGGCTGAGCTGCTGTCGTAAATGCCGAATTTATAAAAATAGTGTTCTGAGACAACAGCCATCAAACAGGCTCCGACAGTCACCAGCAGATGAGTACGAAATCCGGCAGGACGACCGTGAACCTCACGCTCCAACCCCAACAGCCCCCCAAGAAATGCCGCAAGCAGCAGCTTGGCCAAGATTGTCGTCTGGTAATCAAAGCCAGGTAAAAGATCGGGGGTCATTGGCAATCCTTGGAGACAAAGGCGAAAAGGTTACTTCCCCATTGTATCAGGCTCATCAGTGATCGCACAGTCTGAAGGATCACCTTTCAACTTGGCCAGAGCGTGAGGCAAGGCAGGCAACAACACTTCAAGATTTTCCCTGGCAGCTTTGGGACTACCGGGAAGATTGACAATCAGAGTTTGCCCCCGTACCCCGACCAGGGCCCGCGATAACATGGCATGCGGTGTTTTCTGCAGGCTGGCAGCCCGCATTGCTTCAGCCATACCGGGAATTTCGTAATCAAGCACCGCCTGAGTTGCCTGTGGCGTCCGGTCACGTGGAGTCAAACCTGTCCCCCCGGTAGTCAGAATCAAATCGAGGCCAACCTCATCGGCCCAGCGGCACAGAGTCAGGGTAATGGTCTCAATATCATCCGGTATCACCTGATAACGTCCGACCTGCCCCAGAGACTGAACCATCTCGCTGATTCTGGCCCCACTGACATCTTCACGCTCTCCTCGTGCCCCCTTGTCGGACAGGGTCAGGATTCCGATACTGAAACGTTCGCTGCTCATACTATCTCCTGAAATCAATGCTTTCTGGTCATCAACATCCGCCGGGCATTGTTGACAATTACCTGAGGGATGTTGCGACTTTTGGCCAGGTTTTTCAGATCTTTCTCGGAGAGAAAGGTCATAAAACGCATCGCCTGTTGCAAGGGAGTCCGCGGGTGCTCAATCAACGCCTTTTTCATTTCATAATTTTTGACCCATTCCCGGTTCAGGGCAATCATCCGAATCAACTCTTCATTGCTGGTGCGGTTCTTGGCGACCATCAGTACCTCGGCCTCGGTGATTCGCGGATTTTTCAGTACCGCTGAATTGACCATCTTATTCGATTCGCGAATCAGCAAGCTGCGCCATTCCTTGTCACCGGTTAAGGCCATCTTGATTTTCTCAGCCACCGGCATATCGATCAGTTGCTGATATTTTGACAGGGTTTCGGCATCAAGGTCTTCGATCTCTCCCTCAAAGACACTCTGTTGGTTTTCTTCAACCGCAGGAATCTCCTCCTCTTTTTTACTCTCAGGAGTAACCTGTTTTTCTTCCTGCGGTTCCTCTTTCCAGCCCAGGCGGATTTTCAGAGCTTTATCTGCGTGTGGATTATTGATAATCAAAATCCGCAAGGCTTTGGCCTGACGAATGGCGGTATCATTACTGGCGACCAGATCGAGGACGTCTCCCGAAGCATGCTCGGCAACAAACATCAAGGTTTTCAGCCCCACCATGCGATTGGTCAGGAGCGGTTCCATGACCTCCATATTTTTGTAATGTAACCGCGCCAGCAAATCGAGCACTTCAGGATGAACATCCGCCTGGCCACAAACCGTCTTCAAAATACTGGGTGACAGATCCTTGAGCGTTTTGAGGGCTTCTTCCCGCAGCTCCTTGTCTTCGCCGTGATAGAAGATAAAGAGAACCGTTACCAGGTTGGGGCCCGACATCGGCAAGGCACCACGGGCAGCAGCCAGTCTGACACTGTGCCCGCCCCACTGTTTCATGATTCGGGCAACATCACCAGGAACCTTGAACTTGATATTTTTTTCGTCGTGAGTCTTCAAGTTGACCTTAACCTTCTTTACATTTTTCAGGCTGGAAAGATTATTTCAATTCAACCACTTTCAACTTGGCAACCCCTGCCTTCTGCAATTTCTCACGTGCAGCCTGGGCGTCTGAACGAGATGAGAAACTGCCAAAACGAAGGCTCGTACGGGGCAGATCGATCTGAACCTGACGCTCTTCGACCCGAATTCCTTGCGCATAAAGACGGTCTGCCTCACGTCGTGCCTTATCAAGCGACAGATAAGATCCGGCATAAACGGCATACTTGCCACTCTCGGCGACCAGAAAAGCACCATCAGCAAGCTTCTTTATTGCCGCCAAACGTTTTTGAGCCATCTTTTTTGGATACAGACCAACCAGCAGCCGGGTCATTTTGTGTGGTTCCAACTTTTGGGTCTGAGTAACCTTGTATCCCATTTTTTCGATAAGAGCGCTGTCTCGACGTAAAGCCCCGCGATAGAGATAACTGTCACTGGCCAGAGTAAAAGCAGGCGCAGAAACTGGTGTTTTTTTCACCAAGGGAGCAGGAGCCGCCGGGGGAGCCTTGGCCGCCGCCTTTTTGGGAGCAACGCTGGCCACCACTTCTTTTGCAACGACCTCCTCTTTGACCGCCTCTGCTTGCTTTGTTGGTTGTGGACGAGCGGGAACCTTCATTTTTGTCGGTTTCTGCATCCTGACCGTCACTACGGACTCATGACTCTCCAGGGCCTCCTGACCGAAAAAATAGAATCCCCCGCCAAGTGCAACCAGCAACAGCAGAAGCAACAACAGCCGTGAACTTCCTTTTTTTTCTGGAACCTCCTCAATGGTGAAGCCGGGTGGGTTTTCCTCCACTCCGGCCTCATCAGCCGCCCCCGTATCTTCCGGTTCAGAATCCAGAAAGAACGACTCCTCTTCCGGAACAACTTCCGAATCGACCCGCTCCTCATCCATGACACACCTCCTCGTGGCAGTTACCTGAAAGAAAACGGGCACCCCGAACAAAAATCGGGATGCCCATAACCATCAGGCTTTTTCCTGTTCAGCAAGAATTTTTGCCGTCTGATGCGACGGCACTTCTTCATACTTGTCAAATTCCATCGAAAACATTCCCCGGTCTGATGTCATCGACCGCAACTCCGGCGCATAGCGCAAAACTTCGGCCATCGGGACTTCAGCGCGAATGGTCTGGGCATTGGCCTGCGGCTCAACACCGCTGACCTTGCCCCGTCTGGAGTTCAGATCACCGATAACATCGCCCATACAATCGTCAGGAACCGTTATCTCCATACTCATAACCGGTTCAAGCAGGGTTGGCTTACAGCTTTCCATTGCTTTTTTGAAGGCCATCGAACCGGCAACCTTGAAAGCCATCTCGGAGGAATCAACCGAGTGGTGCGAACCGTCATACAGGGTCACACGCAAATCCACCATCTGACTGCCGGTCAAGGGACCGGTTTTCATCGCCTCGATGATCCCTTTTTCAACCGCAGGAATATAATTGCGGGGCACCACACCACCAACAACCTTGTCGACAAACTCAAAACCACTGCCACGAGGCAGAGGCTCAACCTTGATCCAGACGTCACCGTACTGACCACGGCCACCTGACTGTTTTTTGTATTTACCCTGCACTTCAGCACTGGCACGGATCGTCTCGCGATAGGGAACCTTGGGTTCTTTCAGGGTTACTGCAGCACCATATTTACGCTTAAGTCGTTCAACCGCAACCTCAAGATGAACCTGCCCCATACCGGACAATATCATTTCATGGGTATCTTCTTCGCGGACCACGCGCAGGGTCGGATCTTCTTCCATCAATTTCTGCAGGCCGGTATAAATTTTGTCTTCGTCACCTTTTTTGGCAGACTCCAGAGCAAAGGAGATGATCGGCTTGAGCGGAACCAGAGGCTCATAAAAAACCGGCTTCTGGACATCACACAGAGTGTCTCCGGTTGCCGTATATTTCAGTTTTGGCAAGGCGACGATTTCTCCCGCAACCGCCGATTCGACATCCTGCTGCTCTTTGCCTGCCATCTTGAAGATATGCCCGACCCGTTCTTTTTCGTCCCGATTCGGGTTGAACACCACAGTGTCGGGCTTGAGTGTGCCCGAATAAACCCGGATCATGCTCAACTTGCCCGCAAAGGGATCGTTAACTGTTTTGAAGACCATGGCCGAGAAGGGATCCTCTTCACTCGGCTGCCGCTCAACCACTTCATCGCTGTCGGGCAGGGTTCCCACCTGGGTTCCCTTGTCAATCGGCGAGGGAAGACAGGCAACGATATAGTCGAGCAGCTGACGCACACCAACGTTGGCCAACGCACTGCCGCAAAAAACAGGCGTAAAAACACCGGTCAATGTGCCTTCACGCAAACCGCGCAGCAGATCTTCCTCGGTCAGCTCTTCATCGTCGAGGTATTTCTCCATCAATTCATCATCGGCTTCTGCAACAGTTTCGACCAGAAGCAGACGTAAACGCTGGGCTTCCTCCTCCAGCTCCTGCGGAATATCGACTTCTTTATAGGTTCCGGCTTCGTCAAATTCATACAGGCGGGCTTTCATTCGCACCAGGTCTATGGTGCCACGAAAATCCTCTTCAGCACCGATAGGCATGGTGACGATTGCACTGCGGGCCCCCAGCGATTTTTCCATATCATCGACCGCCTTGAGAAAGTCGGCCCGTTCTCGATCCATCTTGTTGACAAAGGCAATCCGAGGAACCTCGAACTGGTCGCACCATTCCCAAATTTTACGGGTCTGCGATTTCACCCCGGAGATAGCCGAGACAATCACCACCGCACCACCCAGAACACGCAGGCAGCGGCGTGTGTCATGTAAAAAGTTACTGACCCCCGGCGTATCAACGATATTCAGGTTGTATCCGTTCCAGACACAATGGTTGAGGCTGGCCCCCAACGTCATCCCACGCTTGATCTCTTCTTCTTCAAAATCCATCAGGGAGGAGCCATCTGTCACCTTGCCGAGCTTTTCCGCCATCCCGGTGTTAAACAACATGGCCTCAACCAGTGAGGTCTTTCCGGCGCTGTTGTGTGCAACAATTCCAAGATTTCTCAACGTCGTCGTATCGTATTTACCCATGCTCACTCCTTTTGTTCATAGAAAAAGGGATTCCAAGGGGATATCCTGGCTACAGGTTTCCTCTCACACCGGTTTTTATTCGACCAACTCCTGGCGACAATCAGACTCCTTTACTTATTCTGCGTTTCGTTGATAGAGAATTCTCAAGCCTTCAAGGGTTAAGAAAGGTTCGACACTGTCAATCATATCACTGGCGTCGGCAATCGCTGCAGCCAGCCCTCCGGTTGCCACAACTTTGAGGGGCTGCCCGACCTCTTCGTGGATACGGGAGACAATCCCTTCAACCAGACCGACATAACCGTAAAAGATTCCTGCCTGCATACTGCTGACGGTATTTTTAGCCACCACCTGAGCCGGACGAGAAAACTCGACTCGTGGCAGTTTGCTGGCCCGGGCAAACAACGCCTCGGCAGAAATTCCGACCCCGGGAGCAATTGCGCCCCCCTGGTATTCTCCGGCCGCTGAAATCACATCGAAAGTTGTGGCGGTGCCAAAATCAACGACTATCATTCCACACTGCCATTTAGCGAAAGCGGCAACGGCATTAACAATCCGGTCGGCACCAACTTCTTTGGGATTGTCATACTGAATCGGCATACCGGTTTTAACTCCGGGGCCAACCACCAACGGCGTCAGCTTGAAATACTTGTGACAGAGAAGCTCAAGGCTGCCTAGCATCGGCGGCACCACGCAGGAGATTATCACCGCAGTCAATTGGTCAAAACGCATCTCCGCCAGATCGAACAGATTATGAACCAGCATGGCGTATTCATCAACGGTGCGATCCTTATCTGTTGCAATCCGCCAGTCTCGAACCAGCGTCTCTTCCCGATAAACCCCCAAAACGGTATTGCTGTTACCCACATCAATGACCAGAAGCATGAAAACTCCATATTATCTTTTGCCTGTTCATCTCTTTTGTCCTATCGGTCGTACATCTCCGGCAACAATTCGTTCAACCTGGCCATCGGGCAAAAATAATCGCAATGCCCCGTCAGCCTCAAGCCCACCGATGACTCCTGAAATCTTGCGGTTTCCGAGATCGACCTCAACCTGGCGATCAAGCAGATCAAACAGAGCCTCCCAGCGTCGTCGCAAAGGAGCAAACCCCTGCTCCAGAAACTCGGCGTAAAGAAAATCGATCCGTTGCAACAGCTGCCTGACCAGCGCAACACGTGGCTGGGAGCGACCCGTTTCAATCCGTACAGAGGTTGCCGGGTAACGCAGGTCATCGGGAAACTGCTCGGCAAGCATGTTGACGTTTATTCCGATTCCCAGAACCAGAGAATGAATCTGTTCGGTTTCGGCACTCAGTTCATTAAGTAAACCGGCAATCTTGCGGCCACCGACCAGAATGTCATTGGGCCACTTGACTCGTGCGTTGATCGCGTAGAGGTCGGTAAGAACTTCTGCCGTTGCAACCGCAGAAAGAAATGTCAACTGCGGTGCCTGGTAAGGCGGAATCTGAGGTTTAAGCAGAATCGAGCCGTAGACATTGACTCCGGCTGGTGACTCCCAGCGTCGCCCCATACGACCACGGCCAGCAGTTTGTTCCTCAGCCAGAACAACCAGACCTTCAGAGACCCCTTCGGTGGCCATCTGCTGCGCCAGCTGGTTGGTTGACGATGTTGAGGCAACACAATGGATTTGTTGGCCCACCAGTTGTGAGGAAAGATCAGAGGTCAGATCTGCGGGCAACAGCAGGTCGGGAGATTCGAGCAAACGATAACCCCGGGCGCGCTGTGCTTCTATTTCGTACCCGAGTTCACGCAATTGCTCAATCTGTTTCCAGATGGCCGCCCGTGAGATATGCAACTCACGACTGAGTTCCTGCCCAGAGACATATTCTCCGGGACGATTACGAAACAGTTGGACGATCTGCTCACGTGTGGTCAAAGGGGCTCCTGAAGGGGACCGGGACCGTATCGACAAGTGGATTCTGAATCAATCAAACAGCATGGAGATATCTGCCGCTTTGATCGAATGGGTCAAAGCCCCCACTGAGATGATATCGACTCCGGTGGCTGCGATATCAGCAACGGTCTCAAGGTTGACGCCACCCGATGCTTCAGTCAGAGCTCGGTCACCGATCAGCTCAACCGCCTGACGCATTTCGTCAAGGCTCATGTTGTCGAGCATAATAATATCAGCAGCAGCAGCCAGCGCCTGTTCAACTTCGTCGACGTTGCGGGTTTCTATCTCGATTTTCAAGGTGTGCGGTAACTTCACCCGGGCTCGACTGATAGCCTCAGCGATACCACCTGCCGCCGCAACATGGTTTTCTTTGATCAATACGCCATCAAACAAACCGATTCGATGATTGCGTCCCCCACCCATGCGCACCGAATATTTGTCAAGAACCCGCAACCCGGGGACTGTCTTACGCGTATCGACAATCACGGCTTTGGTGTCAGCCACAGCATCAACATAACGCCGGGTCAGACTGGCAATGGCACACATCCGCTGCATCAGGTTAAGCGCAACACGTTCGGCCGTCAGTAAACTGGCCGCCGAACCACGCAACCAGGCCAGAACTTCTCCCTTGCGCACCTGACAACCATCCTGAAGCAATCTTTCAAAATCGACTGTGGAATCAACAGTTTTAAAAACCTTTTCAGCAACATCGATCCCCGCAAGAATAAAATCTTCCTTGGCCACCAACTCGGCACGCGCAGTGGTTCCTGAGGTGATTGTCACCTCGGTCGTGATATCGCCAAGGCCAATATCTTCTTCGAGCGCAGTCTGGACAATTCGTTGAATCTCAAACATGAAGAACTCCGCAAACCCATAATTTTACAGGGCAGTTTCTAATTTAAAAGTTAGTATTTTATAGCACAGCCCCCCCGGGACCCGCAACTGAAATTCCCGTGAAGCATGGCTCGTAAAATCAGGTTTTCTCGCAAAAAACAAGGCTGGCAAGGATCCCCGTCAAAGAAACAGCCTGGTCTCTTTTATCTTTGTGGCTCCTGTGATAACAATATGGTTCGTTCTAACATCTGAGGCAGCTGAGTTTCTGCTGGACGGAAAGAGCAAGACTCTGATCTGGATGAGGTTCAAAAACTGAAGCGCACCTTAACAGGGCCGCTGGTGGTTTTAGAGAAGCTCTGACAGGTCGATGACTTACGCTATCCACCAATCAGGGAGTCACTGACTCAGGCAACAATCTATCCAGGGAGCAGACGATGCAAAAGCTTATCAGTATTTTGATCCTGACCCTGCTGGCCGGATGCGTCAGCCAGGGAAAATTTGATCAAAAAGCCAATGAAGCCGCGCAGTTGACAAAAAGCCTTGATGCTGCAAACACCAGAATCAGCACCCTCGAAGATCAGAAGAAACAACTTGAAACCGAAACATCCGACCTGAATGCCAAACTGATTGCCCTGCTCAAGAAAAATTCGGAACTGCAACAAACCCTGCTGAGCGAACGGGCCAATCAGGACCGCCAGCAGCAAACGTTCAGCAGCCGTGCAGAGCAGATGCAACAACAGCTTGAGGAGATGAGCCAGAACAATCGTCAGCTTCTCGACAGTATCGCCAAACTCCAGCAGCAAAATGCGGCTCTTGAAAAACAGGTTGCTGCCGAGCGCAAAGCACGCGAAGAGAAATTGGCAAGCCTGCAAAATACTTATGATCAGTTGGTCGGTGCCCTCGAAGAAGAGATCAAACGTGGTGAGCTGACAATTACCAACCTGAAGGGAAAGCTCTCGGTCAACCTGCCGAATAAAATTCTTTTTGACTCCGGCAAGACCGTTGTCCGTACCGAGGGGAAAAAAGTTTTACGCAGCCTCGGCGACATCATGAACAAGTTTCCTGACAAGGCCCTGCTGGTTGAAGGACACACCGACAATGTAAAAATCAGCAGCCGCCTGAAGGATAAATACCCGACCAACTGGGAGCTTTCGACGGCCCGTGCCAACAGTGTTGTCCACGTGTTGCAGGATGAGGTGGGTCTGCCGGGTGAACGTTTGATTGCTGCGGGCTACAGTGAGTATCGTCCGGTGGCCGACAATGAAACAGCTGAAGGCAAGGCTCAAAACCGTCGTATCCAGATTCAGCTGGTGCCGATGCCGAAATCCGAGTAATCTTGACAGCTGCAAGTTCCACAGATTAGATATACACACTGACCGGTCAAGGGAAGAGGGGTGCAACTCCCCCGCGGACCCGCCGCTGTGAGCGAAGACTGAAAGATCATCGGCAATCGAGTAAAGATTTCCGGCCACTGGATTTTTCCGGGAAGGCGATTTTTCGGGATGACACGCAAGCCAGAAGACCTGCCGGGCAGAGATCCCAGCAAGAGCTGCTTGATACCTGAAGCAGGCCTTAACTCCCCGGGGTACAGGGAGGCTGGAAAACAACAGTGCTTCAAAAACGGATGAAGCCCGCATGCTGTTTCTCTGCAAACAAGTGTGCGGGCTTTTTATATTGCCGACTCAAACCCGGCACCTGTGACAGGACCCGTTATGCCCGCGTCAACAACCCGTGATTACCCAGACGAACCAGGGACAAGCCACCTCGACAACCATCATCCCGAGATTCTTGTCAGCGGACTGAAACGTTCTTTTGGCAAGGTTGAGGCTGTGCGCGGAATCGACCTTGAGCTGCACTCCGGTGAGCTCTTCGCCTTTCTCGGCCCCAACGGTGCGGGCAAAACCACCACCATCAACATGTTGACCGGACTTTTGCGCCCGGACAGCGGGCGAATCTGCTACCAGGGCGAACCTTTTGTCGCAACGGCCTATGAGGTCCGCCGCCGTATCGGTGTCGTTCCGCAGCACAACAATCTTGACCGGGAACTGACCGCAGCCGAAAACCTGCGGGTTCACGGTCGGCTCTTCGGTCTTGGGGGTCCCGCCCTGCAACAACGAATCGAAAGTTGCCTCGAACTGGCGGGTCTGAGTGAAAAACGCGACACCCCCGCAGGAAAGCTTTCGGGTGGAATGAAACGCAAACTGGTCATTGTACGGGCCCTGCTGCACGAACCGGCAATTCTGTTTCTCGACGAACCAACTGCCGGACTTGACCCTCACAGTCGGCGTAAAATCTGGGCATTTTTACGACGCATCAATCAGGAGCAACACTGCACCCTGTTTCTGACCACTCACTACATTGAAGAGGCCGAACAACTTGCCGAGCGGGTCTGTTTTATCGATCAGGGACGTATCATTGCCAGTGGCTCACCCGATGAGTTGATGAAAAGGACCGGAAGCTATGTCCTTGATATCTACAACGATGAGGATGTTGATAACGAATTTTTCAATGATCGGGCAACTGCTATGGCCCGCCTCGAACAAATAGATCGGACCGTCCGCATTCGCAAGACCACCCTTGAAGATGTTTTTCTGCAACTGACCGGCAAAAGGATTGATCCCTGATGTTGTACGGAGCCCGTGGTATCTATCTGCGCGAAACCTTGATCCTGCGCCGCAAGCTGTTTAAAACCCTCCTCGCTTCGGCGGTTTCTCCGGCTCTTTTTCTGCTGGCCTTTGGCTTTGGTGTCGGTCGTGGGGCCATGGTCGGTGGTCAGGATTATTTAAGCTTTCTGATCCCGGGCCTTTTAACCATGGCAAGCATGAATCAAAGCTATGCCATCGCCACCGAAATCAATATCTCACGCTTTTATTTCAAGGTGTTTGAAGAGTACCTGCTGGCCCCTTTCGGACGCTGGCAAATTGTTCTTGGCGAAATGTTTTACGGCATCACCCGCGGACTGATTCCGGTGGCAATCATTGCTCTTTACAGCCTTTTTTGCGGTGTCAGTCTGCATTTCAGCCCGGCATTTTTTCTGGCGTTGCTGCTGCACCTGGCCATTTTCTCCCTGCTTGGCATTCTGGCTGCCATGATCGTGCGCAGTCATGCTGACCAGGCCACGGTTAACGCCTTTCTGATCACCCCGATGATGTTTCTGTCGGGAACCTTCTTTCCGGTAGAAAAGATGCCCCTGGCGATTAAAGCCGTGGCCAGCATTTTTCCTCTGACCTACTCAACCCGCCTGATCCGTTCAACCCTGTTACAGCAGGATAATGGCAATGGCTTGCTCTATCTGCTGCTGGTCGTTATGGTGATCATCCTTTTTGGATTGACCAAACGAATCATCGAAAGGGTTGAAGTATGAAACGACTGTTATGCAGTCTGCTTGGGATTGCATTTGTCATTGCCTTGTTCAGCGGAGCAACGACAATCAACCCGTTCAACATGAGTCCGATCGAAAGTGACATTCTGCTGGGATTACGCTTGCCCCGAGTGCTGTTTTCAGCCGTAATCGGTGGCATGCTCGCTCTGTCAGGCAGCATTTACCAACTGACCCTGAAAAACCCGCTGGCCGACAGTTTCACCACCGTAACCGCCAGTTCTGCAGCCCTGGGAGCGGTCCTCGGAATCGCCTGCGGTCTGCCAACACCGCTTATTCCCCTGTTGGCCCTGGTTACCGGGCTTTGCGGGTTGATGCTGGTCTATCGCCTGTCGGTCAGCGGCGGCATTATCAACCCGGTAACCATGATTCTATCCGGGGTCGTCGTTAATATTGTCGCTTCGGCAGTCATCAGCTTCAGCAAGTTCTATTTTGAAGAAAGTCTCTCGTCAATTGTCTTCTGGTTGATGGGAGGATTTTTCATTGTTGACTGGCTCCGCCTCGGAGTCTGTGCCCTGCTACTTGTCGGCAGTTTTATTCTGCTCTATCGCATCCGCCTGCAACTTAACCTGCTTGCTTTTGACGAAGATTCGGCCCGCACCATGGGCGTTGATGTCGCCCGATTGCGTCGTTTCAGCTTTGTCATTGCAACCCTGCTGGTCGCTGTAGCGGTCAGCCATACCGGCATTATCGGTTTTGTCGGCCTGATTACGCCCCATATCGCCCGCAGTCTCTACGGCAGTGACATGAAACGTAACCTGACTGCCTCGACCCTGCTCGGAGCTCTGTTGCTGATGCTGGCTGATGCC
>JAJRWH010000038.1 GCA_024276935.1 Deltaproteobacteria bacterium
AAGTTATCAAGATAGTCCTGCCATTCAAGCGGCAGCAGGTCACGCTTTTTATTGTTGCATTCCTTACAGGCAGGAACACAGTTCCCCTTAGTGCTGCGCCCTCCGCGAGCCAGGGGGACGATGTGATCGAGCGTCAGCTGCCGGGGAGAAACCTCACGACCGCAATAATGGCAACGTCCTTGCGCGATACGATTTTTCCACCACCCCTGCTTGCGCAAATCACGTGCTTTTTCTCGCTCGCGGCGAATGTGTTCTTCTGACACTTCACTAAAAGAATCCATGTTGTTTTCTCCATGACTTCGTTCATTTCAAACTCTTTGAAGCCCGGGAATTATTGCACAATCCACCAATTTATGCGATTGTTGCGCGATTGATTCCTCTTGTTGCAATGACCTGCAATGTCTGTCAAAGGAACATGAAGCATTATGAAAATTCTGATTGTAGGGGCCGGGCAGGTCGGCTATTTCCTCAGTGATCGCCTGTCACGTGAAGGCCATGAGGTCACACTGGTTGACCGAAGTGAGGAAAAAATCGAACACACCCAGGATCGACTCAATGTGTTGGGGGTGACCGGTAATGGAGCCAGCGCCGAAGTCCTGGAGCAGGCTGGTATCGCCACGACCGACATCTTTATTGCTGTCACAGACCTGGATGAAGTGAATATTCTGGCCTGCCTGCTGGCTCGTGAATACAAGGTCGCGACACGTGTTGCCCGCACCAAAAGTATTGAATACACCGGCAGCCGGGCCGTTCTCTCCAAAGAGAAACTGGGCATCGACCTGCTGATCAACCCCGAAGATGCCGTTGCTGAAGAACTGGTCCAGATTGCATGCAGCTCAGGGGCCTTTGACGTGGCCGAATTTGCCGAAGGGCAGGTCCAGTTTCTTGGCTATCGCATCGGGGAGGAAAATCCTCTTTGTGATCTGACCCTGACTGAACTTGGCGAGTTGCGTGGTATCTATCGTTTCGTTATTGTCGCTATTGGCCGGGGGGACGAAACCATCATCCCGTGTGGCGACGATGTCATTCAGTCGGGAGACAAGATCTATCTCTTTGCCCACCAGAAAGACCTGCCCTCCATTCAATACATGTTACATCCCGGCAATGAAGAAAAACGGCGCAATCGGCGGGTTTTTATCCTTGGCGGCGGTAATATCGGCAAGCAGATCGCCGGAAGCCTCGAGAAACAATCCGAGGTCAAACTGATCGACAAGGATGAACAGCGTTGTCTGAAACTTGCCGGAGAATTGGAAAAGACTGTCGTTCTCAAAGCAGAAGGCAGTGATATTGAAACCCTCAAGGATGAAGGTCTTGAAGGTGCCGACGTGTTTATTGCCGTCACCGAAAAGGACGAAACAAATATTCTGACCTGTCTGCTGGCGCGTCAGCAGGGAGTCCGCCGGACCCTGGCTCTGGTCAGCCAGCCAGAGCTGCTTGATCTGGCCTCAGATCTGGGAATCGATGCCTGTATTTCGCCACGGCTGGCCGCTGCTTCGACCATTTTGCGTTTCGTCCGACGCGGCGAAATCATTTCGTTGGCTGCAATCGAAGGGAGCAACTCAGAAGTCCTGGAAATTGAAGTCAAACCGGAAACCGGAATTCTTGATATCCCGCTGAAAGAGTTGCACTTCCCGCGTGGCGCCATTATCGGGGCAATCGTTCGGGGCCAGGATTACGAAATCCCCTCAGGCGAAAGTCGACTCAAGGCAGGAGACCGCGTCGTTATCTTTACCCTGCCCGAATCCTTGCCAAAGGTCGAACGTTTCTTTACCTGATGCGGATGGAGAACCGTCAACGTCTATGAACCTGATTCTCACCCTGCGCATACTTGGCGCCTTGCTCATTTACCTGGCTGGCACCCTGCTGACGGCCCTGCCTTTTTCCCTTTACTATCAGGATGGCGCCGCCGTCAGCTTTTTGCTTTCGGCCCTGACCACAGCCAGTTGTGGCGGGGTGCTTTTTTTCTTTTGTCGCAGTCGTAAAGAACTCTCACTGCGTGAAGGCTTTGCGGTGGTCAGTTTCGGCTGGGCACTGTTTGCCCTGTTTGGGGCCCTGCCCTACATCTACTCAGGTGCCATCCCCTCACCGCTTGATGCGGTGTTCGAAACCATGAGTGGTTTCACGACCACAGGTTCAACCATTTTGACCAATATTGAAGCCCTGCCCAAAAGTCTGCTTTTCTGGCGCGCCCTGACCCATTGGCTGGGCGGGATGGGGATCATTGTCCTCTCACTGGCCATTTTGCCGATGCTGGGCGTCGGGGGAATGCAGCTGTTCAAAGCCGAAGTTCCGGGACCAACCGCCGATCGCCTGAAACCACGGATTCAGGACACCGCCAAACTGCTCTGGGGCGTCTATCTGCTGCTGACCGCACTTGAAACCCTGCTGCTGATGCTGGGTGGCATGTCCTTTTTTGATGCCCTTTGTCACTCTTTTGCAACCCTGGCAACGGGTGGTTTTTCAACCCGCAACGCTTCGGTTGCTGCCTACAACAGTGCCTATATCGATTGGGTTATTGTTCTTTTCATGTTTCTGGCCGGAGTTAACTTCACCCTGCACCTGCAAGCCTTGCGCGGCAAACTCAATACCTTTTTCAGTAACGAAGAATTGCGCTTCTACAGCTGGATTACTTTCGGTGCCATCGGTCTGGTCATGATTTTCAACCTGACCTCCGGAACCTATACCCAGCTGACAGACAATCTGCGCTACAGCTCTTTTCAGGTTGTTTCGATTCTGACAACGACCGGATTCGGCACTGCCGACTATGAGCTCTGGCCAGTCATTGCCCAGTATCTGATTATTATTCTGATGTTTATCGGTGGCTGCGCCGGTTCAACCGGTGGCGGGATAAAGGTTGCGCGGGTTCTGCTCTTGCTGAAACATGCTCAGGTCCAGATCTTTCGCCTGATTCACCCACGCGCCGTGCGGCTGGTCAAGCTGGGTAAACGCCCTGTTGACAATGAAGTTCTGGCTGGAGTCCTTGGCTTTTTCGCCCTTTATATCGGCGTATTCATTATTGCATCACTCTTGCTGGCTGCCAGTGGTATGGACCTGATTTCGGGTGGTGCCGCCGCAGTCGCCTGTTTGTCGAATATCGGCCCGGGGCTTGGTTCCATCGGTCCGGTTGACAATTTTGCCCATGTCCCGGCTTTCGGAAAAACAGTCCTGATCATCTGTATGCTGATGGGACGTCTTGAACTCTTTACCGTCCTGGTTCTCTTTTTTCCGTCTTTCTGGCGCAAATAAGCGTTTAGCACGCACTAAAAAGCCCCCATCCTTGCTTAAGGATGGGGGCCCCCCCCCTCCGGGGACTCAGATAACTGAGGTCATCTCGATTCTTATGCGCCAGAGTATAAGCCTGACATCTGACTCGAATCTCAAAACCAACCCAGTATACACCGTTTAAATCTTTTTTTTTTACTGAACATTTACTTTGCAGTGTTACATTTGTAACTATTCGGGCACAAAAAAGTCCCGTTCGACCGACAGAACGGGACTTTCGCTGAACATTTCACAACTCGAAAGAGTAAAAAACTACCCCAGCATGACAAATCCCAGCTGCCGACCGGTCTGACCATCATCACGCCGATATGAGAAGAACAACTCCTGGTGACAACAGGTACACTCAGCGACAGAATCGATATTTTCGGTCCTGACTCCTGCGGTCTCCAGCTGCAGGCAACAGCTTAAAGCCAGGTCGACCTGCCAGTGGCCCAGGCTGACCTCGGTGGAAATCTGATTCCAAAAACCACTGCCATTACGAAAGGCCTCGCGGACAGGACGGTCAACCTCGAAACGGTGCGCACCGATACCGGGGCCGACTGCAGCCAGAATTTCATCGGGATCACAGTGAAAATGAACCTTCATTGTCTCTATCGCCCGGGCAATAATCCCTGCTGCCGCCCCACGCCAACCAACATGAATGGCCGCCACAACACCCTTGGCCGGATGATGAAGCAACAAAGGGATGCAATCAGCAACCAGAACACCGATCATGAAACCACGCTGGTTGGTAATAATCCCATCGGCTTCAATACTCAGAAAATGGGACAGGTCAAGATTCTCATCATCGATCAGCAACAAATCTGTCCCATGAACCTGCTTGACCGTCAGCAACTGGTGGGGCTGCAAATTGAAAGCACGACAAAGAGTCGCCCGGTTCCCTTCAACATGGGCACGTAAATCATCAGTGCCGAAACCAAGGTTGAGCGAATTGTATGGAGCGCGACTGACCCCTCCATGACGGGTAGAAAACCCGGCGGTCAATCGGGGCAGACCTGTCGTCCACTCGGGCTCCAGATAACTGATCTTTGCCGCACGACTTTTTTTCATAACAACTCCTGCCTGTACTCTTTTTCAGAATATTTTTGTTCCAGATAGTCGAGCAAGTCATGAAACGCCGGTGGTGGTTCACTGACGAATTCAAGATATTGCTGACTGCGTGGATGGATGAAACCGAGCAGGCGCGCATGCAGTGCCTGTCCCGGAAGTTTTTGTGCCAGTTGCTTAAGAGTCTTGTCCTGCAAGGCCCCGGTCCGGGCACGACCACCATAGAGAGGATCATGAACCAGGGGCATATTGCGCTCGGAACAATGAACCCTTATCTGGTGGGTTCGTCCGGTCTCCAGGCGTAAATCAACCAATGTCAGGCGATCTGCGTCATAAAGGCGTCGGACCTTCCAGTGAGTGATGGCCGATTTTGCCTGGCGACTTTGACTCGACATCTTCAGGCGATGGTTCGGATGACGCCCAATGGCCGCTTCAATCCGTCCACTGGCCGGAGTCAGCAACCCATGGATCAATGCCAGATAACGTCGATTGATACGATGTTCCTTGAACTGAGCCGCCAAGGCCAGATGGGTTGCATCATTTTTGGTTGCTACCATAACCCCGGAGGTATCCTTGTCGAGACGATGGACAATTCCGGGCCGCATCTCCCCGCCAATGCCCGACAGATCCTGACAATGGCCCAGAAGTGCATTAACCAGGGTACCGCTGGAATGACCGGCCGCCGGATGTACCACCATCCCGGAAGGTTTGTCAATCACTATCAGATCCGAATCTTCGTACAGGACCTGAAGAGGAATCGCTTCAGGCTGGGCAGTCGATGGCTGGGCAGCAGGCAATTGAATCCTGATTTCTTCACCACCGCGCAAGCGGGCCGCCGCCTTGCTCGGCTTGCCATCAACCAGAATATGCCCTTCATCAATCAGGCGTTTTATCCGGGCACGACTGACCCCCGGTAACTCTCCACCCAAAAACAGGTCAAGACGCTCTGAGCAATGTTCAACAGGAAAAACAAGAGTACGGAATAACTCCATCTACCAGATGGGACTCTCAATCTTGCCTGCCTGCTTGATCATGACATCCACAATGGCTCGCTCGTACATATGTTCACGATCTGCCAGTTCAGGAGAAACCCGTGAGAAAAAATGCTCACGTCCTTCATCCAGTTCTTCATCCATCAGGGTGAAGATACTGTCATTCTTGATCCCCTCTTCGACCTTATCCTGATTGTAAAGTGCGATATCCGAAACAATCGCCCGCGCGAGTCTGAAAGCCAGATCGGGGTTTTCTACCAGACGTGCCATATAAAGCAGCCTCCATATCTACCCTGTAAAAAAGCTGGTGGGTTATCTGCGTACAGTTCTTTAAGTGTATTAATTTTCATCCAAATCAGCAAGTTATTTTCAGCCTGTCGCCAAGAAAAACACCGACTTTCAACTTCATGAGTGAAGGTTGGTGCGTAAAAAATCAAACAACTGACGGTGATCGCCACGATGATCAGCAACCCATGACGAACGGCCCCGTTCGAACAGATAGGTATCCACCAGCCAGGTTGTCATTCCTACTTCTGCCGCAGAAAGATCGTGACTGGTATCATTGCCCACCATCAGACAACGGCGGGGATCAACACCGATTTTACTTGCCACGTCATTGAAGTAACCTGATTGCGGCTTGCAATACCGGCTATTCTCAAGACTTGTCAACAAATCAAACTGGCCGATATCAAGTCCCGACCAGCGACAACGAGCCTCGATCAGGGCTTGCGGAAAAACCGGATTTGTCGCCAACACCAGAGGAATTCTGGCTTGATGACAATAATCGACAATCCGTACGGCTTCTGCTATGGGATGAATGGCATCTGCCAAAGGTTCGATTCCCGAGGCAAGAAAACGGGCAAAACGCTCCCGCAGCAGATCTTCATCCAATTGCAGCTGTCCTGCCAGAAAGGAAAACAATCGGGCCTCATTGCTACTCTGACCATCTTCAGTCTCCAGCAACAGATGAATTCCGGCACGCATGGCACGCTGAAGAGGATCATAGGCGACAAGATCATCACAACAGGCATGAAACCCGGCGACATAACGGGGAATAAAGCTGCGCATTTCAACCTGAAGCAGTGTTCCATCAAGATCGAAGAGCACAGCATCAAAAGACGAAGAAGACATCTAAAAAAAACCAGACATGCCAAGTGTTGAGAAACGGGACACAAATAGATCAAAGGGACACAAATAGATCAAAGGTTACAAAGCAAAGTTTACCATAGCCCCCGGCCAACACCAAACTCCGTCACCTTTACGCGCGCGTTAAGCACAGGATATCCCAACTCTTTTCCAGCAAAACTTCTTGACGAACAGGACAGAAGAACGCTAAAGATGAACTGGCTGCGGCGGATGGTTATCTATCGTCCCACAATTCAACGACCCGGTTCTCTCGCAAAAGCGTTACGACAAACGGGCAAATTGCATACAAACCTTAGGGAAAAGACAGGCCTCGATATGGATGAATTCAGAGCAGAAGTCAAGGAACTGGGAATTGGCCAGCAGATCCGTGATCTGCGCCAGAAAAGACGGATGACCCTGCAAGATCTTTCCAGCGAAACCGATCTTTCAAAACCTCTTCTTTCACAGATTGAAAACGAACAGGTTATTCCGCCACTGGCAACCTTGCTGCGTATTTCCAAGGCGCTCAAGGTCTCGTTGCAGACTTTTTTTGAAGAAGAGGACAATACGCAGAAATGCCTGGTCGTCAGGGCCGGTGACGCCAATCTGTTTCACCGTCGCCCCAAGCAGGGCGGAAGCCCCCAGCCCTACAGGTATCACTCTCTAGCCTATGGCAAAAAACACAAACACATGGAACCCTTCATGATCGAGTTCGACCCGCAGCAGGCCGAACAAACCCAGGCGGTTCAACACCAGGGAGAAGAGTTTTTCCATTTACTTGAAGGTCAGATTGAACTTCGCTACGGTGATCAGACCTACCGTATTAAGGCAGGCGATTCGATCTACTGGGACTCAAGCGAGCCTCATCGCCTGATTGCTGTCGGTGACACAATCGCGCGGGCTATTGTTGTTCTGTATACTCGAGACTGACTTTCGACCTGTTATCAGGTTCAGACATTCACCGACTTGACAGACCACAGCAAACATCTATGCTTTCACAAAAAGAGACAGGGAGGATTCCATGGCAAAGGTTGGCGTCGTTCTATCTGGCTGCGGTGTCTATGATGGCAGCGAAATCCATGAGGCGGTTATCACTCTGCTGGCACTGGATCGTGGCGGGGCAGAGGCTGTCTGCATGGCCCCCAATGTTGATGCCGCAGTGGTTAACCACCTGAGTGGAGAAGAATCTCCAGGTGAGACACGTAACGTTCTGGTCGAATCGGCACGTATTGCACGCGGCAATATTCGCGACATTGCTGATGTCAAAGCGGATGAATTGGATGCCCTGATTTTTCCCGGTGGTTTTGGTGCTGCGAAAAACCTCTGCGATTTCGCGGTTAAAGGGGCTGACTGTGTGGCACATCCAGAAGTCACCCGTCTGGTGCGTGAAATTGTCGCAGCCAGAAAACCTCTGGCAGCACTTTGTATTGCCCCGGCATTGATCTCCCGAATTCTGGGTGATGACAAGCTGGCACATAAGTTGACCATCGGCAATGACCAGGGGACAGCTGATGCCATGACCCGGATGGGCAGCGAACATGTTGAATGTTCAGTGGGCAACTTCGTTCTTGACCCCACAAACAAGCTGGTATCGACACCTGCCTATATGCTGGCAGGCCGGATACGTGAAGCGGCAGAAGGTATTGAAAAAACAGTGGCCGAACTCTTGAAAATGATTTGAAATCGGTTCGGCAGAAAAATACATTACTAATCTTGTCATATTTAACTCCGTCTGCTAGACTCGGTCAAAATTCAACCCAATGGAGGAACCAATGGACAAGTATCGCTGCATCGTTTGTGACTATATTTACGATCCTGCTGTAGGAGATCCGGACAGTGGCATTGAACCGGGAACGGCTTTCGAGGATATTCCTGAAGACTGGGTTTGCCCTCTGTGTGGTGTTGACAAGTCAAACTTTGAACCAATCTGAGGTCCGACAAAGCACCGGATAAACGAGAGGCCCGCACGGAAAACCCTGTGCGGGCCTTGTTTTGTAAATCCTTCAACCTGAGTTGGCAACTAAAGCAATGGACAAATCACCGCTGTCACCGCGCAAACCAGACTGGCTTAAGATCCGCATTCCCGGTGGCCCCAACCACGCCCGGATCAATCGTTATCACCAGCAGCAGGGGCTCAATTCTGTTTGTCGTAGTGCCGCCTGTCCCAATCAAGGCGAATGCTGGAACAAGGGGACCGCAACTTTTATGATTCTGGGTGAGAGTTGCAGTCGTGGCTGTCGGTTCTGCAACATAGAACAACTGCCTCAGCTGCCACCTGATCCTCAGGAAAACCAGAAAGTTGCAACCGCAATCGCTGAGCTCAACCTGCGTCACGCGGTCATCACCTCGGTCACTCGCGATGATCTGGCCGATGGCGGAGCGGCGGTTTTTGCCGACCTTGTCCAGAGAATTCGGGAAAGATGTTCCTGTCGTATCGAATTGCTGATCCCGGATCTGCAAGGGAGTTATCCGGCTCTTAAAACCATCCTTGCGGCACGCCCGGATATTCTGGGCCACAATATTGAAACCGTACCACGGCTCTATGATCAGGTCCGCCTGGGTGCCGACTATCATCGCAGCCTCGAACTTCTGGCAAGGATAAAGACAACCACGACAGATATCCGCAGCAAATCAGGGTTGATGCTTGGCCTGGGGGAAACCAGAGAAGAAATTATTGCAGTCATGGAAGATTTGCGCACCAGCCAGTGCGAGATTCTGACCCTCGGCCAATACCTGGCACCAAGCAGAAATCATCACCCGGTTAAACGTTACGTCCACCCGGATGAATTTGCGGAACTGGCCAAAGAAGGTCGTAAAATGGGGTTCAGGCACGTTGAGGCGGGTCCTCTGGTCCGTTCGTCCTATCACGCCGCTGAACAATCAGACGGGGATATCTGAAGGGGTTCAAACCGCTCGACACAGAACAGGCCCTCATTCACATCAAGGATTCAAAGAAATCCCCAGGTGAAGCGGGCCCGTGCTCAGTTTGAGTTTTGACTCGTTTAAATCAAGCCTTCACGTCGATATTCTGTCCTTTACCCGTCTGGCGAGCAATATCAAGCCGCATTGTCTCGCTTTGGGACTTCTGGGTCTGTGCTGCCTGATCACTTTTCTCAATCGTACGAGTCAGGACATCGAGTCCGGTTTGTGCCTTGTTATTGACAATTTCCTGATTGGCGATGGTCGTCGCGATATTGAGTCCCATAACGCACTCCCTTTTGCTAAAAAAACAAGATTCTGACCTCGGGAGGTTGGTCGTTGCAATAAGCCGTCTTCTTTTGTAAGGAGAGTCTACCCTGGATATTGAAACTAACACCTGAGCAAAATCAGCGTCAAGTAAAATTTACTATTTTTAATATTAAAATCCAAATCTCAATGAAAAACAGACGGCATACCAGCTCGCAGAGCCTGGTCAATTTGCGGTATCACAACCCATGCTTTATAATTCATTCTGATAAATAATCCGCTGCTTAAATCTTGATTTTATTGATTTCTTTTCTCTGACCTGTTGGAGCCTGCATGAGTTTTGCGAGCAATGTCGGACCTCAATGGCTTGATGCCCAGTACCAGCTCTGGCGTGAAGATCCGAATCAGGTTCCTGCTGACTGGCGTGGTTTTTTCGAGGGGTATGAACTCGGCCAGCAACAGGAAACCACAGCCCTTCCCAGCCAGGATTTTCGCCCGGCAGCAGTACAAACCCTGATTCGCCGTTATCGTGAAATCGGTCATCTGCTGGCCTGCGTAGATCCTCTGAGTCCCTGCACCTTTGATCACCCACAACTTCGGCTGACGAATTTTGGCTTGACCAACGCTGATCTAAACCACGAGTTTGCACCTGCGGATTTTATTTTGCCACAGGCCAAACTGGGAAAAATTATCGAAATCCTGCAACAGACCTATTGCCGTTCAATCGGTATCGAATTTATGCATATCCCGCTGCCCGCCGAGCGACAGTGGCTCCAGCAACGGATGGAGAGCAGCCGCAACAATCCGCAACTCACAACCGAACAAAAACTCGCCGTCTTTAAAAAACTTCAGCAGGCCACCAGCTTCGAGCGATTTTTACACAAGAAATTCCTTGGCCAAAAACGCTTCTCCCTTGAAGGAGGAGAATCGGTCATTGCCCTGCTCGACCATTTACTGACCCAGGGGTCTCAGGCCGGGCTGGAAGATATCATCATCGGCATGTCTCACCGGGGTCGCCTTAATGTTCTGGCCAACATCTTTGGCAAACCTCTTGAGAATATCTTCGCCGAGTTCAAGGACAACAGTGAATACCGGGTCGTCGGAGAGGGTGATGTCAAATATCACAAAGGCTTTTCGGCAGACCGGGTTTTCCCTGATGGGAAAAAACTGCATATTTCTCTGGCGTCGAACCCCAGTCACCTGGAAGCAGTCGACCCGGTCGTTGAAGGCAAATGCCGGGCCCGTCAGGAAGCCGTCGGTCCCGATGGTCCCAAACGGGTTCTGCCGCTGCTGATCCATGGTGATTCTGCCTTTGCCGGCCAGGGTGTGGTCGCCGAGACGCTGAATCTGGCAGCCCTGGAAGGCTACAGCACCGGCGGCACCTTACACGTTGTCATCAACAACCAGATCGGGTTCACCACCCTGCCTGCCGATTCACGTTCAACCTGCTACCCGACCGATATTGCCAAAATGCTTATGGCGCCGATCTTCCATGTCCACGGGGATGATCCTGAAGCCCTGTTGCAGGCCGCCGAACTGGCCCTTCAGTTCCGCCAGGAATTCGGACGAGATGTCGTCATCGAAGTTATCTGCTTCCGCCGACATGGCCATAATGAAGGGGATGAGCCTTTTTTCACCCAACCTCTGATGTACGAAAAAATCAAACATCACCCTCCGGCAGCCGATATTTACTATCAGGAGTTGTGCGATCAGGGGATTGACAAGAAACAACTCGATCAAATCAGAAGTGACATTGATGCCGAACTCGCAAGGGCCTTGACACAACCCGAACAACAGCTGCAGCAGGCCTTTTTGCAAAAATGGCGTGGAGTCGCCAGAGAGTACAGTTTCACGCCGGTCGAAACGGGCGTTTCAGCGCAAAAACTTGTGGCATTGGGAGAGATCATCACCCGAATTCCCGACAGCTTCACCCCCCATAAAAAGCTTGCCGGACTCCTGCAACGCCGCTACCAGCAGATCGTCGATGGCACAAAAATCGATTGGGGAACAGGCGAAGCCCTCGCTTTTGCCAGCCTGCTTGCTGAAGGCAAAAATATCCGCCTGTCAGGTCAGGATTCCCGACGTGGAACCTTCAATCACCGTCACGCAACCCTGATCGACATGCACACCGCCGAACGACTGACTCCCCTCGAAGAGGTCGCCCGTCAGAACAACTGCCGGTTCTACGTTTATAACAGTTCACTGTCTGAATTCGGCGTTCTGGGCTTCGACTATGGCTACTCGATTGAAAATCCCTATGGTCTGACCATCTGGGAGGCGCAATTCGGTGATTTTGCCAATGGTGCCCAGGTCATTATTGACCAGTTCATCAGCAGTAGCGGAACCAAGTGGGAAAGGTACAGCGCCCTGACCATGTTTCTGCCCCACGGATATGAAGGGCAGGGCCCCGAACACTCAAGCGCCCGGATTGAACGATATCTTCAGCTTTGCGCCGATTTCAATCTGCAGATTGTCTACCCGACCACTCCCGCCCAGCTGTTCCACCTGCTGCGCCGACAATTACATCAGGCCTTTCGCCGCCCATTGATTGTTTTTACCCCCAAGGGAATGCTGCGTCATCCCCTGTGTGTTTCAACTCTCGAGGATTTCAGCCAGGGGCATTTCAATAATGTGATTGGCGACGATCTGGGCAAACGTGGCATCGAGCGGCTGCTCTTCTGCAGTGGCCGAATCTACTATGACCTGCTGCAATATCGGCAACAACAAAATATCACCGATACGGCCATCATCAGGATCGAACAACTCTACCCCCTGGATGAAGAACAACTCCAGGCGGCACTCAAAGGCTATCGCAAAAAGATTGATTGCCGGTGGGTCCAGGAAGAGATTGCCAACGGGGGAGCCTGGCAACATCTGCGCGACACCCTTGCTGAGCAACTGGGCCGACCTCTCCGTTATATCGGACGCAAAGCCTCGGCAAGCACCGCAGTGGGATCACACCGCAAGCATAATGAAGAACAACAATTTCTTATTTCCCAGGCATTCAACCCTGAGATCTGAACCCGGAAAAAGAGGATCATGTCATGGAGATCAAGGTACCTGAAATTGGAGAATCGATTGTTGAGGCCATTGTCGGCCCGTGGCAGAAACAAACCGGAGATCAGGTTGCTGTCGATGATCTGCTGGTCGAGCTTGAAACCGACAAGATCAATATTGAAATTCTGGCAGAATCGGCAGGGACTCTCGAAATTCTTGCCCAGGAAGGAGAGACTCTGGCTATCGGTGCCCTTCTGGCCCGCATCGATGAAAATGCTGCCGGCCAACCGACTCAGTCAAACACCCCTGCACCAGGTGAGTCTGTCGCGGAAACCACAACTGACAAACCGATGAATCCGGCAGTCCCGAAAATTGCGGCGGCAAAGGGACTGGACCCGGCTCAAATCAATGGTAGTGGTCGTGACGGGCGGATTCTGGTCGACGACCTGCAAACAACATCGCAGCCCCCATCCCCACCCCCGGCATCAAAACCAGAACCGATTGCCGCAGTGGCCCACAATAAACCGACTCCGCCTGCACCGGCCTCCCGCCCAACCCCTGATGACCCGCGCAGCCGCCGGGTGGCCATGAGTCCGATTCGCAAAAAAATTGCCGAGCATCTGCTTGCTGCACGTCAACAAACCGCCATGCTGACCACGTTCAACGAGGTTGACATGAAACGGCTCCTTGATCTACGCACCAACCATAAAGAAAGCTTCAACAAAAAACATGGCGTCAAGCTGGGCCTGATGTCCTTCTTCGTCAAGGCAAGCATTGAAGCTCTGAAAGAATTTGAAGCGGTCAACGGACGCATCGATGGTAACGACATCATCTATCAGGATTTTTATGATATCGGGATTGCGGTCGGTGGCAAACGGGGTCTGGTTGTCCCGATTTTACGCGATGCCGACCAGCTGAGTTTTGCCGCAATCGAAACCAAAATCCGTGATTTGGGTGAACGGGCCAACAATGGCAAGCTGACTCTCGATGAAATTCAGGGCGGTACTTTCACAATCAGTAACGGTGGCGTCTATGGTTCGCTGTTATCGACCCCGATTCTCAACCCGCCGCAAAGTGCAGTTCTCGGTATGCACGCAACCCAGGATCGCCCTATAGTCGTTGAGGGTGAAATCGTTATTCGGCCCATGATGAATCTGGCTCTTTCCTACGATCATCGCATCATCGATGGTCGTGAAGCGGTCAGTTTTCTCAAACGAATCAAGGCCCTGCTCGAAGATCCCGAAGAGATGCTGCTGGAAATGTAAGAGCTATTCAAAAGGTGACATCAGGACGTAAAACAGGCCCAAAAACAGTTTGGTCCGCCTGGTTTCTGCGCCCTCATTTGTCACACCAAAGGAGATATAAATGAGCGACAAGATTTACGATCTGCTGGTGATCGGCGCTGGACCCGGAGGCTATGTCGCTGCGATTCGCGGTGCCCAACTTGGCTTCAAAGTCGGTGTCATTGAGAAACGTGCAACCCTGGGTGGAGTCTGCCTCAATGAAGGCTGCATTCCCAGTAAGGCCCTGCTCGAATCCAGTGAACAGTTCCATAAAATGAACACGTCTCTCGATATTCACGGGATCAGCTGTGAAAATATCAGTGTCGACCTCAAAAAGCTGATGCTGCGCAAGGAACAGATCACCACCAAGCTGACATCAGGAATTGCGGGTCTGTTCAAAAAGAACAAGATTGACAGTTTTACCGGCCAGGCCAGAATTCTTCCGCCGCGTGACGGTCAGCAACAGGTTGAAGTCGCTTCAGAAACACCCATGACCCTCAAAGCAACACGGGTTATTCTGGCGACAGGCAGTGAAGCAATCGAACTGCCACATCTGCCCTTCAATGGCAAAACCATCATTTCAGCCAGAGAGGCGCTCTCCTTAAGTGCAGTTCCAGACCGGATGCTCGTAGTCGGGGGTGGCGTTATCGGCCTTGAAATGGGCTCGGTATGGAGTCGCCTGGGAAGCAAGGTATCTGTCGTTGAAATGCTTCCGCAATTAATCCCGGGAACCGACCCGCAAATCGCCAAACTGCTGCAACGTAACCTGAGTAAACAGGGGCTGGATATTCATCTTGAGACCAGGGTCGATTCGGCCAAAGAACACAAGAACGGTCTGCTTGTCGGGCTCAGCGGTAAAAAGGGAGAGAACACCCTGGAGACCGATCTGATTCTGGTGGCAACCGGACGTCGTCCACAAACCGAAACCTTAGGTCTTGATGCCGTGGGACTCACCCCCAATGAGCAGGGCTTTCTTGATGTCGACGAAAACTACCAGACCCAGGCTCCGGGCATCTACGCTATCGGAGACCTGATTCCCGGCCCGATGCTTGCGCACAAGGCCAGTGACGAAGGGGTCGTCTGCGTTGAACGCATGCATGGCCAACAGGCCAGTCTCAATTATCAGGCGATTCCGGCAGTCACCTATACCCACCCGGAAGTTGCCAGTGTCGGTCGCAGTGAAGCCGGGCTCAAGGCAGACAACATTCCCTTTACCGCAGGCAAGTTCTACTTTGCCGCCAGTGGCAGAGCGCTGTGCATGGATGACAATGAGGGTTTCATCAAGATTCTTGCGGATCCGGACAGCGGTCGTATCCATGGCATTCACATTATTGGCCCTCATGCCTCCGAACTGATTGCCGAGGCAACAACCGTGATCAATTTTGGCGGCAGCGTTCATGACATTGCCATGACCTGCCACGCTCATCCCACCCTGGCCGAGGCATTGCGCGAAGCAGCATTGGCCGTCAACAAAGAAGCGATCCACGCTTGACAAAAACAGGACAAACCGCGAAAATCCAGATTCTTCATCAGGCCGGAGACAAACCTTCTCCGGCCTGAACTTTTTTTGTTCGTTTTCTCCTGTGGTGAGGTTCTCTTGAAGTCATTAAAAAAACTTCTGCTGTTGCTCATTATCGGCGGCCTGATTGCCGCTGCCGTTACCTATTTCCGTGATACTGCAGCCCCCATCGTTCAACTCACCCCGGGGAATGGCTCGATTTCCGGCAAAACACCACTGGTTCTCAATTTACAGGATGAGGGAGCCGGGCTTAAAACCCTGCTTGTCGAAATTGTCCAGGGCGAAATGCGTCAGGTTCTTCTTCAGCAGGACTTCCCCCCCCGTACCCCGATAGCCCAACTGACCCTGCAACTGGATGGCAAAAAAGTCAAAGAAGGCGATCTGACAATCGAAATCACCAGTGGCGACCAGGCGATCTACCATCTCGGCAAAGGGAACAGCAGCACCATCCGTTTTGAGATGACCTATGACAGTCGCCCGCCGATCATCTCCGTCTTAAGTCGGGCCCACAACTTCCGCCATGGCGGTGCCGGCCTGGTTCGTTATCGCCTCAACGAAGACGTTGAGAAATCCGGATTACGCATCGGTGAGCACTTCTTCCCCGGCTTCAAGCAGGATTCCGGTGACTATATCGTTCTGGGAGTCTGGCCCCTTGAAATGAAAGCCAAAGATTTTATCCCCCGGATCATGGCTCGGGACCTGGCAGGCAATGAACGTCAGGCCGGTATTTTCTATCACACGATTGAACGTAAATTCAGAAAGCGCAAGATCAACCTTTCTGACAGTTTTTTGCAACAAAAAGCACCCGAATTTGAAACCCTGGCCCCCGGTTTGAGTGATCCGCTGGATATTTTCCTCAAAGTCAACGGTGACGTTCGCGCAGATAACCGTCGTCAAATTGCCGATTTCGCCTTGCAGACCTCCTCTGTCCCTCTCTGGCAAGGGGTCTTCAGTCGCCAGCCGGGAGCTTCGACCCTGGCAAACTTTGCGGACCAGCGCGACTACCTGTACAAAGGAAAAAAAGTTGACCATGCCACCCACCTTGGCTTTGATCTGGCCTCGGTTGCCCGAGCAAAAGTCCTGGCGGCCAATGCCGGAGAGGTTGTCTATGCAGGTTATCTCGGTATTTACGGCCAGTGCGTCGTTATCGACCATGGCCTTGGCCTGCAATCCCTTTATGCCCATATGAGTCAACTGGATGTTGCGGCAGGGGATCAGGTCAGTCGCAAACAGCAGCTCGGACGCACCGGATCTACAGGGATGGCCGGAGGTGACCACCTGCATTTTGGCCTCTTCATCTCCGGGGTACCAACCCAACCACTTGAGTGGTGGGATGCGCGCTGGATTAAAAATAATATCACCAGCAAACTGAATCAGCCCTGATCGGCTTGACAGAAAAAGGCTTCTCCTTTACAAGGAATCTTCTCGCAAATTTTCATATCACCGAACAGAAAGGTGCTCCCCATGAAAAAGCTCCTCGCACTGCTGGCAATACTGGCGTTGCTGACAGCCTGTAGTTCCAACGAACAAAAGCCTGACGCAACAGCTGCCAAACCTGCCACGAAACCATCAGCCGAAAAACAGATTAAAGCTGGCTTTATCTATGTCGGACCTGTCGGTGACGCCGGGTGGACCTGGGCCCACGACCAGGGGCGAATCGCCATGGAAAAGGCCGACTATGTCCAGCCTTCAACCTTCATCGAATCGGTCCCCGAAGGGGCTGAATCGGCCCGAGTTATCAATGGGTTGGTCCAAAAAGGTCACAACCTGATCTTTACCACCAGTTTTGGTTTTATGGACGCAACTCTCGATGTCGCCGCAAAAAATAAAGATGTCGTCTTCATGCACTGCTCCGGCTATAAAACGGCAGAGAATGTCGGCACCTACTTTGGGCGCATGTACGAGCCGCGTTATCTAGCCGGAATTGTTGCCGGGAAAATGAGCAAAAGCAACGTCATCGGTTATGTTGCCGCCTTTCCGATTCCTGAAGTTATTCGGGGAATCAATGCTTTCACCCTGGGGGTTCGCAGTGTCAATCCCAAGTCCGAAGTCAAGGTTGTCTGGACCCAGACCTGGTTTGATCCAGGTGTTGAGCGTGATGCGGCCGACAGCCTGCTCGATGTCGGGGCTGACGTCCTGACCATGCATCAGGATGCCCCGGCCACCTTGCAGGCTGCTGAAGCCCGCGGAGCCTATGTTATTGGCTACAATAGCGACATGCGCAAATTTGCCCCCAATGCCTTCTTGACCGCACCGGTCTGGAACTGGGCAGCCGTTTACACCAAAACCGCCGAAGAAGTTAAAAATGGCACCTGGAAGAGCCAGCAGATCTGGTGGGGAATGAAAGAGAACCTGGTGCAACTCGCTCCATTTAGTGACAAGGTTCCGCAGGACGTCCAGAAACTGGTCAATGAAAAACGTGATGCAATCATCGCCGGAACTCTGAAACCGTTCAGCGGTCCCCTCAAGGATCAGTCGGGCAAAGAAGTTGTTGCCGCAGGCACCAGCATCGATGATGGTGCTCTTTTGGGCATGAACTGGTTTGTCGAAGGCGTTCAGGGAACAATTCCGAAGTAAATAACCCCGGAAAAGGAGAAAGGCCGACAAACAGTCGCCGGCCTTTCTCCTTAACCTTTTCCTGAGCGTCCAGATGCCCAGACTTCTGCAACTCCAACATATTCGCAAAACCTTTCCCGGTGTGGTCGCGCTCGATGATGTTTCCTTCGACATCGCGACCGGCGAAATCCACACCCTGCTCGGCGAAAACGGGGCGGGAAAAAGCACCCTGATGAATGTGCTGACCGGTTTTTATGCCCCCGATTCAGGCAGTATTTATCAGGGTGAACAAAAGATTCGCTTTGCCTCCCCACGGGATTCTCTCGCCCTGGGTATCGGCATGGTCCATCAACACTTCATGCTGGTTCCTGCCCATTCTATTCTGGAAAACATTCTGGTTGCACTGCAAAATGTTCCCTTGCTTTTTCCCCGTCGTCAGCTTCGTGACAGAATTTACCAGACGATCGAAGAGTTCGGCCTCGATCTCAATCTTGACACCCCGGTCTGGAAGCTGTCCATCGGTGCCCAGCAATGGATTGAGCTGATCAAACTGCTGATGCGGGACTGTCGTCTGTTGATCCTTGACGAACCGACTGCAGTCCTCACCCCCCAGGAAACTGAAAAGCTCTTTACCGTCCTGAGCAAGCTCAAACAGCAGGGAAAAAGTATTATTTTCATTTCGCATAAAATGCGTGAAGTCATGAAAATTTCTGATCGGGTAACCATTCTCAAAAAAGGTCGCAGCATTGCAACCCTTGAACGAGGAGCCTTCGATCAGAACAAGCTGGCCACACTGATGATCGGCAATGACAGCATCCCCGAATGGCAAAAGTCATTACCCTTCAGTGATGAGCTGATCCTTGAGATTGAAAACCTCTCGGTCCGTAACGAGCGTGGTCTGGCTGATCTTGACAACTTCAACCTGCAACTGAAAAAAGGTGAAATTCTCGGGATCGCCGGGATTGCCGGAAATGGCCAGAAAGCTCTGGCCGAAGCGCTGACCGGGCTGATCAAAGTCGACAGTGGCCGGGTTATGGCCGCAGGAACCGACATCACCCGCAGCTGCGCCCGCAGCAGCTATATTGCCGGAATTGCCCATATCCCTGAAGATCGCAAGGCCGTTGGCATCGCGCCGGATTTAAGTCTGGACGAAAACCTGATTCTGAAAAATTTTCGAGATCCCCGCTTCAGACACGGTATTTTTCAGAGCCGTAGTGCCATTCGTCGCAATGCGGAAGAAAAGATCGATCAATTCGCTATCAAAGCCGGTCCCAAAGGCAGTCCTGTTCGTCTGCTGTCGGGTGGCAACATCCAAAAAGTGATTATCGCCCGGGAGCTTTCTGAACACCCAACGGTGCTGGTCGCCCTTTATCCGACCCGCGGTCTGGATATCGGATCTGCCGAATATGTCCACAAGGTGATTGCTGAAGGGGCAGGAAACGGCATGGGAACCATCCTTATTTCTGAAGACCTCGATGAGCTCTATAAAATCAGTGATCGAATTGCAGTCATTTTTCGCGGTCAGCTGATCGGTTATGCTGACCCGGCAACCGCCAGTCGCGAACAGATCGGCCTGATGATGAGTGGTGAGGTCCCCCAATGAATTTGTCCTTCAGGATCGAAAAACGCGAACAGGGATCAGCCCTTTTCCGCACCCTGGCCACAACCGGTTCGATCTTCATCGCCCTGTTTGTCGCCGGATTTCTGCTGCTGTCTGCCGGGGTCGATCCCGCGGCAGCCTACCTGGAAATTTTGCGTGAATCGCTGGGCTCCAGCTATGGATTGTCCGAGACCCTGGTCAAGGCCACTCCGCTGATTATCACCGGGCTGGCGGTGTCACTCGCTTTTCGCATGCAGATCTGGAACATCGGTGCAGAAGGCCAGATCTATATGGGTGCCTGTGGCGCGACCTGGGTTGCACTTTTCTCGGGCCTGGACAGCCCGTTGATGCTCCCGGCAATGTTTGCTGCTGCCTTTATTGCGGGAGGGCTCTGGGCCTCTGTCGCCGGTTTGCTGCGAGCTCGCTGGCAGGTTAACGAGGTTATTGTTACGCTGCTGATGAACTATATTGCGATTCTGCTGACCGATTATCTGGTCTATGGCCCCTGGAAAAATCCTGACGGATTCAATTTTCCCCTGACGGCCCAGTTTGCCGATGCGGCCCGGTTCAGCGAGTATTTCAACACCCGTCTGCACAGCGGCTTTTTTCTGGCGTTATTCTGTGCGCTGGCCCTTTATCTACTGATGGAACGAACCATCTGGGGGTACCAGATCAAAGCCATCGGCAGTAACCCAGGTGCGGCCCGCTATGCCGGAATGCGCACCGGACTGGCAATTTTTCTGGTTTTGACTCTCAGTGGTGCCATCGCCGGAATTGCCGGATTCAGTGAAGTCGCCGGTCTCCAGCATCGCCTGCAACACGGGATCTCCCCCGGTTATGGTTATACCGCCATTATCATTGCCTGGCTGGCCCGACGTTCGGCACTGGGGGTCGTGATCGTCTCTTTACTGATGGGCATTCTGCTGGTGGGGGGTGACAGTCTGCAACTCTCCTGGCAACTGCCTGTCGCCTTTGCTTACGCCTTTCAGGGCCTGATTCTGTTTTTCCTGCTGGCCAGCGATTTCTTCATCAACTTCCGTCTCCGCCGGGTGAAGGAGGTCACCGATGCTTGAAATCCTGCTGGATGCCACAGTACGGGCCGGAACCCCCATCCTGTTTGCCACTTTGGGCGCCATCATCAACGAACGGGCCGGGATCATAAATCTGGGGATTGAAGGGTTGATGCTGATCGGCGCACTGAGCGGTTTTGCTGCCACGTTTGTCAGTGGCAACCTGCTGTTCGGGGTTATCGCCGCCTTTATCGCCGCCTTTCTTGCCGGCAGTATTCACGCCCTGATCTGTGTTCAGCTGCGCGGCAACCAGATCGTCAGCGGTCTCGCCCTGACCATGTTCGGCGTCGGCAGTACGGCCCTGTTCGGTCGTGGCATGGTTGGCCAGACAATCGATGGTTTCGAACGCCACGCTGTCCCACTTCTGTCGCAACTGCCGGTGGTTGGTAAAGCCTTCTTCCACCAGGACTGGTTGATCTACTTCAGTTTCCTGCTGGTCGTTAAAATCTGGTTTTTCTTCTACCATACCCGCTGGGGGCTGGCACTGCGCACCGTTGGTGAAAATCCGGCGGCGGCCGATGCCTGTGGTATTCCGGTTAACCTTTATCGCTTTTTAGCCATTGCCTGTGGCAGTGGTTTTGTCGGAATCGGTGGAGCCTACCTGAGCCTGGCATCAACACCGATGTGGATTGAAAACATGTCAGCCGGACGTGGCTGGATTGCTGTCGCGCTGGTTATTTTTGCCGGATGGTCAAGTGTACGTGCTCTGTTCGGAGCCTATCTTTTTGGCGGCATCACTGCCATGCAGCTGCGCTTTCAGGCAATGGGAACCACAATCAGTGCCCATATCCTGCAAATGCTGCCCTATTTTTTCACCATTGTCGTACTGGTCATTTCGACCCTGCGACTGCAAAAAGGTGCCAGCCAGCAACCGGGCAATCTCGGCCTGCCCTATGATCGCGAGGACCGTAAATGAACGACGCGGCACAAACCCTGCTCGAACGCATCAAAAATGACGGACAGGTTAACGGAGAGATTATCAAGGTTGATCGTTTTCTCAACCATAGGGTCGATCCGCAACTGATTGAGGTGCTGGCCGCAGAAATCGCTCAGCGTTTTGCGACCAAACAGATTGAAAAGGTCCTCACTGCCGAAACCAGCGGGATTATTCTCGCCCAGCCGGTCGCACGGCTGCTTGGTGTTTCCTACGTCTACGCCAAAAAGAAAAAACCTCTCACCATGACAGATTACTACGCCGCCGCAAGCTTCAGCTTTACCAAGCAGGAATCGACGACTCTCTACGTTTCACAAGAGGTCTTGCGCCCCGGTGAGCGGGTACTGTTTGTCGACGATTTTTTTGCCAAAGGTTCAACCCTCAAGGCGATCGAAGAACTTGTCAGCCAGGCAAACGCCACCCTGATTGGCAGTGCCGTAATTATCAACAAATCTGCGCGGCGCGATATCGAATCGATCCTGACTCTGGACGATCTGCAATCCTGAGTTCCGGGGGGACGATAATCTCCTCAATCTGTCTTGACCGACCGATCAATCCTGGGCAGGCCAAAACCTGGAACCTTGATATTCTCAAGCAGATGGTACAGAACCGGCACAACCACCAGAGTCAGCAAGGTGGCAAAGGTCAGGCCAAAAATAACCGCAACCGTCATCGGGCCCCACCAGTCGCCAGACTCGGCCCCGACCTCCCAGCTGAAACTGCGAAAATCGAAACTGATCCCGACCGCCATCGGTAGCAGGCCAAGAATGGTTGTCACTGCGGTCAGCATGACCGGACGAAAACGAACCACCCCGGCGCGAATCAGGGCATCACGCAAGGCCATCCCGTCACGACGCTGTTTGTTGATGTAGTCAATCAGAACAATGGCATTGTTGACGACAACTCCAGCCAGTGAGATCACCCCGATACCGGTCATAATGATCCCGAAGGGCATAGAGCAGATCATCAATCCCAGAAAAACTCCCGTCAGAGAAAGTAGAACTGAGGTCATGACAATAATCGTCTGGCGGAGGGAGTTGAACTGGGTGATCAACACCAGACCAATCAGCAAGACGGCTCCGACAAAGGCTTTACTCAGAAAAATTGCGGCCTTCTGCTGCTCTTCCTGCTCGCCTGAATAACCGATCTGATAACCCGCCGGTAGCTCCAGACCGGCCAGAATCTGTTTGACCTCGGCCAGGACTTCATTGCTGTTGCGCCCGTAGGTATTGGCGGTAATCGTAGCGACCCGTTTTTGTTCAAGATGGCGGATAGAACCATAGCCAGAGGTGAATCTGACATCAGCAAGGGTTGACAGCGGTACCGGACGCCCTACGGCATTGGGAACCAGCAGATTTTCAATATCGGTGACAGAACGCCGCCGCTTCTCGGGAAGACGCACGACAATATCATACTCATCCTTGCCGGCACGATAGACTCCCAGCTTACGCCCGGATATCGCCGCCTTGATGGTTGTGGCAATATCGGCCGTTGAAATCCCCAGCAAGGTCGCTTTCTCACGATCAACATCGACCCGGATTTCGGGCTTGCCTTTGGCCAGATCGTCTTTCAGATCGACCAGACCCCGAACATCCTTGATCCGCAACTTGGCCGTATTGACCAGTTGCTGCAAGGTTGCAACCTCTTCACCACTGATTTCAACCGACACCGGCGCACCGGTTGGTGGACCTTCTTTTTGTTTTTCAACCTTGATTTCTGCTCCGGCCAGACCAGAAAGAGCCCGACGTATCCGGTCCAGAACCACCTCAGAACTCTCTGCCCGCTCGGCACGATCGATAAAATCGAGAGAAATTTTGCTGTGATTGCTCTGCCCGCCACCACTGCCCCCTTCGGCACTGTTTTCGGCGACCCCGACTTCGGCAATGGTATAACGAATATCCGGTTCCTGCAGCGTGACGGCTTCAACTTTTTTCGCCAGTTCATTTGTGGCTTCGATAGCAGTTCCTTCAGGGGCCTTGATATCGACAATAGCCCGATTGGGCTCGATATTCGGGAAAAGCTCAACCCCGTGTCCCAGAACAGCATAGGCCATGATAATGACAACCAGCAGCCCGATGGAACTTGCCAGCACACTTTTGGGCCGATCAAGTGACCATTCGAGCAACCGTCGATAACGGACAATCACCTGTGATTCAGGCCGTACTGCCTGCTTGGGAGCAACCGTCAAAAATGCCGCACAAACAGTCGGATTGATAACCAGGGCAACAAATAATGACGCACTCAGGGTAATGATCAGAGTCAGGGGCAGGTACTTCATGAATTCACCCATGATTCCGGGCCAGAAAGTCATTGGAAAAAAGGCACAAAGTGTTGTCAGAGTCGAACTGATAACCGGCCAGGCAACTTCTGAAGCTCCTTTTCTGGCAGCAGCAATCCGTCCCAGACCTTCCTGACGATGGCGATAGATATTTTCAACAATGACAATTGCGTTATCAACCAGCATCCCCAGGGCCAGGATCAGACTGAACAGAACCACCATGTTCAAGGTGATCCCGCAAAGCTGTAATACGGCAAAGGCGATCAACATCGAAAAAGGAATGGCCAGGGCGACAAAAAATGAGTTTCGCAGCCCCAGAAACAAAAACAGCACCGCAACAACCAGAATTAATCCGGAAAGAATGGTGTTCTCCAGCTCCGCCACCATCCGCCGGATATCCTTGGCCTGATTGAGGGTAATATCAAGTTCGACCCCTTCGGGAAGCTGGGTCCGTGCGACATCGATCAGAGCGAACACCTGATCCACAACCGCAATGATATTTTCACCGGTTCTTTTTTTGATCGCCAGAGAAATGCTTTGCTTGCCGTCAAGGCGCGCGTAGCTGGTTCGATCTTCAAAACTGTCCCGCACGATCGCAACATCCTTGAAATAGATCGGCTTACCATTGCGCAGGGTCAGCACCAGATTGTCGATTTCTGCCGGATCGGTAAATTCACCCGGAATCCGCAACAGATACTTGCCACTGCCAATATCGAGCGATCCCCCCGGAATATTGACATTTTCCCGATTAAGAGAACGGGCAATCTCGGCGAATGACAGCTGGTAGGCGGCCAGGCGTTCCGGATCAAACTCGACCCGAATCTGGCGCTTTTGGCCGCCAGTCAGGACCACATCAAGCACCCCGGGAATCGCCTCGATCTCTTCTTCGAGCTTTTCGCCAATCTTCTTCAGAACCGTTTCCGGCAATGGTCCTGAAACGGCCAGCATCAGAATCGGAAACTCGGAAAGATTGATTTCCAGAATCTGGGGATCATTTTCCAGATCATCCGGCAGATCACCCTTGGCCTGGTCAACCTTATCCCGCACCCATTGCATGGCATTATCGATATCTACCTGGGGCTGAAACTTGACCGTAATCATCGAAGACCCCTCGGCACTGATCGAACGGATCTCTTCGACCTCTTTAAGCCCTTTCAGCTTGCGTTCTATCGGATGGGTAATGAGGTTTTCAATATCGGCGGAAGCCACCCCCTCGTAAGGAGTCACCACCAGAACCACCGGAATTGTAATATCGGGTGTCGATTCACGGGGCAGGACCAGATAGCTGTAAACCCCGACGATGACAATAATCAACATCAGCGCAAAGACAGTACTGCGACGCTCAATGGCAAGATTGGAAATAAGCATGGAACCTCTGACTGTTAAAGCAGGATAGCGATTTCACAAACCCTGAGGGTTAAATTCCGGTGTACTGCGAGCTCACCGGTCCTCCTGTTGCTGAATCTGAGCCCCGTCGGCCAGTAACTGCTGACCCTTGACGACCAGCTGTTCTCCAGGCTTCAGTCCGGCCTCAACAATGACCCGGTCTCCCACCACGGCTCCCAGCCGAACCAGTTTCTGCCGAGCCTGTTGGTGGTCT
>JAJRWH010000039.1 GCA_024276935.1 Deltaproteobacteria bacterium
GCAGCTGACGCTCGATCACATCGTCCCCCTGGCTCGCGGAGGGCGCAGCACTAAGGGGAACTGTGTTCCTGCCTGTAAGGAATGCAACAATAAAAAGCGTGACCTGCTGCCGCTTGAATGGCAGGACTATCTTGATAACTTCAGGTCATCATGACCAGTGGCCAGGTTTGGGTCAGGTGTTTTTATTCGCAAAAGCTTTCTGATAGAGCTCTTCGTAGCGTTGTGCCGAGTTATTCCAGCTGAAATCACTTTCCATTCCCTTTTTCACCAGAGCCAACCAGCGGGCCCGTTGCGGGTAGAGGTCAAGCGCCCGGTCAATGGTATGCAATAGCGCCTGAGCCGTTGGTTCAGTAAAAACGAAACCATTACCTGTTCGTGGATTCTGCTGAAGATCACGAACCGTGTCCGCCAGACCACCGGTGTGACGGACCACTGGCAGAGCTCCGTAACGTAAGGCAATCATCTGGGTCAGGCCGCAGGGTTCGTAGCGACTTGGGACCAGCAGGCAGTCTGCGGCGGCATAGATTCGTCGCGAGAGATTTTCATCAAAATGTAAACCGATGGAAAATTGCTTGCTGGTTTTCTGCTGGAGTTTTTGCCAGAAGGCCATTTGTTGTTGATCACCACTGCCCAGCAGTACAAATTGCAACTTACGTTTCATCAGCTGGGGCCAGATCTGCTCAATCAGATCGATCCCTTTTTGTTGATCGAGACGGCTGATGACCGCAATCAGGGGCAGATCATGACGCTCTTCAAGTCCCAGTTCTTTTTGCAGGGCGCGTTTACAACTGCGTTTTCCGTTGAGGTTGGCACTGCTGAACGGTTTGTTCAGGGCCGGGTCAAGGGCCGGATCCCAACTTTTATCGTTGATCCCATTCAAAATACCGTAGAGGTCACGGCTGCGACTGCGAAGCAGACCGTCAAATCCATGCCCCTGTTCGGCCCGCTGAATTTCCTTGCAGTAGGTTTCTGAAACCGTATTCAACAGATCGGCGTGAACAATCCCTCCTTTTAGCAGGCTGATATTGCCATAATATTCAAGATGTTCGGTACGGGCGAATTCTGCTGGCAAACCGAGACGGTCAATCTTGCTGAGAGGGAAAATCCCCTGGTAGCCAAGATTATGAATGGTCAGAAGGGTCGCTGTTGAACTGAAAAAAGGATCCTGGGCTCGCTCGGTTTTAAGCAGAGCCGGGATCAGGGCTGTTTGCCAGTCATGCAGATGCAGAATATCGGGACGAAAATCAGCCCGGCGCAGATACTCAAGCACCGCACGGCAAAAGAACACAAAACGCCAGGCATTGTCCTGATAGTCTCCCTCGGGGGTGCCATAGAGATATTCACGATCAAAGTACTCTGGTGTGTCGATAAAATGAAAGGGGACACCCTCCCAGATGGTCTGACGCAGATGGGCGCGGATAACTTCTGTGCCCATGGTGACTTCAATGGCCTTGCGCCCTTTGGCCAGACAAAAACCGTTGCGTTGTACCGAACGATAACAAGGCATGATGACACGAACATCATGACCGCGTTGTCGCAGGGCACGTGGCAGTGAGCCCGCGACGTCGGCCAGCCCACCCGTTTTGGCAAAAGGGGTTGCCTCAGAGGTAACAAAAAGAATTTTCATGGTGTGGGGCCCTCCACCTGGCACCTGTTGCGGCAATATTTGCCGTTCGGCCAAGTCTTCAGGGGAGAGACCCTGCAAAAAATCATCCAGCAGGTATGAGCAGCTTTCTGCCTGGCGCAGCAGAGTCATAGCGTTAATTATTGTATTCTTAAAAAAAACACATAACTTATTGATATTGTTTTGCGATGAATTATGAGAATGCAGTTTTTTACTCAGGATCATCAGTAATAGATTTTCCAGAGATTCACGTGAAAACCAGTTTTTCCCATTATATTCGTGCTCTTCGAGATATTTCGAGAGATCAGTCCGGTCAAATAGCTGCCTGATGATCATTTCCGGAGAGAGGTCCGCATCACTCTCATCACCCAGAATTGAAATCAGCAGAGGTTGGATTGGGCGTGGATGGGGAAGTGCCGTGAGAGTAATCGCCTGAAGCAGTTTTCGGCAGGAGAGGTCCCGCAGGGGCTCGTTACGACTCAAAGCGTGAAATCTGCTGACGAAAGAGGCAATTTCTTCTTCAGAGGGTGTTTTTTGCCCCGGAAGTAACCAGCTGCTGATTTGAGCAAGATGGGGGGCCAGGTCGAGAAGCAGGTAACGTTCATAAATCGCAGGGCAACTCTGCCCGGCCAGCTGTCGGTAGAGTTGCTGCCAGCGCTTATCGCCAGCGACAGGTTCAAAGTTGGTGAAAACCAGCTGGGCATAAGCAGACAGTTGAATTTCGGGGCCACTGTTGATCTCAGCTGCAGTCAATAACAGGCTATGATTCGTATTCAGACTGTGACACAGAATATAGTCATTTTCCCCGTTTGAGGGCAGGCAAAGGGCTTCAGCCAGAGGGAGGTTACCCTGGGGACGGGGCAGGGCATTTTCAATTTTTCCCCTGACCGGGGTTGGACTGTTATTGCACAGGACCAGAACCTGCTGGTCTGCATGGGCATTGCTGAAGACAAAAACATCTTCTTCGACCCCCTGATCAGAAACAAAATTGTAGAGCTGGAAATTGTCTGCATCACTGAACAGACGTCGCTGGCGCAGCAGGGGGGCAATCAGACGCCAGTGGTCATCAAGCAGACGTTGGTCCGGCTTTTCCTGCCAGTCAGGACGGATATACTCCATGCCATATTTTTCGCGCAGGCCCTCAAGCTGGCCATGGGCAAAAAGAGGCAGGCCGGGCATGGTACAGAGCAGGGTTGCGACACAAAAGTATTTATCACTGTTGCCGAATTGTTCGAGGGCCGTTTCTTCATCAGGGTTACTCATGAAGTTGACAAAACGTTGCAGAATGGCCGGTTCAAAGGCCAGAATTTCACGCAGGGTTTTGCGGTAGCGGCGGTTTTCTTCATTCTTGAGCATATTCATGAAGGCGCTGTTGTAGACCCGGTGCATACCGAGGGTGCGGACAAAATAGCCCTCCATCAGCCAGAAGGCCTCAGCAATCAGCAGGGTGTCAGGTTGTTCGGTCTTGATCCGATCAACAACCTCACGCCAGAACTCAACCGGAAAATGACGATTGAACTCGACGTTGCTCATGGATTTTACGCTGCGTGACGGGACACCTTCTCCTTTGCCAGGCAAGGGATACCAAAGACGTTGGAAGTGTTTTTTTGCCAGAGTCATGGCAGCATCAAAGCGGATGATGCCAAATTTTCTGGCGGCGTTGAGGATAACGCCGATCATTGCTTCACGCACCTGAGGTAACAGAAAATCAAGCTGAGCTGTGTCGTTCCATGGCAGGTGAGTGCCGTCATTGCCATGATAAATATAACGAACCTCGCCGCTGCGCAGATCGCGACGGCAGAAAACAACCGCCGCTTCACTCTGGTCGTAATAGCCATCTTCTATCTGGATGCAGAGGTCGTCATCCTGGCTCAAATCGTTGCCGGTGAAACGGTAGCCGGGGTAAGGCGGTTCAGAGGTCTGGATGAACCAGTCCGGGTGCTGGCGAACCCACTGACTGTCAATACCTGTGTGGTTGGTGACCACGTCACAGGCCAACTGGATGCCACGTTGCAGGCAGCGTTGTTTAAGGTTTTCAAGGGCGACTTCTCCTCCCAACTCGTCGGCAATCCGATAGTCATGGATCGCGTATGCCGAGGCAGAAACTGAGGATTTCCCCTGCAGATGCTTGATTTGTCTGGAGGCTGCTGAACGCTGCCAGATCCCGATCAACCAGAGTCCGCTGAAGCCGAAATCCCGCAGTTGATCAAGTTCTTCGTCCGGAATCTGGTCGAGACGTTTTATCTCGCGCTGATACGTGTCTGACAGTTGGCAGAGCCAGACAAAAACGGCTTTGGCAAGCAGGACCGTGAGCGGCATCCAGCGGCGGTCCGGGGTAAAATTGGCCGTTATCTCATCGCTTGAAAAGCCCGGTTCTGCAGCCGGTGGCGGGGTGAACTGTTGCTGGCGGCGCTGTTCCTCCTGATGAAGGGTTATGGCCGAATCGATTGATTCCAGCAGGCTCGAAGGCAGCAATTGCTGCCAGTTGTGCCGCAGGAAGAGTAATTGTTGCTCCAGGTTCTCAGGTGCTGCTGCGAGGGGTTCACCCAGAAACTCCAGCAGGGTTTTGTTGGCGAATCTGTCAGATTTTACAGGGCTGGGCTGGATCGATTCGGACAGAAGTTGACCTTGTGGCTGGTCCGTTTGCAGGCGGGCAAGTTCATTCCGAAAAAGCTGCCGCCCGTCACCTAGAGCCTGATTGGTCACCTGAAGTTCGAGCAAACAGAGCTCCAGCAGACAGAAATCTGCAGCATTCTGACTGGCGGTTGCAAGGGCTGCCCTGGTCAGTGCCTCACTTTGAGGTACGACCGGAAACAGGTCCAAAAGTTTGAGGCGCAACGTTTGCGGGACCAGGGACAAATCTGTGGGGTGATGATCAAGGTATTGCTGACCAAGCAGCCGCAAACTCTGGTTGAGGACTCCCCAGATTTGCAGTTCGGCAGCACTCAGAGGCTGAGAGGTCTGCTGCTCCAGTCTGGCGGCAATTTTTTGCCGGACCCGAAAAAGCTGTTCCGGATCGGTGTGCAGCAGCAGGTTGGTCAGGTCCAGTTGCTGCCAGAAACTCTGCCCACATTGAAAACCGAGTGGGTACAGCTGGTCTGCGGAGAATAGTGGTTGTCTGCTCACGTTAGCGTATCAACTCCAGATCAACATTACGCAGAAAATCGGCAGCCTCCTCAGGAGGAGTCGGATTCATATGGAAACCGGTTCCCCATTCAAAACCGGCGACCTTGGTCAACTTGGGAGCCAATTCAATATGCCAGTGATAATCGAAGGTCAAAGATCCCCAGTATTCGGGACGTCCTTTGCGTGGATGTATCGGGGGGGCGGTATGGAGAATGAAACTGTAGGGCGGATCACGTAGCGCGGCACGCAATCTTTTGAGGGTGTCGCTCATGGCATCTCCCAGGGCCATTAACTGTTGATCGGTCTGGGCCGTAAAATCGTGACCGTGCTGCAGGGGGGCGATGCGCAGCTCAAACGGAAAGCTTGACGCGTAGGGAGCGTAAACCAGAAAGTTACCATCATCGCGGATTACCCGGCTTTTTTCCTGCCGTTCCTGATGCAGCAGGTCACAGATCAGACAGCGTTCCTTGCGCTCATAATATTCACGGCAGATCGCCAGTTCGGTTGAGATCATTGGTGGAACAAGGGGGACCGCGATCAGTTGTGAATGTGAATGCGGAACATTGACGGCAGCTTCTATCCCGTGATTTTTAAAGGCAAAAAGATAGCGGAAACGCAGGTCATTGCGCAGGTCGATCATGCGGGCGCGAAAGGCCTTGAACACTTCACCAATTTCGGCACCATTCAGGTCGGCCATGTCTCGTTGATGGTCAGGGTGTTCGATGATGATTTCGTGCGCGCCGATTCCGTTCATCCGGTCATAGAGACCATGGGCACGACTGTCCAGTTCTCCTTCGATCTGAAGCGCCGGAAATTTGTTGGGAATCACCCGAACCTGCCATCCGGGCTGATTCGGTGCGCTGCCATCTGGACGCAGGGCGTAGATTTCGGGAGGAGTTTTCTGTTCGCGACCATAGCAAAAGGGACAGGCCGTTACCGCCAGCTTTTCACGGGGGGCAAGAAAATCCTGTGGTCTGCGACTTCGGCCCTCGGTAATAATGGCCCAGTTTGCCTTCAATGGATCCCAGCGCAATTCAGACACATCGCTATCCTTTCCCTGGTGAAATATTTTTCTGGTCTGTTTGTCGTTTTGTCATATCAAATTGTCCAGTTGTCGGTGTCGAGCAGAGCCCCGCGATAGATCAACGAGGCATTGCCCTCCGGGGGCCAGCGTCCGGTCGAACGACCATTTTTGCGGCAACAACAGAAAAGACGTAATTCGTCGTCAATGTCAATTTTCAGAAATTCAAGGGGGATGGCCAGTTCAAGAATTTTGCCAGCGGCGGCGGTTCCCTGACCGAGTTTTTCGTTTTGTTGCCAGACTTCAAACTGGTTTGTTCGGGGTTGCCAGCGCAGATAAAGTTCGTGCCTGCCATGGAGATGAATATCGAAAGAGCCGCTATCTCCGCAGAGCTTTTTGAGCAGCTCAACGTCATCAATGCGTAGATAAAGAGCGCGATCATCATAGCCGTAAAAGATTTTTTGCGGTCCTTTTCGGGCCATATCCATGGCACCACTTGTGGTCAGATCCAGTTCGCCGGCAGCCAGCCATTCAAAATAATCGTTGGCCTGGCCGTCGATTTGCGGGGTGAAACGTTCAGTTGGTTCCCGGTCCGAGCTTCGGTTTTTCTGTGGCTTGAGGGCCTGTTGCAGTGTGGCAGGCGCGGGCAGGGCGCTCAAATGATAAAGGCCTTCGAGGTGGCGACGGAAAAGTTGATCAAAAATAGCGGCCTGAGCGGTCTGGTGTTCATCGCCAAACCACCAGAACCAGTCACTTCCTTCGGCTCGTAACAGTTCGCGCAGTTGTTCGTTTGGCGGTTCCTGATCATTTGTCAGGGCCTGTTCGACCTGATCACTCAGGCAGGAGCTGCGCGCGGTAGATAAAAGTTCCCAGGCCAGGTTTTCTTCAGGATGGCCGATCCAGGTGGTGAAGTCGGAACGAATCCAAGATCCTGCCGCCAGGCTGTTCAGGGGTTGTGCGGTGCTTGTTGCAACCGCCTGGCCGATGGTACAGAGCTCAAAGGATTCATGACCAAGGAGACGTTGATAAAGCATACGCAGGAAGGGGTAGCCGTTATCGGTGTAGCGTTCCCAGCAGTTTTCACCATCAAGAATGAGGGGGACCAGTCCTCCCGGGGCCAGGCTGGCGATCTTCTCCAGCCGCTTGATCAGGTCGTTGACAGCATCATCTGCTGACCAGTCCGCATAGAGAAAACCGATGCGGTCTGAGAGTTCACGATCACGAAATACCAGGGGCAATCCGGCATAGCTGTAAACCTGGTAGAGGTCACGACGGTTTTGCAAGCCACCGGGCAAGCTGCGAGCGAGAATCCCTTCATCGCTGGCGGCCCACATGACCTGCTCCTCGGCCAGCAACCTGATGGCTTCTTCGCTGACCGCCCCCTCGGCTGGCCAGATCCCGCGGTGACGGGGTCCGAGAAGCTGTGCTCCGGTTCGCAGTCCTTCGCGGATCTGCAATCTGGCATCCTGCGGATAACGAAAGGTTGTTCGGGGCAAGTCCAGACCAGGGCTTGGCCTGGTTGCGCAGCTCAGATCGCACAATAGCGGTAAGATCGGGTGAGCATAGGGAGTCAGGGAAATTGCGATCTGGCCTGCGGCCTCAAGCTCGGCGTGGCGGGGGATAATCCGGGCCACTTCGGCATCGCAGATTGCCAGAAGTTGAGATTTTTCCTCTTCGCTGAAGTTGTCTCCCCGACGGAGCAGTTCAGGTAAAAGGGGTTCGCGTTTGCGCAGATGGTAGCCGGTCCAGCTGAGAAGAAACCAGACCTGTAAATCTCGCAATTCCTGGGCAGAAAAGGTCTCGGCACTGGCGACCGGATCCTGGCCACGTTTGCGACGTAACTGCAGGTAGCGGGGATAGGGTGACAGATGGCGTTGCTCGTTGACAGAAAAGAAGTGTTCGAGCAGAAATATCTTCTCATCCCGGGTCAGTTCTTCGGCTTTTGTTCGGGCCAGATTCAACCAGCTGTCAGCATCCTCACCTCGGCGGTAGCGATCGAGCTGTTCAAGGAGGGTGGGTACCAGATTGATGGTCAGCGGTGCCTGACATTCAGCGGCAGTTTCAAGCATTTCGCCGTAATCCTTGACCGCGTGCAGCCAGGTCCAGGGCAGCAGGGTTCGACCACTGATCGGATCCCGGTAATCGGGTTGATGCATATGCCAGAGAAGGGCAATTTTCAACCGGGTGCGAGTCATCCCTTGCGCAACTCCTTCTGCCAGCGTTCAACCTTGCTGCGATAGGTGTTGATCAGTTTTTCAGCCTGTTTGGCGGTTGCTGCCTCCGCACGCAGATGGACAAGAGGACGATAGGGGTCGGGGACGACCAGTACCCAGCCCTGGTCAAGATGAACCTTGACCCCGTCGATGAATGTTGTTCTCAGCCCGGCTGAATCCTCATTCATCAGGCGCATGATTCCGCCTTTTTGTTCCCAGCTGCAGGGAAGCTGGAGGCTGAGATAGCTGTCGAGTTTCAGCTGCTTGCAAACATCGCTGATCTTGCAGGCCTGGCGGCTGAGGAGCTCAAGCAGGTGGGCGATGGCGAACAGACCGTCAAAATAGGGGTGAAAACAGGGGAAACTCAGCCGGCGATCCATGTCGGCAGCCATGAGAACCCCTTTTCCCTGGGCACTCAAGCCGAGTGAACGCCCATCTCCCTTGGTCCATCCTGCCTCCAGCCCTCGGGCAGTGGCCAGCCGTTCGATACTTTCAGGTGCGGCAATCGGCAGGACTATCCGGGTTGATTTGTGGCTTTCTTCCAGCGCAACAAACAACGCAATATTCTCAATCTCGTTCAGCGGGCGGCCCTTGTCGTCAAGAAATATGGCACGTTCTCCTGAGGGACCGATCATGAACCCGGCGGTTGCCTGCAGGCTGACGATGATTCGACCGAGCTGGTCAAGTCGGGCCGCTATCTCTTCGGGGGTTGGTGGCGTCAGGGTTTCATCGATATGCGAATTCAGCTCAATAACCTCACAGCCCAGGTCATTCAGCAGGCCTGGCATGACGTCCGCTGCCGGGGCATGATTGAGATCAATGACAACCCGTGGTCGACTGGCCGCTATCAGGGGTTTGTCGAGGGCTCGCAAAAAACCGTCGCAATAATAGTCGGCAATATTGGGCAGTTCAGAGATCGAGCCGGGTTCGGCAAAATGAACCCGGCGGAAATTCTCTTTGAAATAGATGCGTTCTACGGCCTTGGCACTGCTGGAGGAAATCTCCTGGCCCAATTCATCGAAAAAAACAATTTCGGTCATTGAGCCGTCACGGTCTGATTGGCGAAAATGAACGCCTCCGATTTCACCGAAGGTGGTCAGTTTGTAACGCAGGACGGGAAGTGGAAGACGTTTCACATCCCGGACATTGATTCCGGCAGACAGCAATCCGCCGACAAAGCTGCGCTTGAGCATTCGCGAGGCACGAAAAGCATCTCGTCCAATCAGGACGTGAGAACCTTTTGGCAGGGTTGAACCATAGGCGGCTCCCAGTTTGGCGGCAAATTCGGGGGTCAGTTCTATATTGGTCAGCCCCTTGACCAGGGCCCCTTCAAAAAGACTTTTGCGCCAGATTTCCCCCCAGATAAGATTGCCGGTCACTATTGAGCCGGCCTCTATGCTTTTGTTTGGCCAGACTTTGACATCGGCATTGAGTTGAGCCTGATCGCCAATGGTCGAATTGTCGCCAATGACGGTTCCGGGCTTGAGGGTTGCGTCACTCCCGATTCGAACGGCATTGCCAAGAACAGCCCCATCGAGTCTGGCTCCCGATTTGACGTAGACATTATTCCACAGCACAGAATTTTTGATCTCGACGCCTTCTTCAATGACACAGTTGCGTCCGATGACCGTGTTCTCAAGGTGGGCGCGGCCCAGAACGCGACTGTTGTTGCCGATCAACAGGGTTCCCTTGATGATGGCCTGCTGGGCATCAGCTTCCAGGCCCAGATGGAACCCCGATTGTTGCTGGGCCGTTTCACTGATTTCGACCTTGAGTTTGGCCGCGCAAAGATCGTGACTGGCTTCCAGGTAGGCGTCTGTATTGCCGATGTCGGCCCAGTAACCTTGCAGGGTGCAGCCGAACAGGGGGGCTCCGTTGGCGAGCATGGTCGGGAAGACATCTTTCGACCAGTCACGGTTTTCGTTTTCGGGGATCAGATCCAGAACCTCTGGTTCAAGAATGTAGATTCCGGTATTGATTGTGTCGGAGAAAACCTCGCCCCAATCCGGTTTTTCAAGAAACTTGCTGATACGACCTTCGCTGTCGGTGATGACAACCCCGAATTGCAATGGGTCGGCGACTGGTGTCAGGGCAAGAGTGGCCTGGGCCTGTTTCTGTTCGTGAAAATCGATGGCCCGACTCAGATCAAAATCGGTCAGCAGATCACCACTGATAATCATGAAACGCTGGTCAAGATGTTTGGCCGCTGCTTTGACCGCACCGGCTGTGCCGAAGTCATCAAGTGGCGTGACATAGGTGATACGAACGCCAAATTCACTGCCGTCACCAAAAAAGTGTCGGATCGTTTCAGGCTGGTGATAGAGAAGCATGACCAGTTCGGTGATGCCATGGCGCTTAAGCAGATCAACGATGTGCAGCATGATCGGGCGATTAAAAAGTGGCACCATCGGTTTGGGAAGATTGATAGTCAGGGGATGCAGGCGGGTACCGAAGCCACCGGCCATGATGACAGCTTTCATAGCGAGAACCTCAAAGCAGAATCAGTGTTAAGGGATAGAGCAGCATGTAGAATTTCAGTTCAGGCGCTCAAGCTGTCTGGCAATCTCCTGTTTCAATTCGCCGAGATCCGAACTTTTGACGATATAGGCATCAGCCAACCAGGAGGAAAAGTCGTCCTTGTAACAATTGTAGGCACTGCACAGAATGACGGGTAATTCCTTATGCTCCCGAACAATCTTTTGCAGCATTTCCAGTCCACTTTCCTGTTTGATCTGAATGTCGAGAACCACCAGGTCAATTTTTTCTGTTTCAAGAAGTTTGGCAGCGGCTGTGCAGTTGGCGGCGGTGACCACTTCGTAGCCTTCATCCTGAAGTTCGTCGGAATAAAGCAAACGCAGACCAGGTTCGTCATCGACAATAAGAATTTTTGCCATCAAGTCTCTCCTTGGATATTTTTTTACAGGGCTAGGCAGGTGCAGATAATGAGGTTGGAACTGTCAATGTCCCGGTCCAGAAGTATAGCAGGGGGAAGAGGTGCTGCAACGTTCGGTTGCAGGAAATATTGTGGTACGCAAAGGTCATTTCTCGCTTGCCCGGACCAGAGCTTCTTGACATAGTGGCCCGCATGCGACGCAAGGCTTTCAATCTCTATTCGACTCACCTCAAGGCCCGGTTTGGTGGCCGGGTCCACAAGATCTCGATCGATGCCGGTTTCGGTTGTCCCAACCGTGACGGCGGTCGTGACGGGCATGGTTGTCTCTTTTGTTCCCCCAGCGGTTCAGGGTCGGTTGGAATTGAGCCTGAGAAATCGATTGCTGCTCAGGTTGAACACGCCAAGTCATTGATGCGACGCAAGTATCGCGCGAAATGGTTTATTGCCTATTTTCAGCCCTATTCCAATACCTTTGCTCCCGTTGAAACCTTGCGGGCGCGTTATGATCAGGCGTTGGCAGTTGACGATGTTGTTGGTCTGGCGGTTGGGACACGTCCCGATTGTCTGTCACCGCCAATCCTGGACCTGCTCGCTGAATATGACCAGCGCAGCTATTTCTGGCTTGAGCTGGGTTTGCAGAGTATTCATGATCACACCCTCGATTATTTGCAACGTGGACACGATTACCAGTGCTTTTTGCACCAGTATCGGCAGGCCAGGGAACGGGGATTACGGGTCTGTGTTCATCTGATTTTGGGATTGCCGGGCGAAAGTCGGGAGCAGATCATGGCAACGGCTGACGAGATGGCACGCCTGCAGGTTGATGGTGTCAAGCTGCACCTGTTGCACATCCTCGACGGTACTCCGCTGGGCGAGCTTTACAAGCAGGGAAAGGTGCCGATGCTTGAGATGCAGGAGTATGTCGAATTGGCGGTCGATTTTATCGAACGTTTGCCACCCTCTACCTTGATTCAGCGTCTGACCGGGGATGGCCCACGTAATATCTTGCTGGCCCCTCTGTGGTCAATGAACAAGTGGGAAGTTCTCAATGCGATCGATGCTGAACTGGAAAGGCGTGGGACGGTGCAGGGAGCCAAGTGTCGAACAATACTAAACTGTGACTGAAAAGGTATTTATTTCGGGGATGTATCCGGGTACGCCAGAGAATAGAGTTTTGCTGGCCGAAACTTCCCGAAGCAAGTTTCAGGAACGGGCAGACGCTGTGATGGGTGTTGATGACACCGGTTCGACCGGTCCCCCCCAGGAGATCAACAACAGCGAAGCCCAGACAAGGCTGATAAGTAGCAATAAAAATCGAAACATGGCGCGTAATCTAGCACCACTGATTCAATGAATCAATAGCAGAACTTTTTGATTTTATTAATGATCTGATCGGTGGATCTTCCTGTTGGCGAACAGCACAAGCTGTTGGCCTGCTTGAACTGACCCAAATCATCAGCGAATCCATTCTGTTGTTAATGTTTGAATCAGATTCTGGATGCATTACGAGATCTTCTACAGGGTTTCTCAGATCAGACAGACTTTCAGCTTCAGCTCGTCAATCAGCACCTTGTTATTTTCGGAGTAGTCAACCGGCAGAGTGATCAGATGGACACCACCTGAGGTGAAACAGTTTTCGAGCAGAGGGGCGAACTCTTCTGTTTGGTTGACGCGATGGCCTTGCGCACCATAGCTCTGGGCGTAAAGGACAAAGTCGGGATTGTTGAATTGAAGGCCAAAATCCGGATATCCCATACCGTACTGTTTCCAGCGAATCATTCCGTACGAACCGTCCTCGAGAATCAGCACAACCAGGTTTAAACCAAGACGAACGGCGGTTTCCAGCTCTTGACTGTTCATCATGAAACCACCATCGCCACAGATCGCCATAACGCGTTTATGCGGGTAGAGTCTGGCGACCTCCATCGCGGATGGCAGGCCGGCTCCCATGGTTGCCAGAGCGTTGTCGAGCAGGACGGTGTTTGGTTCAGATGCCAGATAGTTGCGGGCGAACCAGATTTTATAGACGCCATTATCGAGGGCGATCACACCATCATCCGGCATTATTTTGCGGACGTCGGCGACGAAGCGTTGCGGTTTGAGTGGAAAGTCATTGTTGGCAACCTGCTCACGCAGGTGCAGATCCAGCTGTGTTTTAACCTGTTTGAAATAGGAATGATCCTGCTTGAGGGGGCCGACAGCTTCAGTCAGGCGGTTGATACTGTTGGCAATATCACCAATGACCCCGAGCTGGGGAAAATAAACGTTATCAACGATGGCAGTGCTGAAGTTGACATGGATGACTTTTTTGCCGCCATGTTCCATGAAAAATGGTGGTTTTTCAACCACATCATGTCCGACATTGACCACCAGATCGGCCCGATCAATTGCACAGTGGATGTAGTCGTTATCTGACAGCGCAGCCGTTCCCAGGCATTGCGGGCTGTTCTCATCAACGACCCCTTTGCCCATCTGGGTGTTGAAAAAATAGATGCCTGTTTCGGCGACAAAACGACTTAAGGCGCTGCGGACCCGATTGCGGTTGGCCCCGGCACCGATCAGCAATAGCGGATGTCTGGCCGTGCGGATCATGGTGGCGGCTTCCTGCATGACACCTTCATCAGCGTTGGGCCGCCGGGTAAAGGCAATCTGAAATACCGGGGTTGTGCTCTTGTCGACCGGCTCACGGGCAATATCTTCAGGCAGTTCAAGGTGGACTGCTCCGGGACGTTCCTCCTGGGCCAGACGAAAGGCTTCGCGAACGATGCTCGGGATCAGGGTGACATTGACGATCTGGCGGGTATATTTGGTCAGCGGATGCATCATCTCCACCACGTCCAGAATCTGAAACTGACCCTGTTTGCTTGCTTTGATCGGCTTTTGCCCCGTAATCATAACCAGGGGGAAAGCTCCCAATTGTGCGTAGGCAGCCCCTGTAACCAGGTTTGTCGCACCCGGGCCCAGAGTTGCCAGGCAGACTCCCGGCTTGCCGGTCAGGCGGCCATAGGTGGCGGCCATAAACGCTGCCCCCTGTTCGTGTCGCGTAAGGATCAGGGTAATGCCTGATTTACGCAATGCTTCCAGGAAATCGAGATTTTCTTCACCCGGTACGCCATAAATAATTTCGACGCCCTCGTTTTCCAGGGCTCTGACAAACAGGTCGGATGCATTCATTGAGTCCCTCCTTGGGTTGTAGAATCAACACTGCGAACAAGATCAGTGTAACAGACTCAAATGCGACCAGAGGGTGCTTCTCAGCGGCAATCGCAAGAGTTGTTGCCCTTGTCTTTCATCAGAGGTTCGACCACAGAGAAGAAAAGGGCTAATACTCCCTCAAAACTGGAAAAACTCTCGGCGTAATGTCGGCGACAGAAAGAGGTTCAATTCTTCCTGTCGCCAGAGACAGAGGGATTACTTGACCTGCCCGGTGAAGACCCAGTCATTGTTGATAACTGCTGCGTGGCAGTTGATACAGCCGTTGACCTTGCCCTCTTTGGCGATCGATCCGTCGGCCTTGTATTTTGCCCAGAACCAGTCTCCACCGTTCGGGTCATACCCTTGAACGCGGTACATAACCGTGACCGCGCCCAGTTTTTTGTTCGGCATGTAATTTTCTTTGACAATAATCGAACCATTGGCCAGGGTGTCGGCCTTGTCATTGATGCTGGCCAGTGCGATATCGTTGACGTAGGTTGTCAGCAGGGCTCCGTGGGGATGTTTGCCCTTGTAGAATTTTCCCTTGCCGGGAAAGAGAGCCCATTGCTGGTAGGGTTTGGTTTTCGTAATGAAATCGTAGACCGCCTTTCCTTTGGCTTCAGGCAGACCCCCACCGGCAAAGGCAAGACCGACCAGGCCAAGAACCACGAACCCGCAGAGCATGACAACCAGATTCTTCTTCATCGCATTCTCCTTTTCATTAATGTGCCCGAAGCCGGTGTCCCCATGACACAGCTGGCTTCCTTGTATTGACTCGGTTTTGTTGCGTGGTATTGAAGGTTTCTGTGATTTGTTAACTCTTCCAGTCATGAAATTACTATCACCGGAGAGGATTTGCAATTGTAATGCAGCTTACAAAGGCTTGTTAACTATCTGGATTTACAGAAGAATTCTTTTCAAAGAAAATTTTCAAACCCTGTGGGTCGATAATTTTAATGCTGCGGTATGCGGTTGTTACCAGCCCCTGTTTTTTCCATTCAGACAGTTGTTCAGCGACGGCCTCGCGCGATGAGCCAATCAGGTGAGCCAGATCTTTCTGGCTTAGGGGGATACGAATACTGCCATCTGTTGCACCGATTCCATAGCGTTGAGATTGCCACAGCAATGCCAGGGCCATGCGGTTGCTCAGGGGTTGAAACAAGAGTTCTTCAATGCGAATTTCCAATTCGCGGCGCCTCAGTCCGATCAGCTTGATCACCTTCAGGGCCATCTGGGGATGACGTTGCAGAAGCCCTTCAAAGTCATGACACGTGATAATGCAGACCACCGCATCGTCCATTGCCTCGGCGCTGTGCGAACGATTCTCTTCTCCGATCAATGACAGTTCACCAAATATTTCACCCGGACCCAGAATATCGAGAATCATCTGGCGCCCCGATTCGCTGGCTCGGGTCAGTTTGACCCGTCCTTCTTTAATCAGATAGATATCGTCACTGGCCTCCCTGGCAAAGAAGAGCTTGCTGTGACGGCGACAGCTGATCATTTCGCTGCGTTGGGCCAGGTCCTGCTGTTCTTCTTCGGCCAACCAGGAAAAAATATTGGCGTGCTTGATGTACCAGAGTCTGGTGTGCATGCCTGTCCCTTTTTGATCTGGAATCATTCCGTCGGTTGGTTGAAATTTTGGGTATGCCCTTCTGCTTCAGCCGTGCCGAGTGCCCGGATATGGTCTATTCGTCTTCTGTTGACAAGACTGAAGGCAGCTGCAGCAAGACTTGCAGGGTATTCAGACAATTTTTCAGAGGGGCTTCTGATTTTGTCAGACGGGCCTGCATGATTCCGCCTTCGAGTGTGGCAACAATCAGGGTGGCCAGATTGGTTGCTGGCAGATCGTCGCGAATTTCATGTGTCTGCTGGGCTTGCCGGATCCGGGTTTCAATTTTTGCGGTCCAGTCGTTAAAAACCTGACGGACAAGTTCAGAAAATTTCGGGTTGGTATCACTGGCTTCAAGGGCGGTGTTGCCAAAAAGGCAGCCGCCGATAAAGCGGGATCGCTGGTGTTTGAGGCAGGCCCAGCGTAAAAAGCGCTTCAGGGCTTCTCCCGGTGTGCCATCTGCCAGCGCCTGATCGAGAAACTCCATAAATAATTTTTGTTCGCGTTCAAGAACTGCCAGTGCCAGTTCCTGCTTGCCAGCGAAGTGAAAGTAGAGATTGCCGCGTGTGGTCTGAGTTGCCTGCAACAGGTCGTTGACCGATGTTGCCGCAATTCCCTTGCGGTTAAAAATCTGACTGGCCCCCGTCAGAATGCGCTCTTTGGTTTTCAATCCCTTACCAGACATACTCACCTCAAAAAAACCGAACGATCAGTTTGTTTTTGAAAGATTACCTTTATCGTAAGAAATGTCAAGTAAGCAAACAAAAAACAGGGTACCTGGCAGGCGGCCCTGTTTTTTGTCACGCGGAATTGTTCTGAGACTTCTGTTGTCTGTTTGAGTCGTGCTGTTCATTTACGGACAGCATTTGCTTTTGTCTGATGACCTCCTTTAGCAACAAGGGTAATTTAAAAGAGCGACATTTTTTACTGTTGTCATACTAGATACTCCAATGAGTATGCCAAGCGGTAATATCCTGTAAAATCAGGTTGTTGCTATTCTGTGGAATATATCGCCAGGTAAGATCGTTGAATATTCTCGGGCATGAAATGAGAATATTCAACACTCATTGCAGGTTGAAACATTCGCGTTGGCATTCTTGAAGGGGTTGCCAGCGACTGTGGATGGATGCTTGTTTCAGGTTGGAGGGCTGTGCTACTTTCTGCCGATGTTTGATCTTAACAGTTTAAATCCACAGCAACGTCAGGCGGTCGAACATGATAGCGGTCCGCTGCTGTTATTGGCGGGGGCCGGGTCGGGTAAAACACGTGTCATTACCTGTCGGATTGCCTATTTACTCCAGCAGCGTCAGGTTCCTGCCGATCAGATTCTGGCGATGACCTTCACCAACAAGGCCGCGCGTGAGATGCGTGAGCGGGTCGAGCAGATGATTGGACGCAAGGCCTGCAAGGGGATGGTGATCAGTACCTTTCATTCGCTGTGTGTGCGGATTCTTAAAAAGCATATCGAAAAGCTTGGTTACAAGAAGAATTTCTCGATCTATGCCGCCAGTGATCAACAACGGCTGGTGCGTGACCTGCTGCGTGATCTGGTGGCTGATGCTAGTACCAAGGACGCTGATCGGGTTTTGTGGCAGATCTCGGAGGCCAAAAACCGTCTGATTTCTGCGCAGAATTTTACCCCGGATATTCACCATCCTGACAGCTGTCTGACGGCTGAAATCTATCCCCGTTACCAAAAAGCACTCAAAGCATTCAATGCCGTCGATTTCGATGATCTGCTGATGCTGGTGGTACAGCTGTTTGAAGAGTATCCTAAGGTTCTGGCCGACTATCAGCAGCGTTTTGTCTATCAGATGGTTGACGAATATCAGGACACCAACCCGGTGCAATACCGCTTGTTGCGTCAGCTGTCAGCGGCGCAGGGAAACCTCTGTGTGGTTGGTGATGATGATCAGTCCATTTATGGTTTTCGTGGTGCAGATATCAGTACGATTCTGAACTTCGAGCAGGATTTTCCCGGGACTCGGGTGATCAAGCTGGAACAGAACTACCGTTCGAGTGGCCATATCCTGGCGGCGGCCAATGCCGTCATTGTTCACAATAAAAAACGGCGAGCCAAAGCTCTGTGGACGGTTGATGGACAGGGCGAAAAGGTTGAGTATCTGCTGTGTGAAGATGATGAGGACGAAGCGCGTCAGGTCATGGAACGCATCCATACCGAAAGGTTCAAGCGCCAGCTGGCCTATGGTGATTTTGCCATTTTATATCGGACCAACAGCCAGTCTCGTTCCTTTGAGGAACAGTTACGTTACGAAGATATTCCTTATGTATTGATCGGCGGACAGCAGTTTTTCGACCGTAAAGAGGTCAAGGATCTGGTGGCCTATCTCAAGGTGCTGGTCAATCCTTTCGACGAGGTCAATCTGTTACGGATTCTCAATTATCCCAAGCGGGGCATTGGCGGAACCAGTGCCGACCTGCTGATCCGGTTGTCGGCTGAAACAGACCGGCCCTTGTGGGATTTGTTGCAGCAGTGTTCAGAAATTGAAGGGTTAACACCACGAGCGGCTCAGGCCGTTACCGATTTTGTTGATCTTCTCAAGCGTTTTCGGCGGCGTTTTTCCCGGCCTCTGCAAATGGTAGAAACCCTGAGAGAGTTGATCACAGAGCTGAAACTTGAAGAGGAACTCTATCGTCAGGAAAATGATCCACAAAAAGCGCGACGCCGGATTGAGAATCAGGCTGAGGTTGTCAACGCCATGGCGTCTTACCTTCAACGGGATTCTGAGCCCAGCCTGAACGGATTTCTGGAGCGGGTTTCATTGCTCGATGATGAAAATATCGGGCGTCATGACAAAGAAAAAAAACTGGCCCAGGATGCCGTGACCCTGATGAGTCTTCATTCAAGCAAAGGGCTGGAGTTTCCGGTGGTTTTTCTGGTCGGGATGGAAGAAGAGACTCTGCCGCACAAAAAATCGATTTATGAAACTTTTGATATCGATGAGGAACGGCGTCTCTGCTATGTTGGGATGACCCGTGCGCGGCAACAACTGGTGTTGCTGGGCGCGCGACGCAGACGGCGTTATGGCCGACTGGCCCAGCGCGATCCCAGTCGTTTTTTAACCGAAATCCCTGATGAGGTTATGTTGCGGCTGAGCAGTGAAGTGCCACGAGAGAGCAGTGAATCAGATAAAGAAAAAATGGCTGACAGCTTTTTTGCCGGAATCAGTAGTTTGCTGGGGGATTGATAGAATTACTTAGAGGCGTTGGGCGTTAATTTTGACAACAGGAGATACATTGATGAAGATTACTTTTCCAGGTGGTGTGGCAGTCAATGCCGAGGTTGGTGATTTTACAGTTAAAACGGATCAGCCGGAACGGGCTGGCGGCAAGGGAGCTGCTCCTTCGCCGTTTGATCTGTTTCTGGCGTCGCTCGGCACCTGTGCCGGGTTCTTTGCCCTGCGTTTTTGTCAACAACGGGATCTGCCGACGGAAGGTTTAAGCTTATCC
>JAJRWH010000040.1 GCA_024276935.1 Deltaproteobacteria bacterium
GGTTGCCTCACCCGCTTCCGGTCAACAGTGGGAGCTGCAGGTCACGCAACTCGAACTGCTCGGCGAAGTTGACGAGACGTTCCCCCTGCAGAAGAAGCGCCACAGTTTCGAATTTCTGCGCAGTATCGCCCACCTGCGCCCTCGCTCCAACAGCTTTGGCGCCGTATTCCGCCTGCGCAGTCAGCTCTCTTTTGCGGTCCACCAGTTTTTTCAGCAGCAGGGTTTTGTTCATGTTCACACTCCGATTATCACCGCCAACGACTGTGAAGGTGCCGGAGAGATGTTTCGTGTCACCACGCTCGATCCACAGCAGTCACCACAAAAAGAGGACGCTGTTGACTGGAGTCAGGATTTTTTCGGAACCCGAACCGGGCTGACAGTCAGTGGACAACTTCAGGGTGAGCTTTTTGCCACCGCCTTTTCCGATATCTACACCTTTGGCCCGACCTTTCGGGCGGAAAATTCCAATACCAGTCGACATGCGGCAGAATTCTGGATGATTGAGCCTGAAATGGCATTTTGTGACCTGGCGGGCAACTGTGATCTGGCCGAGAACTTTTTACGTTACCTGGTTGGTTACGCACTGGAGAACTGTCGAGATGATCTTGATTTTTTTGATCAGCGGATCGAGAAGGGCCTGATCGACAAATTGCAGACTCTGTATCGGGCCGAGTTTCATCGCATCTGTTACACCGATGCGGTAACACAATTGCAAAAATCAGGACAAGATTTTGAGTTTCCGGTGGCGTGGGGCAGCGATCTTCAATCTGAGCATGAGCGCTATCTGACCGAAAAGATCTATGGTGGGCCGGTTTTTGTGACCGATTATCCCAAAGAGATCAAAGCCTTTTATATGCGGGAGAATGAAGATCGCAAGACCGTTGCAGCCATGGACCTTCTGGTGCCGCGTGTGGGTGAGATTATTGGTGGCAGTCAGCGTGAAGAGCGCTTTGACGTATTGCAGCAAAAAATGGCCCGGCAGGGGATCCCCGCAGGAGAACTTGACTGGTACCTTGATATCCGCCGCTGGGGCAGTTGCCCTCATGCCGGTTTTGGTTTGGGTTTCGAGCGGTTGTTGATGTACCTGACCGGAATGGAAAACATCCGCGATGTGATCCCCTTCCCGCGGACCCCTGGCCATGCACAGTTCTGAATCGGCCCCCCTGTTGCGGGTTCTTGGATTGCTGTTGGTGCTGGTTTTTTGTCTGGCACCGGTCGTTTCTGCTGAAGAGGATCTGATTGATAGTGAGAGGGCTGTCATTATCGGCGGAGACCGCAATTATCCGCCCTATGAATACCTTGATCAATTCGGTTTTCCCGCCGGATTCAATGTTGAATTAACCAAGGCGATCGCCCGGGTGATGGGGATGGATGTCGAGATCCGTCTCGATTCCTGGGGGACAATGCGCCGGGCTCTGAACTCTGGTGATGTCGATATCCTCATGGGGATGGCGCATACCGCAGAACGGGCTGCCGAGGTTGATTTTTCAATCCCCTACGCAAAAGTCCATCAGTCGATCTGGGTTCGTACCGAGGATACCGATATCCGCTCGGTGGCAGATCTTGTGGGCAAGGATGTGGTTGTCATGAAGGGCAGTGTCATGCACGATTATATGATCGAGCGTGAAATCCCAGCCAATCTGTTTCTGGTGACCAGCCTGGCCGATGCCTTGACCCTGCTGGCCAATGGCCGACATGATTGCGCTCTGGTTGCCAAACTGCCTGGAGAATACCTGATCAGTGAACTGAATCTTGCAGATATTCATCCTATTGCCCGTCCGCTGGTCGCTCAGGACTATGGTTTTGCCGTTAAAAAGGGAAATCGAGAGCTGTTGGCCCGCTTCAACGAAGGGTTGGCACTGCTCAAAAAATCGGGAGAGTATCGCCAGATTCGTGAAAAATGGTTGGGGGTTCTCCAGCCGGAAGGTGTTCCTGGAACCCTGATTATCCGCTATGGGGCTCTGGTTCTTGGTCCTTTACTGCTGGGTCTGGTGATTATTACATTCTGGTCCAAAACCTTGCGCAACCAGGTGGCGTTGCGGACGCGTGAACTTGAACGCGAGATTGCAGAACGTAAACGGGGCGCCGAGGAGTTGCAGGTCCGGCAAAAGCAGCTGCTGCATGCTGACAAAATGACCTCGCTGGGCATCCTGACCTCGGGTGTCGCCCACGAAATCAATAATCCCAATGGTCTGATCCAGCTTGGTTTGCCGCAACTGAGTAAATCCTGGCAGGATGCCATGCCAGTGCTGGAAAAGCATTTTCAGGAGCAGGGTGATTTCAAGCTGGGCTGGTTCAATTATTCGCGAATGCGCGAAGAGATTCCCCAGATGTTTGATGAAATGCTCGCCAGTTCCAACCGGATCAAGCGCATTGTTGAAGACCTGAAAGATTTCGCCCGGCGGGATGATTCAGGTTACAACGAGCCGGTTGATTTTGCCCAGGTTATCCAGGCGGCCTTGCGTCTGGTCGACAACTCGATTCGCAAGGCGACAGATAATCTCCAGGTTGATCTTGTCCCGGATTTGCCACGTTTTCGGGGGAATGGTCATCGGATCGAGCAGGTTGTGGTCAATCTGATCCTCAATGCCTGCCAGGCGTTGACATCACGCCAGCAGGCGATCCGTTTACAAACCGGATATCTGGCAGAGAGCCAGCAGGTTTATCTTGATGTGACCGATGAAGGGCGGGGCATGGACCCTGAACAGTTGAGTCGGATTACAGATCCTTTTTTTACTACCCGGCGCGAAACGGGCGGCACCGGGCTTGGCCTGTCGGTTTCCGACGGGATTGTCAAGGACCATCATGGCAGCCTTGAGTTCAGTTCCAGACCGGGCGAGGGGATGAAAGTCCGTTTGACATTGCCTGTCTATCAGGAGCAAGCAGATGAGTGATACGCCTGTTTATCCCTCTTTCGGGGTGTTGCTGGTTGATGATGAATTGCCCTGGTTACGGCGTCTGAGCATGACCCTTGAGGGGCCTGGTGGTCTGAACCATCTGGTTCAGTGTTCGGACAGTCGCCAGGTCATGGATATCCTGGCCCATCAGGATATTGGTGTGGTGTTACTCGATTTAACCATGCCCTATCTGTCGGGTGAACAGCTGCTCAAACAGATTACGGCAGAGTATCCGCATGTCAGCGTGATTATTCTCAGTGGGATGAATCAGCTGGAAACTGCAGTGCAGTGCATGCGTCAGGGGGCATTCGATTATTTTGTCAAAACCGTTGATGAAGAACGTCTGGTCGATGGGGTCTTGCGTGCGGTGCGGATGGTTGAACTTGAACATGAAAACCGCGCCATGCAGCAGCACTTTTTTTGTGATGGTCTTGCCTTTCCCGAGGTCTTTACCCCGATTGTGACCGATAGCCCCAAGTTGCACCGGGTGTTCCGTTACATTGAAGCCGTGGCCCCCAGTCGCCAGCCGATTTTGATTACCGGCGAAAGTGGTGTAGGTAAAGAGCTGATCGCCCGGGCTGTTCACCAGCTGAGCCAACGGACCGGCCCGCTGGTTTCGGTCAATGTTGCAGGTCTGGATGATAATCATTTTGCCGATACCCTGTTTGGTCACCTGCGTGGTGCCTTTACCGGAGCCGATGTTGAACGGGGCGGCATGGTGGAACGTGCTGCCGAGGGGACTCTGTTTCTTGATGAGATTGGAGACCTGAGTCCGGCATCACAGGTCAAGTTGTTGCGCCTGCTTCAGGAGGGTGAATACTACCCCCTCGGGAGTGATCAGCCGAAACAGATGAGTGCCCGCGTGGTGGTTTCAACCCACCAGGATCTGGATGCGCAACTGGCGGCGGGTGAGTTTCGGCGTGACCTTTACTACCGCCTTATCTCTCACCATGTGCAGATTCCGCCCTTGCGGGAACGAAAAGAAGATCTGTCGTTGCTGCTTGACCATTTTCTCGAAAAAGCCGCCTGTCAGCTTGGCAAAAAGAAACCGACGCCCCCGCCCGAATTAGCCGTTTTTTTGGCAACCTACAGTTTTCCGGGTAATATTCGTGAGCTTGAGGCGATGGTCAATGATGCGGTCAGCCTTCATGAGGGCCGGGTCATGTCGATGAAAAGTTTTGTCGAGCGGATCGGCCAGACGCCTCCCGAGCTGGATGGCCCGTCTGTGACGGCAGCCCAGAATCCTTTTGCGACTTTCGCTGAGCTTCCCAGCTTGCGGCAGATGGGGCAACTGCTGGTGGATGAGGCGATGCGTCGTGCCGAAGGTAATCAGAGTATTGCCGCCCGTTTGCTGGGTATTTCGCAACCGGCTTTGAGCAAGCGATTGAAGACCCGCCCGGAGCGTTAACCCTTATAGCGTTGGTTATAATTATGCCGCTGGTTATATGGCCTCTATCTTGTTGAAAATACAAGATAAAATCTATTTCTAAAATTCAGTTCCCTCTCTTTGGTTATAGCCTTACCCGTTTGAAGTTCTCACCAACTCGGCAAGAAAGTCCTTTTAATCCAGCTATATAACAGTGTTTGTTGAATCTGGCACTGGCCTTGCTATCTCGAACCCCCTTGTTGGATATACGCATTCTTTGGGGCTTCGCACAGGGCGAACTCCGATCAAACATCCTTATGAGGAGGAAAACAATGATGAAGAAGATGCTGCTCTCTCTGTTGGTTCTCGCTGTCACCGTCGCATTTGTGCCGGTCCCCGAGGCTAACGCCGAGACCAAGTTCGTGACCATCGGTACCGGTGGTGTCACAGGTGTTTATTACCCGACGGGTGGTTCTATCTGTCGTCTGGTTAACAAGACCAGAAAACAGCACGGTATTCGCTGTTCAGTTGAAAGTACCGGTGGTTCGGTTTACAACCTGAATGCTATTGCTGCAGGTGAGCTTGACATGGGTGTGGCTCAGTCTGACTGGCAGTATCATGCCTATCATGGCACCAGCAAATTTGCTAAAAAGGGTCCGAACAAGAAACTGCGCGCCGTTTTCTCTGTTCACCCTGAGCCCTTCACCGTGGTTGCCCGTGCTGATTCCGGTATCAAAAACTTCATGGACCTCAAGGGTAAGCGGGTCAATATCGGTAACCCCGGTTCCGGTCAGCGTGGCACTATGGAAGTTGTTATGGACGCTCTGGGCTGGACCAAGGCTGACTTCAAACTGGCTTCCGAGCTGAAGTCTTCAGAGCAGTCCAAGGCTCTGTGTGACAACAAAATTGATGCCATGGTCTTCACCGTTGGTCACCCCAGTGGTTCGATCAAAGAAGCCAGCACTTCCTGTGATTCCGTTCTGGTCAACGTGACCGGTCCGGCGATTGACAAGCTGGTTGCAGACAATGACTACTACCGGACCGCAGTTATTCCTGGCGGCATGTACCGGGGTACTCCCAACGACACCAAGACCTTCGGTGTTGGTGCAACCTTCGTAACCTCATCTGATGTACCTGAAGAAGTTATCTATCAGGTCGTTAAAGCTGTCTTTGAAAACTTCAACGATTTCAAAAAACTTCACCCGGCTTTTGCGCACCTGAAGAAAGAGGAAATGATCAAGGATGGTCTTTCCGCTCCGCTGCACAAAGGTGCAATCAAGTACTACAAAGAAGCTGGCTTGATGTAAGTTCGAAGCCTGATGTTGATAACAAAAAGTGCACCGCGCAGGCGGTGCACTTTTTGTTGCAACGGCCAGGGATTGTCGCGTGAACTGAGCCCCCTGGCTATTTTGCGACACCGAAGGATTCAATGTTATGACTGAAGCAACTGAGACCAACTCGGCAGATTTAAGCCCGGAAGTTTTCGTAGAAGCTGAATCCGGTGCACGAAATCCAACCGGATCTTTTCCCAAAAAAGTGCTGTTTTTCGTGCCTTTGATCTGGACCTTGTTCCAGCTCTGGTATGCGTCACCTTTGCCATTTTTGTTCAATTTTCTGGTGCTGAACGATACTGAGGCGCGGGCAATTCATCTGGCTTTTGCGATTTTCCTGTCGTTCTCGGCATTTCCGTCATTTAAATCATCACCGACTGATTATGTTCCAATTCAGGACTGGGTACTCGGTCTGGTTGGAGCGTTCTGTTCGGCCTATCTGTATATTTTTTACGTCGCTTTGGCGGACCGTCCCGGTGATCCCACCCAGGTGGATATCATCGTTTCGGTTATTGGTATGCTGTTGCTGCTCGAAGCAACGCGTCGTGCCCTGGGGCCGCCTTTGATGGTTGTCGCTGCGATCTTTATTATTTATACCTTAGGTGGCCAATGGATGCCCGACATCATTGCCCATAAAGGGGCCAGCCTGTCGAAGGGGATGTCGCACTACTGGTTGGGAACCGAAGGGGTTTTCGGTGTTGCCCTTGGGGTTTCAACCGGGATGGTTTTCATGTTTGTCCTGTTCGGTGCAATGCTTGAAGCTGCCGGTGCCGGTAACTATTTTATCCGTACTTCGTTTGCTGCCCTGGGTCACTTGAAGGGTGGCCCGGCCAAGGCCGCAGTTGTTTCGTCCGGCTTGACAGGCCTGGTGTCAGGTTCATCCATTGCCAATGTTGTAACAACCGGTACCTTTACGATTCCGCTGATGAAAAAGGTCGGTTTCAAGGCAGAAAAAGCCGGAGCGATCGAGGTGGCCTGTTCAACCAATGGTCAGTTGATGCCGCCGGTTATGGGGGCTGCCGCTTTCCTGATGGTCGAGTATGTCGGGATCAGCTATATCGAGGTAATCAAGCACGCCTTTTTGCCTGCGATTATTTCCTATGTCGCGCTGGTTTATATCGTTCACCTCGAAGCCTGTAAAATGGGCCTCAAGGGGATGGAGAAAACCGTGACCCGAACTATTGTTCAGCGGTTGCGGTCCTTTATCATGACCATCCTGTTTCTGATTATTACTGCCGGAGTGACCTACTACGGTTTGGGATGGATCAAGGGGGTTGCCGGTGCCGCAACGATTTATATCGTGGTGGCTCTGCTGGCAGCAGCCTATCTGCTGTTGCTCAGACTGGCCTGCAAGGTACCGGAACTTGAACAGAGTACCGAAATCAAGGAACTGCCGGATCTCGGGTTGACGGCTCAGGCTGGTTACTATTTTCTGTTGCCGATTGTGGTGTTGATGTGGTGTCTGGTGGTCGAACGACTGTCTCCGGCTCTCGCCGCCTACTGGGCAACAGTGTTGATGATTGTGATTCTTTTGACCCAGCGGCCACTCAAGGGATATTTCCGCAAACAGAAGGGCGCTGATTTTTCCTTCAAGGCCGGATTTGACGATCTGATTTCCGGGATGGTTTCCGGGGCCAGAAATATGATCGGGATCGGGGTGGCCACCTCCGCTGCGGGGATCGTTGTCGGTACGGTAACCTTGACCGGAATCGGTCTGGTCATGACCGAATTCGTCGAGTATATCTCTGGTGGAAATCTGATGCTGATTCTGCTTTTTACCGCAGTTATCAGTCTGATTCTCGGTATGGGACTGCCGACCACCGCCAACTACATTGTTGTTTCGACCCTGATGGCTCCGGTCATTGTCGATCTGGGAGCGCAAAATGGTTTGATCGTGCCCCTGATTGCCGTTCACCTGTTTGTTTTCTATTTTGGCATTCTGGCGGATGATACTCCACCGGTTGGACTGGCGGCCTTTGCCGCCGCCGGGATCTCGGGAGGTGATCCGATCCAGACCGGTATACAGGGTTTTATTTACGATATTCGAACCGCGGTTCTGCCCTTTATGTTCATCTTCAATACCCAGCTGTTGATGATCGGGATTGATCACTGGTATCACTTGGTCCTGGTGATTGCAGGAGCCGTTCTTGCCATGCTGGCCTTTGCTGCCGGAACCCAGGGATTCTTCCTGACCAAATGTCGGGTTTGGGAGACCGTCGGTTTGTTGCTGGTGGCGTTGATTTTGTTTCGGCCCGGCCTGGTGTGGGACAAGGTCTTTCCCCCATTGATCGAAGAACCTCCGGCACAGCTTGAATCCTGGGTCGGAAAAATGGAACCGGGATCCTCTTTACGCTTGATGCTTAAAGGGGAAAAGATGAACGGCAAGACCTATACAAAAACGATTATGCTGGCCGTTGGAGACGAACCGACCGGAGCTGAAAGACTCGCCGGGATCGGTCTTGAAACCCGAATCGAAGATGGAAAAATTCTGGTTGATAATGTCGTATTTTCAAGTCTGGCAGAGAAGGCCGGGGTCGATTTCGATCAGGAAATCATGAATATTCAAATGCCGACCGAGCGATTGCCGAAAGAGATTATGTACATCCCGGCAATCCTCCTGTACGCTTTTATCTGGCGGGTTCAGTTCAGACGTCGAAAAGAAGAGGAAGAAGCCGAAGCTGAGGCTGAAGCCAAGGCTGCTGTTTCAGTCTGAACCTTTGGCAAAACTCAGGGTCTGATGACTCGGAATATGGATTGATTTACATCCGGCAAAGCATGATATGAACCACTGCCGGATGTAAATCGATTCTCTACCGGGTTTGTTGAGGCTCGATAGCAGGATAGGAGAACCGCATGTCGATCAAGATAAATCGTATTCTTGTTGCAAAAGATCTGAGTAAAGAGTCGGCAAATGTCATTCGATACGCCTTTGAACTGGCCGCCAAATTTGATGCGCAACTGCATATTCTCCATGTCATGCCGACGGTTGATCCGGCGGTGTTGAACATGGTTGCGCTCAACATGGGGGCGGATAAGCTGTCCCAGCTCAATGCCGCCAACGAAGCCAGCCTGGCAAAACAGACCCGCGAGCAACTGCATGATATTTTGCGGGGCGAGGCCGAACTGCTTGAGGCCGAGTTGAAACATCCTCCTGAAGTAGAAGTTCACCATGGTGAACCGACTCCGATGATTTTAAGTGTTGCCGATCGTCTGGATGTTGATATGATCGTCCTCGGCAGTCACAGCAAGGGACGTCTGCACTATGCCTTTTTAGGCAGTGTTGCTGAAAAAATTCTGCGGAAAACGCACCGGACGGTGGTGATTGTTCCACCTCATGTTGGTCACTGAGAGCCTGTGCAGCAACCCAACTGATATCAAAGAGGATATCCAATAATGACCGAGTCAGAAAAAACCCGCTGGTTTCGTCAGGTTTCAAAATCGATCACAACCCGATGTCTTGGTGCCGGAGCCAATCTGCAATGGTTGCAGGAGCAGATGCACCCCTACCTGTCGGTGACCATGCGTGACGAAGCGGAGGCAATTGGATCACTGGCGATCCAGTTGCCCTACCTCAAACAGAACAAGCGCCTGGTACTGCGCGACACCGAAATGACCTTGATCCTGGCCCGGCTGAATCAGCCGGGCTCTCTTTATCGTACTTTACGTCTGTTGCGTGAACGGGAGATCTCCTATGCCCAGTTCACCCATTCTTACGCGCCGGTTCCCGGTATTGGAGAGGAACTGGAACTACAACGTTTCGAATTTGATCGCCGGACCGCCGAGGATATTCTGGAGGCCGGTGAGGTGCGGATTCCGCAGCGTTTGCAGCGTGAAATCAAGGCGGCACTCAAACAACATTATCCCCAGTATGATTTTTCACGTTTCGACAAGGAACTGCGCCTGATCTGGATTAACAACGAAGCCTACGTGCGGCATTCGCCATCACGCCGGGTCGCGCAGATTCTCTGGCTCTACCACCAGGCGGTTGCCAACGGTGGGGTTTATTTTGATGCCGAACCTGCTGAAGAGATTCTTGACCAGCCTGAATATCGGATTCTGTTTGCTGCCGGCAATCCACCCCAGCTCGATTTCCTCCAGCAGGTGATGGAGGTTTACAATCGCCTGGGGCTCGGCATCAAACGTGCCTACTGTATGACGATTCACAACGGAACCCATCCCTATTTTCTGGGCACCTTCTACCTGCGGGGCGAGGGAATCAATCTGCTGGCAAAAGACAGTTTTCTTTACAATCAGCTGGAACTTGAACTGTTCAATACCCAGATACTGTCGACTGCAGCCAAGACCTATCCATTGGTGACCAAAGGGCAGGTGACCGGGATTGATGCGTCGCTGGTCAATGCTTTTGTCAGTTTCTGTCACACCAGTCTGGCTCACAATCAGCCGGATCGTTTCAGTTGTCAGGAGGTGGAGGCCGCTTTTGCGGCGGATATCGAGATGACCTTGCGTCTGGTCGCCCTGTTTCGAATCCGCTTTGAGCCTCAGCTGGCCGATCGCCAGGAAAACTACGAGAGCGAACTGGTTGAACTGTCGCAGGCAATCGCGGCCTACAATACGGGGCATTCCTACCTGGATGCGATTCGGCGGACGGTTTTCCGGTGTTGTCTGCTTTTTATTACCCACACCCTTAAAACCAACTTTTTTGTTGCCCAGAAACATGCTCTGGTCTTTCGCCTGGCACCGGGGTATCTCGATGAGTTGGGGCCTGAACATACCTCTGACCTGCCCCCTGAACGTCCTTTCCGGGTGACCTTCTTTTTTGGTCGGCATGGCTGCGGCTACCACATCGGTTTTTCTGACATCGCCCGCGGGGGCTGGCGAACCGTCCTGGCAAAAAATCGGGATGATTATATTACCAGTGCCAACACCCTGTTTCGCGAAAACTATGTGCTGGCACACACCCAGCATCTAAAAAACAAGGATATTTACGAAGGTGGATCAAAGATGGTGGTTGCTCTTGATGCCGCCGATATCGCCGATCCGGAAACCGTGACGCGTCGACTTTACAAACTGCAGTACGGATTTATTCAGGCCTTTCTCGATATTTACGTCACCGAGAATGGTATTGCCAAAGACCCACGGGTTGTTGACTACTATCAGGAAGATGAACCGATCGAGCTTGGTCCTGATGAAAATATGCATGACGAGATGGTTGAACTGATCGCCCGTATTTCGACCAAGCGTGGCTATCTGCTGGGGCCGGGAGTGATTTCGAGCAAACGGTTCGGGATCAACCACAAGGAATACGGGGTGACTTCGACCGGGGTTATCAGCTTTGCCGAAATTACCTTGCAGCATCTGGGCATCGATATGCGCAAAGAGCCCTTCAGCGTCAAAATCACTGGTGGCCCCGGTGGTGATGTTGCAGGCAATGGCCTGCGTCTGCTGCTTGAGCGTTGTCCTCAGGTGCAGATTCGTTTGATTCTGGATGGAACCGGCGCTCTGGTTGATCCCGTCGGTGCCGATCTTGACGCCTTGCAGAAAGTGGTCTTGAAAAGCGATATCGATCAGTATGATCCGCAGGCTCTGCATGATGGCGGGATGATGATTTTCCGCAGCCAGACCCGACGTGACGGCCTGCGCGAACTCTATCGCAAGGTCAGCAAGCAGGGGGGGGAACTGATCGAAGAATGGATCACGGTCGATGAGTTCTATCGCCTGTTCAATCGGTTGATTTTCGATGTTGAAGCCGACCTGTTTATTCCTGCCGGTGGTCGTCCTGAAACAATTCACGAAGGAAACTGGCAACAGTTTCTGCGCGATGGCAAGCCCAGTGCCAGAGCCATTGTCGAAGGAGCCAATTCTTTTATTACTCCCGAAGCACGTGATCGGTTGCAGCAGGCAGGGGTTGTCATCATGCGTGATGCATCGGCCAACAAGTGCGGGGTCATTTCTTCGTCGTACGAAATTATTGCCAATCTGCTTCTGAGTGAAAAGGAGTTCTTTGCCCATAAGGATCGTTATGTTGGTGATGTCCTCGAGATTCTCGAAAAACGTGCAGCCGATGAAGCGCGCCTGATCTTTCGCCGTTATCAGGAGCTGGATGGCAGCATGAGCTATACCGATATTTCGGCGGCTTTATCGCAGGAAATCAACGCACACTACGCGCGTCTGTTTGACTATTTTCAGCAGCATCCTGAGCTTGGTGCCAAGCCCCGTTATCGGCGGGCCCTGCTGGCCCACCTGCCGCGAATGCTGAGTGAAAATCCGAACTACCGGCGGCGAATTGGCCAGTTGCCTGTCAAGTATCAGGCGGCTATCCTGGCCAGTGAAATTGCTTCGTCACTGGTTTACCAGGAAGATCGTGATGCTGAGTATGAGCAGATGCTCAGTGGCCATCTGCAACGTCATTTTGTGGCCTGATTCTGCCGGGAGTTTAGTCAAATGGGACCAGATCCAATACTTTCACAGCACCTTGATGACCGTCGTTTGGCGGTGGGCCAAAAGGTGCAGGCGCGTTGGCATGACTGTCGGGGGCGTTTTTCAGCCGTAGCACGGGTTCTTGTCTTGAAGCCCCGTTCCGTACGGGTTGAATTGCTTCAGGCCATTAATGTTTACCCCGTAGGCCACCAGCTTGAACTGCCGCGGATCAGTGATTTTGAGCATTGGACCAGTGATCATGGCGTGAGGCGTCTCGCGACCTGACCGCTTGCCCTGCTCGGATCGGTATCGATCAGGGAGTCGGGATGGACAGAAAGATTCAGGAACTGACCTGGGAGCACGATGCAATCATCGATGCGTCGTCAGATGGTCTGTTCGTCTGTGATGGCGAAGGGGTCATCCTGAGGGTCAATCCGGCTTCAGAGCGAATCAATCATGCGACCGCAGCTCAACTGGTTGGACGTCGTTATCTGGATGCCGCCAGGGAAGGACTGGTCATTCTTCCCTCGGGGGCCCTTGAAGCAATCAAAACAGGTCAGCAGGTCAGTCTGCTGCAGGAAAATCGTTACGGGCGCAAGCTGGTTTCAACAGCAACCCCGGTTTTTGATGATGCAGGTGAACTGATTCGGGTGGTGGTCAGCGAGCGTGATATTACCGAAACAGACCGTCTGCAACGTCAACTCGAAGAACAGCAGGCGATCAAGGATCAGTTTCGCCATCAGGTTCTGGAGCTGCAGCAGAACCAGCTTGCCGCAAAACCGGTGATTGCCCGCAGTCCCAAAATGGTCAAAGTCCTCAAGCAGGCACTCAAGGTCAGTCAGGTCGATACGACAGTTCTTCTGCTGGGAGAATCTGGCGTTGGCAAAGGGTTGATTGCCGACCTGATTCACAAAAATTCACATCGTGCTGAACAGCCTATTATCAAAATAAACTGTGGGGCAATTCCTGAAAATCTGATTGAGGCCGAACTCTTTGGTTATGAAAAAGGGGCCTTCACCGGTGCGACAGGAAGCAAGCCCGGTTTGCTCGAAATTGCTGATGGCGGGATTCTGTTTCTGGACGAGGTTGCCGAACTTCCCGCAGCAGCCCAGGTCAAATTGCTGCGTTTTTTTGAAGAGGGTCAACTGACGCGTCTGGGTGCCACCCAAAGCCGCAGGGTTGATGTTCGTATTCTGGCGGCAACCCATCGTGATCTTGAGCAGATGATTGCCGCGAACACTTTTCGGCTTGATCTCTACTATCGCCTCAGGGTGATTCCTCTCTTTATCCCCCCTCTGCGTGAACGGCAGGAATGTCTGGTTCCGCTGGTTTATAGCTATCTGGATCAATTCTGTGCCAAAACCTCGACCCGCAAACGTTTGACCACCGCCGCACTTGATTGCCTGGTTGGTTATTCCTTTCCCGGCAATGTGCGTGAATTGATGAATATTTGTGAGCGGCTGGTTGTGATGACAGAGACTGAATCGATTGATGTCTGTGATCTTCCGCGAGATCTTGTTGGCGCCAAAGAAGCCAGCTCTTCGCCTCTCTCTGCAACCTGGCCCGCCGTAATGACAATGAACCAGATTCTCGAAACGGTTGAGCGCCAGGTGCTTCTTGAGGCGGCTGCATGTTGCTCGTCTCAGCAGCAGATTGCCCGGCAGTTGGGGATGAGCCAGCCGACCGTGGCTCGCAAGTTGCTCAAATACGGAATCAGGGAAAGAGGGCGTGCCGCGTTGTCCGGGCGGTAGCTCTTGCAGGGGGGGGCTTGCGATCTCCGGGTAGTTTTGTTGATTGTTACCACTGGCCGAATAATTGTACTCTGGATTTATGGTGCAAAAGAGTTCCGGTTCACTTTATCAATCCATCTATGATCTGGTTTGTCAGGTCCCTGTCGGCTATGTGACAACCTATGGCCGGGTCAGTCAGCTGTGTGGGTGTACGGCCCGTACTGTCGGGTTTGCCATGGCCGCGTTGCCAGTCGGCAGTCAGGTCCCCTGGCAACGGGTGGTAAATCGTCTGGGCAAAATCAGCCTGCGGACCGATGGAGAAGGCAACCTTCTGCAACGGGATATTCTTGAAGCCGAGGGCATCTGTTTTGATGCGGATCAGCGAATTAATCTGGCGAATTATGGCTGGGATTTTGCGGATCTCAGTTGATGTCAAAAGCCCGGTAGTGACCAATCTTGTGATCGCAATAGCGACAGAGCCCTGCCTGGATATGGTTGGTGCCGAGTGAGAACCCGGTGCGGTCGATGAGGGTTTTTCCGCATCCGGGACAAAGGGTATTTTGCCCTGGATGTCCGGGAACATTGCCGACGTAAACATGCTGCAACCCGTTTTTCAGACCGATTTCCCGTGCTCGATTGAGCGTTTCTACCGGGGTTGCAGGCTCATGGAGCTGGTGGCCGGGGTGGTAGCGGGTAACATGCCAGGGGATGTCCGGGCCCAGGTTGTTGACGATCCAGTGAGACAGACCATCAAGCTGAGTAAAGGAATCGTTCCAGCCCGGAATGAGGTTGGTAATGATTTCGATATGACTTCCTGAATTGAGCGCCATTTTGGCATTGTCGAGGATCTGACCCAAAACGGCACTTCCGGTCAATTTTCGGTAGAGCTCCTCACTGAATCCCTTGATATCAAGACAATAGGCGTCGGTTGTCTGCAGCAGGATTTTTAACGCCTCGGGATTGATCATCCCGGAAGTGACCAGAACATTGAACAGACCCTGTTGGCGGGCCAGTTTTGCCGTATCGAGGATATATTCGGGCCAGATACTCGGTTCATTGTAGGTGTAGGCCATGATCTGGCAATGATGTTTGCGGGCGCTGGTGACGGCCTGTTCGGGGGAGAGGTCTTGCAGACGATGGTCTTTTTCAGTCGCGACGCCGGTCGAGAGTTGCCAGTTCTGGCAATGTTTGCAGCGTAGATTGCACCCCAGACTGCCAAGAGAAAAGGCCGAACTGCCCGGATAAAAGTGATACAGGGGTTTCTTTTCAATCGGGTCGACGGCGGTTGCGATAACTTTGGCATAGGTCAGAGCGTAAAGGGTGCCGTCGATATTCTTGCGTACCCCGCAGGCCCCATGTTCTCCTTCTGAAATTACGCAGTTGTGAGGGCAGAGTTGACAGCTGACCCTGTTGGCTGATGATTTTTTCCAGAACAGTGCCTCTTTCATTGGCGGGGCTCCTTTGTTGGTCTGTTCATTCTAACACGCGGGCCCCGTAAGTTTCTTGTGCGCCGCAGCCAAGGTTTTGCTTTTTTCAGGTGAAAGGTGACAGCTCTTTAGTTGTCGGTTCAGAGTAGTTTGCGTAATTTTCACGCCGCCAGCGAAATGGCAGATCGACAATCGTTCCGGGTTTACTGATGGCGTAAAGTTGTCTGAATGTTTCCAGCAGAACCACTCGTTGTTGACGCGCATTATTGACTTCACCCAGGGGATGCCCAAAGGGCCAATGCAGGGCAACTGTTCGCGGGGGGCGAACCTTTTCACTGTATTCGCGCACAATGGAAATGCCGATGGTCGGGATGCCGAGTCTTTCAATCTCTCTCTGGATCAGTCCCACGGACTGATTGCAAATCCCTCAGGCGGGGGTCAGCAGAACCAGGTCGACCTGGTCGGCGACCAGTTTTCTGGCGACATCCGGTGCCGTCTGTTTTATCAGGGTTGTGATGTGGGGGCCATCAATGTGGCCCATAAAGGCAAAATGGCGCGGGTTGAGACTGCCGATGATTTTCTCTTTTTCCAGCTCCTGAAGACGCTGAATCGGAAATACAATATTCAGATCCCGTTCGGCATCGCTGTGGTCATAATAGTCGTGGGTGATCAGGTAGTCGGCAGCAATGTCCCGGCCTGTCAGCTCCCGATAGTCTGGATCACCCTGAGGATCCTGCATGTTGAAGGGGGGCTGGGTAGAATGATGAACTCCGGATGTGGTGACCAGCGCAATTCTGGAGTTTTTCAGGGCTTTGGTCAGCGGGACCCAGGGGATTTCTCCGTCAGTTTCCCAGGGGTGGTAGGCGGCGGTAAAACGTTTAGCCAGACCCGGGTAGCGGGTGATCAATTTGGCAATCAGCCTGTTTTTAAAACGTTGCAAAGATGGCATGAGAGTTATATCTCCCTGTGGGCAGATTGCAGCCAGTTGTCGAAACGTTCGCGCGAGACCCGCGAAAGAATTTTCAGGAAAGTATTGCGATCATAAAGGTAAAGGCAGTGTCGGATCGTGGTGTAGGGACTGAAGGTGTTTTCCGGATCTTCTGCCAGAAAATCGTTTCGATAGTCACGCACCATCTTCATATTTTCAATCAGACAGCGATGAAGGTCTGCCTTTTCAAAGTTTGGATTCAGTCTCAGGATGTCCTGGACAAAACCATCGACCTTGTAATCTTTAAATTCAAAATCACGAAAGAAATGTCCGGCAACTCGTAAAAAATTGAAGGCATTGACCGCTTTTTCGTTGGGGGTGGTTTCGGGCGGGCTCTGGTTTTCTGTCGCGGTATCAATAATCGGGGCAACGGTAGCCTGTTGCATCAACTCGGCTGTCGCATTGCGAATTTCCTTAAATTCACGGTCTGCCAGTTCGAACAGGGCTGAAAGGACATTGATCCGGCGACGCAGATCATTGGGAATCGATTTTTTGTATTTGATTTTATGATCAAGGACGCTCCAGGCATCCTGAATCAGGGAGCGAATCTGAACCTCGAAGATCAGATCCGTACAGGGTCGATAGCGGGGCTGGGCAGCCAGCTCATCATTGAGAGCCAGGTCCAGATGCAGGCCTTTGTAGCCAAAGGAATCCTCGGTACTTTCAACCGCCGAGATTTTATCCGTGACATCGATGGTACGAAAATGCTGCTGCAACAGATCAGAAACAACCGCAATCTGGTCTTCGTACAGGCAAACGATCCGGATGCCGATCAGATCCGAGATGTAATCCCGGATTCGGTAGGGCTGTTCGTCGGCTTCCAGTTTGCTCTGGTATTTGCGGTGGAACTTGCGGATACACTCGGCCCTGTCCTTGATTCGCCCCTCGACCTTTGTGACTTCGCCAACATCTGATTGGCGGATCAGGGTATTGATCAGGCTGATGAAAGCATTTTTGGCTTCTTCAAAGGTCTGACGATGGCTGTCGTAATACTCTCTGAATTGACGTCGTTCCAGTTCGAAATTGAGCGAGGCCATGGAGTCTCCTTGTCTGTCTGGTGCCAGAATCAGATTGCTACGTCGAAAGTATAGCATTGTTCCTGTTCGTGGAAGAAAAAGTCAAAAAATCCTTTTGGCCGCTATCAGGGTCGATCTCTTGAGGGGAGGGGACAGTTGTGCTAGGTTGCAGCTATAGCCGACATGTTCTGACGATAGAGGAAACTGATGCCGAAAACACCACAAGTCATGATATTGGGAACCGGGCGTGCTGTGCCGGAGAAGGTTCTTACCAATGTCGATCTGGAGCAGATGGTCGACACTTCTGATGACTGGATTGTCGCTCGAACCGGGATCAGACAGCGCCATGTTGCCGAACCGGGAACAGCCCTTTCAACCCTGGCCGTCGAAGCGGCTCGAAACGCCTTGCAGAGTGCCAATGTGGCGGCTGATGAGATTGACCTGATCATTCTTGGCACCGTAACCGGGGATATGAAATTTCCGGCGGCGGCATGTTTTATTCAGGAAAAGCTGGGAGCAAAAAATGCGGTGGCTTTTGACCTTTCTGCCGCCTGTTCCGGATTTCTTTATGGATTGCAGATTGCCGAAGGAATGATGGCCAATTCCGGCTATCGGCGGGTGCTGGTGCTTGGTGCCGAAGTGTTGACCTCGATGGTTAACTGGCAGGATCGGGACACCTGTGTCCTCTTTGGTGATGGTGCCGGAGCTGTTGTGCTGGGACAGGCAGTCGGTGACCGTGGCCTGTTGCAGACCTGTTTGAGGACTGATGGTGCCCACACTGGTCTGCTGTATAACCCGGGTTGTGGCAGCGTCAATCCGCCAACGGTTGAAAATGTGCAGGCCCGATTGCACAGTATTCGGATGGAGGGCAAAGAGGTTTTTCGGCATGCGGTAACCTCAATGACCGAAGCCTTGAAAGAGGTTCTGGACCGTGAAGGCCTGGGCGTTGAGGATCTCGATCTGCTGATTCCCCATCAGGCCAACCTGCGGATTATTGAGGCGGTCGTCAAGCGCTGCAAGATAGCGATGGACAAGGTTTACGTCAATGTGGACCGTTATGGCAATACCTCGGCGGCATCTATACCTATTGCCCTTGATGAGCTGCGGCGTTCCGGTGAGTTGAAGGAAGGCGCTCTGGTTGGAATGGTCACCTTTGGTGCCGGGTTTACCTGGGCTGCGGGGCTGGTGCGCATCTAACATTCCACCCGGTCAGTTCTCTTTCTGGCCCTTTTTTGTGTAAATTCCTCAAGATCAGTGTTTGCCGCTGATGCCAGCTTTTTGTTTTCGACCTCAGGTCATGGTGACGAATTCTTCTGCCCCGGTTGGGTGGATGGCGACCACACGATCAAAATCGGCTTTGGTTGCCCCCATTTTGATGGCAACGGCAAACCCTTGCAGTATTTCATCCATCCCCAGGCCGATTCCGTGCAGGCAGACGACCTTTTCTTCTGCTCCTGCGCAGATCAATTTCATTTTGCAAGGCTGGCGATGACGGGTTACAGCTGTATACATTGCAGTGAATCCTGAGGTGTAGACTCTGGTTTTGTCCTGACCATAGCGGGCTATTGCTTCCGGTTCGGTCAGACCAATGGTGCCAATAGGGGGGTGGCTGAAAACGACTGTTGGCACCAGATCGTAATCCATTTTTGCTGCGGGCATTTCCGGGTTGAAAAGACGTTCTGCCAGCAGGCGACCTGCTTTGACCGCAACCGGGGTCAGTTCGATCCCGCCGTCAATGATGTCTCCGACGGCATAGATGTTGTGCGCTGTGGTGTTTTGGTATTCATCCACCCGGATATATCCCCGGTCTGTTCGTTCAACATCAGTCGCTTCAAGGTTGAGGTCGTCAGTTGCCGGATGACGACCAATGGCCCAGATCAGCTGGTCAACATTGTAGCTTTGCCCATTTTGCAGAGTCAGGGTCAGGCTGCCATCCTGTTCTTTTGTGACCTTTTCGGGGATTGCCTGGGGGTGCAGTGTTGGCCCTTCGGCCTCGATCACCTGTTGCAGGGTTTCAACGATCAAGGGATCAAAGTTGCGCAAGGGAGCATGCTTGCGCACAAAGAGGTGGGTTTCGGAACCCAGATTATGCAGCAGTCCCGCCAGTTCAACGGCGATATATCCGGCCCCGACAATGGCGACCCTTTGCGGCTGTTCCTGCAGAGCGAAAAAGCTGTTCGAATCAATTCCAAATTCAGCCCCGGGGATATCGGGGATCGTCGGACGACCGCCGACCGCAAGCAGAAAATGTTTGGCCTGATAATGTTCACCGTTGACCTCGACTGTCTGGTTGTCGACAAACCGGGCAAAACCATTGATCAGGGTGACTCCGTTACCCGCCAGGGAACTGTTGTAGCTCTGGTGGATACGCTTGATGTAGGCTTCGCGGTTGGCGATCAATGTTGGCCACTGAAAGCTGTAATCGGGGATGTCGAAACCGTAATCGGGGGCATATTGTCTGATAGCCTCGGCAATTTGTGCCCCATGCCACATAACTTTTTTGGGCACACAGCCGACATTGACGCAGGTTCCGCCAAGGTGTTTGGCTTCGATGATTGCAACTTTGGCGCCGCGCATTGCGGCGCGGTTGGCCGAGGCGATTCCACCACTGCCACCACCGATAGTGATGTAGTCAAATTGTTGGGCCATGGTTCCTCCCTGAAAAGAGTGAAATCCCGAGTATACCTCAGTTGTAACAATTTTTGGCGTACAATGCCGTTTTGTGGGAGGTATGCCTTTTATTCATTCGTGAATATAATATGCAATAATGAATTGATGCTGGCGGCAGTCAATCTGTTCGGTTTGCGTTTTGGCACTGTTTTTATTTGGATATTCAGCAAGTTATCGGCTGCATGCTATGGTGGTCATTCTGGTATCCAAATTGCTCTGCTGTAGGTGATGGTGGTTTCCTGTCGCGTTGCTTTTTCATCTATAGGTCAATTATCACAGGCAACTCACAAAGGTAACGGTCAACCATTCATCAACCAGCAGCGGGTAGAGAGGGAGAATCGCATGGAAACGAGTGACCAACGACAAGCTTTTCCACAGCGAAAAGCGGCCAGTGAAGGAAATTTTTATGCCGATAAACACCATGAGATCGGTCCAGGAATGAATCCACGTATCCAGCGTTTGCGCAAACGGAGTGTCGAGACGGTGCCGAGTTTGTCAATCGAACGGGCGTTGCACGAAACGGCATTTTACCGGGAGAATTACGGAAAATATTCGATCCCGGTCCTGCGGGCACTCAATTTTTATGACCATTGCCAGAAAAAGACCCTTTACATTGGTGCCGACGAACTGATTGTTGGTGAACGAGGTCCTGCCCCCAAGGCGGTGCCGACCTTTCCTGAACTGACCTGCCACAGTGTTGGCGATTTCAAAATTCTCAACAACCGCGAGCAGCAGCCCTACACCATCAGTGATGAGGATATAGCGACCTACGCCCGTGAGGTGATTCCCTACTGGCAGGGCAAGACAATCCGCGAGCGGATTTTCAGCCATGTACCGCAACCCTGGCAGGCGGCCTACGAGGCGGGTCTTTTCACCGAGTTTATGGAACAACGGGCTCCGGGCCATACGGCACTTGACGGGCAGATCTACCACAAAGGGATGCTCGATTTCAAAGCGCAGATCGCCGGTGAGATTGCTGACCTGGACTATCTGAACGATCCGACCGCAACGGACCGGTTCGAAGAGCTCAAGGCGATGGATATCAGCTGTGATGCAGTGATCCTCTTCGCCGAGCGCCATGCCGAACTGGCAGAACAACTGGCGGCTCAGGAACAGGATTCCCGCCGTGCTGCCGAGTTGCGGGAGATCGCTGCGGTCTGTCGCCGAGTTCCGGCGCACAAACCGCAGACCTTTCGTGAGGCAATCCAGATGTACTGGTTTGTTCATCTGGGAACGATTACCGAACTGAACGGCTGGGATGCCATGAATCCGGGTCACTTTGATCAGCATCTGGCACCATTTTATGCCGCTGAGCTGGCTGCTGGCACCTTAAGTCGTGAGCAGGCCAAGGAGTTGCTCTGTTGCTTCTGGATCAAGGTCAACAACCATCCGGCACCACCCAAGGTTGGGGTCACCGCACGCGAAAGTGGTACCTACAATGATTTTACCAATATCAATATTGGCGGAATTACTGCCGAAGGTTGGGATGGGGTCAGTGAAGTTTCATACATTATGCTCGAAGTGATCGAGGAGCTGCATATCCTGCAACCGGGGAACGCGGTCCATATCAGCGCCAAGACTCCTGAACGTTTCCTCCATGCTGCCTGCAAGGTGATCCGGCAGGGGCACGGTTATCCTTCGATTTTCAATCCTGATGTCTATGTTGTTGAACTGCTGCGTCAGGGGAAATCACTTCGTGATGCGCGAGAAGGAGGATGTAGCGGCTGTATCGAAGTGGGGGCTTTTGGCAAGGAAGCCTACATTCTTACCGGCTATCTGAATGTCCCCAAGGTTCTTGAAATCACCCTGAACAATGGTGTCGATCCGCTCAGTGGTAAAAAGGTCGGGATTGAAACCGGTGATCCGCGGGATTTTGCGACCTACGAAGAGCTTTATGCCGCGTTTGTCCGTCAGCTTAATTACATTGTCGAGACCAAAATACGCGTCAGTAACTATATCGACCGGATGTTTGCCAAGTATGCACCTGCTCCGTTTCTGTCGGTGGTGATCGAAGATTGTATCAGTAAGGGCCGTGATTATTATGACGGAGGCCCGCGTTACAATACCAATTACATCCAGTGTACCGGCCTGGGGACGGTGACCGACAGCCTTTCTGCCCTGAAAACTCATCTTTTTGAGCAGAAAACCCTTGCCATGGATCAGCTGCTTGGCGCCCTGGCAAAGAATTTTGCCGGTGAAGAATTTTTGCGGCAGACGATCATCAACAAGACCCCGTTTTTTGGTAACGATGATGATGCCGCCGACGAGATTGCGTTGCAGGTTTATGCTGATCTGCTGGCGGCAATCGATGGCAAGCCAAATGTCAAAGGAGAGAGCTTTCATCTCAATATGCTGTCGACGACCTGCCATATTTACTTCGGCAAGATGACCGGAGCTACCCCCAACGGAAGATTGGCGGGCAAGTCGATCTCTGATGGGACTTCTCCCTCGCACGGAGCTGATACTCACGGGCCTTCGGCGGTGATCCGCTCTCTGACCAAGCTTGACCACAGTTTGTCGGGTGGAACTTTGCTCAATCAACGCTTTTTACCCAGCCTGCTGAAACGTGATGAGGATATTGTCCGGCTCGGTCAGCTGGTCCGCAGTTACTTTACCCTCGGTGGTCATCATATTCAGTTCAATATTGTTGATACCGCAACCCTGAAAGCCGCCCAGGAATCTCCGGAGGATTATAAAGATCTGCTGGTGCGGATGGCTGGTTACAGCGATTATTTCAACGACATGAATGCCGACCTGCAACAGGAAGTGATTGACCGCACTGAAAACGAGGCTTTTTGAGCGTGACGCAAAGTCTGATTTTTGATATCAAACGGTACTCGATCAATGACGGCCCCGGCATTCGGCTGACGGTTTTCTTCAAGGGGTGTTCTTTACGTTGTCGCTGGTGCCATAATCCGGAAAGTCTTTTGCCCCAGCGGCAAAAACTTTACAGCAGAGATAAATGTATTGCCTGCCGTGCCTGCGTGGATGCCTGTCCACAACAGGCCTGCTCTCTGGATGATGAAGGGCTGGTGACGGATGCATCTTTGTGCCAGTCCTGTGGAAACTGTGCAAAGGTCTGCCCGACCCTGGCAACAGAGATGACGGGCCGTTTTTATCCGCAGGATGAACTTCTGGCCATCATTGAAAAAGAAGTACCGTTTTTCGATCAGTCAGGTGGCGGAGTGACCTTTTCCGGGGGGGAGCCGTTGTTGCACATGCCGTTGTTGCTCGATCTTCTCACCGCTTGTGGAGAGCGTCATATTCATCGCGCGGTCGATACTTCGGGTTATGGCCGGTCCGAAGATTTGCTGAATGTTGCGACACAGGCCGAATTGATACTTTTTGATCTCAAATTGATGGATGCCCGGCGTCACAAAAAGTTTACCGGTGTCGATAATCAGCTGATTCTTGGAAACCTGAGCCTTCTTGCCGCAACCGGCGCGGCAATTGAAATTCGTGTGCCATTGATTGTGGGGGTGAATGATGATGCGCAGAATCTGCATCAGCTGGCTGAGTTTGTGGCCCGGTTGCCGGGACAGCGCCCCAGGGTCAGTCTGTTGCCGTTTCATAATGTTGCGCTTCACAAATATGTCAAGCTGGGGCAGAAATATGAGTCTGGTACGATGCAGACGCCGGACAGCGAACAACTTCAGCAGGCCGCGGAAATCATCGGTGCCCCAGGGTTGGATGTGAGAGTTGGCGGGTAATTCTGAACTGTATTTCAATATCTATTGCATAACAACAATCGTGAACAAGTTATAAATAGTGAACAGAACTATTGATATTGGAGGGGAAATGGCTTTTTCTGGCCACTGATTATGCCGAAATTAACCTTTGGAAAAATTTTCAAGTTCTGGTCACCCTTACTAGGAACCTGGCTGTTGATGGCCATCGATGGCCCCTTGTTGACGGCGATCATTGCCCGGATGGCTGATGCCGAGTTGAACCTGGCGGCCTATGGTGTGGCTTTTTCTTTTGCCCTGGTCGCCGAGGCGCCGATCATTATGCTGATGAGTGCTTCAACGGCACTGGCATCCAATCCTCTGGCTTATCGTCGTCTGCGCCAGTTTACCCATTTTCTGAATTTTATGATCACCCTGGGTCTGGTGCTGCTTCTGTTGCCCTGGCCTTATCGGGTGTTGATGGAAACAGTCATTGGCCTGACGCCAGATATTGCCAGTCGGACCCACCTTGCCCTGCTGGCCTTGCTGCCCTGGCCAGCGGCAATCGGCCTGCGACGTTTTTATCAGGGTGTTTTGATCCGTAACAATCAGACTCGCAAGGTAGCGCTGGCGACAGTTTTCAGGTTGCTGGGGATGGCCGGTTGTGCTTTTCTTCTTTTTACGCGTTCCGATTTGCAGGGAGCCTTGCTGGGCGGGATTTCTCTCAGTTGTGGCGTGCTGGCCGAGTTGCTGGCCAGTTTTCTGCTGTCACGTCCAACGGTCAGACGTCTGCTGGCATCCCCGCAACAGGGGGAAGTTCTCTCTTTTTCACAACTCTGGCGTTATTATCTGCCTTTGGCCCTGACGCCATTTATCACGCTGGGGGTTCATCCGCTGGTGATATTTTTTCTGGGCAAGGGCCGTTTTCCCCTCGAATCATTGGCGGTGATGCCGGTTCTGGGATCATTGACCTTTATCTTTCGGGCTATCGGGTTGTCTTTTCAAGAGGTTGCCATTGCGCTGCTTGGACCTGATCTGCGGGGGTACCAACCCATTCGCAATTTTGCCTATGGGTTGGCCTTGTTTGCCAGCGGGGTTTTGCTGCTGATCGCCCTGACACCCCTGTCGACGCTCTGGTTACAACAGGTCGCAGGGTTGAATGCGGAGTTGACCCGTTTTTCACGCTTACCCCTGGTGTTGATGGCCCTGTTGCCCGCCGGTTCGGTGCTCAGTTCCTTTCAGCGGGGGGTGTTGATGGGGGGACGGTTGACCCGACCGGTTTCGACCGCGACGATGGTCGAGGCGGCGGTCATTTTTGGACTTTTGACCCTGTTGTTGCTCTATAGTACCTTTTCCGGGGCTTTGTGCGCAGCTCTGGCCTATGTGGCAGGACGCCTGATGGCAATTCTCTGGATGGTCTATCCCTGTCGCCGGGTGTTAGGGCGACAATCTGGCGCTGCCCCGGATCATCCCTCTGATTCCGGTGCCTGAAAGATGAAGATAACTGCTGATGAAAAATAATACCGGAACATTTTATATTCTGGGGGCCGCCCTGCTTTGGGGAACGACCGGTACGGCACAGTCTTTTGCCCCGGTCGGATATGATTCGACCGTTATCGGTTTTTTGCGCCTGGCTGTTGGTGGTCTTGCGCTGCTGATTCTGGCCTACAGTCGTCGTGAACTGGGTCATCTAGGAGACTGGCGGATCGGCCCGACGTTGCTGGCGGCATTTTTTATGGCCAGTTATCAGGTTTGTTTTTTTGTTGCGGTCCATAAAACCGGGGTGGCGGTTGGAACGATTGTTGGTATTGGCAGTGCGCCGATTGCCGGTGGTTTGCTGGGGTATCTGTTTCGAGGTGAACGTCCGGGGCGCCGTTGGCTGGTTGCAACCCTGCTGGCAATTTCTGGTTGCAGTCTTTTGAGTCTGGGAGGGGCTGCCCTTAATGTTGATTCGTTGGGGATTCTGCTGGCGGTCGGGGCCGGTATCTCTTACGCTGGTTATGCGCTGGTCATCAAGGGGTTGCTTGAAAAACTGGCCCCGAATGCTGTGATGGCGGTGGTGGTTTGCCTGGGGGCTCTGTTGCTGGCACCCTTGTTGATCGGCAAGGACCTTTCCTGGGTTGTTCAGCCCCGGATGATCCTTGTTGTCCTGCATCTGGGCCTGGCAACCATGGCCCTTTCATACTGGTTGTTCGTGCGCGGGTTGCAACGGGCTCAGGTGGCTTCGGTCGTGACCCTGTCTCTGGCAGAACCGATGACTGCCGGGTTGCTTGGTGTTCTGCTGTTGGGAGAACAGTTGACTCCACAAGCTTTCGGAGGCATCAGTTTGATTTTTGCCGGACTGCTGTTACTGGTTCTTCCGACAAGACGTATCTTACGGCAGGTTTCAGAGGATGCCGGATGAAACCGCAGGGGCAGGCCTATCTGTGTGCGTTGATTGCCGTCCTGTTCTGGTCAACGATCGCTTCGGCATTTAAAATTTCGTTGCGTTATCTGGAGCCTGTACAACTGTTGCTCTATGCCGGATCTGTTTCGACCCTGCTATTGGCGGCCATCCTGATGGTACAGGGGCGTTTTGGCCTGATCTTTCGCTGTACTCGGCGTCAGTATGCGATGTCATTACTGCTGGGGCTGCTCAATCCGTTTCTCTATTATCTGATTTTACTCAAGGCCTACGATCTGTTGCCAGCCCAGCAGGCTCAACCCCTGAACTATACCTGGGCCATTACCCTGGCTCTGCTATCCGTTCCCTTGTTGGGGCAGAAATTGCGGATCGCCGAACTGGGAGCTTTGCTGCTCAGTTATGTCGGGGTCGTGATTATTGCAACCGAAGGAAATCCCTTCAGTTTACAGTTTACCGATGGTACCGGGGTATTGCTGGCGTTGGCGAGTACGGTTGTCTGGGCTTTGTACTGGATTTTCAATACCCGCGATCAACGAGATCCGGTGGTGGCACTGTTGGTTAATTTTCTGTGCAGTTTTCCTTTTGTCCTGGGGTATTGTCTGTTTTTTTCCGAACTTGTCTGGCCCCCTTTGCCAGGCTTGTTGGGGGCTCTGTATGTTGGTTTTTTTGAAATGGGGGTCTGTTTTGTCCTCTGGCTTCTGGCTTTACGCAAAACCGACAATACAGCCAGAATCAGCAGCCTGATCTTTTTATCCCCCTTTTTGTCACTCTTTTTTATCCATTTTCTGGTCGGCGAAAAGATCCTTCCCGCCACCTTTGGGGGATTGGCCCTGATCGTTGGTGGTTTGTTGTGGCAAAAAACACTTAAGTCGTCAAATCGTTGATCGACTCATCCACAGGTTTCCGGCTGATCAGAATCGAGGGCAAAATCGAGAAAGAATTTCAATAGATCCTTGCGTTGCTTCTTGCTCATCCCCTGCCAGATTTCCGGCTTGTCCTGATGGTGATTCTTTTTAAAATAGATCCGCCACTGCGCCTGGGTTTTCTGGAGTGGAGACAGTTTTCCCCCTTCACCCTTTCGAGTGTGGCAGGTTTTGCAGTTCTTTTTGAATACACGTTTGCCACGTCGTGAACTGGCTGCCAGAACCGGAGATGCCAATATCATTACGAGGGCAAAAATCGTCAGTATTCGCAATAACCGTGTCATGGGTTTCCTCCTCCAGATAATGTTGAGGGCATTCCTTTGGTGTCGTGATCCTATTTGCGTAAAATATCCATCGCTTTGGCAAGGGAAACCTTCATCCGGCTGAATGCATCTGCCAGAAGTTTGATTTCATCGTTTCCTTTGACGTTGAATTCACGATCCATTTTTCCTCGACTGATATCCTCGGCAACCTCAACCAGGTCCTCGATCGGCTTGACCACGGTACCGATGATGATGCGGTCAATAATCAGCATGGCGACCAGAAAGAGCAGACTGATACCACCACCGAAACCGGCCAGTTTTTTCATGGTCATTTTGTCTGCATCGGCCATCGGGACATAGATAAAGCGGCCACCGACAAGATCACCCACCTCATACCCGTAGCCGGAATCTTTGCCGTATTCCTCAACCATTTCCGGATTGGCGGTTTCGGGTGCATCGTGACACCAGATGCAGCTTTTACGGGCCACAACCGGGACCGCAGAAGCGTAGTAGTGTCTGCCTGCTTTAGTAACACTTCCTTCCCAGGTTTCATAATCGCCATTGTCAAATCCGGCAATGATCGAATTCTCAAAGGCGTCGGAACGGTTTGCCTTGTTCAGCGGGTTCGGGGAAGCGACTTTAAAAATGTAATCAGGATAATCGGCCTCGATCATTTTGGCGGTCTCGCCCATCATGACGATGCCGACATTGGCCTCGGGGAAGTAGGTGTCGGGCAGCAGATCCATGATCTCAGGTCGGATATAGCGTGCCATATACTTCTGGTTGGCTGACATGACCGTAGCAAAGAGTTGGGTTTTCTCCCGGGCCTCACGAAGCGAATCCCGACTCAGAACGTAGTATCCTGCGGTGACTGCACCGATCATGGTGACGATATATACCATCGTCAGGATGACCATCAGACGCTTGCGAATACTCATGTTTCTTAGCATTTTTCCCTCCCTGAGACTTTGGTCAGTCGGCCATGGCATCTATAAAGGTCTGGCGTTCATTTTCCGGAACTTCGGCAGTCAGTGCGGCAATGAAGCGGGAATATGTCATGGTATTCATCGAGGCACCCTTGTGACAGGAAAGATCAGCGCAGATTTTTTCCGCAATGATTGTTCCCAGCGGTCCGACAAGATCGATGAACTGATCAATGACCTGCTGTATTCGGGAGGACTCTATTTTGTCCTCCGGGGGGATATCTTTTGTCAGAGAGGTCGCCTTTAATGACGCAGGGGCTGGTTGTGCCAGAGGAGTTGCCCCCGCGAGATTGAACAATTGTTCGTTAAGAGGATGGTCAAGTTGCTTGCGTGCGGGCATGCCCTCGATAAAGTTGTGCCATTCCAGATCTTTGCCGGCCATGGTACGGAGGGTTTCGTCGGGGCCCAGGGTGCCGAGGGTCAGGTAGACGGCCTGTCCTGCGACGATTGATATTTTACCCAAATGATTTTCGTCGACAAACTTGAGAACCAGCTGTCCTTGCTGGGTACCATTGAGGTAGGTTTTCAATACCTCACCCAGATCCATCAGCTGACTCGCAGATGCTGCCGAATTGCCAAAAGCAGGTCGACAGGATTGAAAGGTTTGGTGATGTATTCGTCGGCCCCTTGTTTCATTCCCCAGAACTTGTCGCTGTTTTCTGATTTTGAGGTCAGCAGGATAATCGGGGTCTGCTTATGTTCGGGGTCTTTTTTGAGGGTCCGGCAAACCTGAAAACCATTTTTCCCCGGCATGATAACGTCGAGGATAATCAGGTCAAAATTTCCGGCTTTAGCTGTTGCTTCAGCCTCCAGCCCATCACGGGTAATGGTCAGTTCGTGGTCGGTTTCTCTGAGAACTTCCTGAAGATATGCCAGTTCGGTATCACTGTCTTCTGCTATCAGTATTCTTGCCATTGACGGCCCCTTCCTGAAATAAACAGGACAACAGTGCTCCGGTTCCACTGTCACCTGAGTTATTTAGCTGGACTGTTCCAGCATAAATCATGCCTTATTCACCGGAGAATGAAATGTGGATACTTTGTGATTTCTGTAAGGACATTTTTGATTGTATCTGGCGATATCCCCATATTTACTGGGATGTCCCGCTATTTGACGATTTGCTAAGTGGCTGCCAGATCATTCATCTCTCCAGACCAGGAGCAGCCAGTACAATGGACAGGAGAAAAATCTGCCTGGCTCAGATCAGAGGCATTGATTCCGGTCGGAACTGGCCAGAATTCGGAATTAACCTGAAAAAACACCATCGTTCCCGCATCCCCCCGAGCGTAGAATTTAAGGCAACCGCAACGTGGACAGGCTAGAAACTCTTGCGACATCTTGTGGATTCTCCTTGGTTAAGTGGTGTGTTCTCTGATCTGGATCTTGCCTATCCGAGGGCAACATCCAGAACCATCATGACTGTAAAGCCAAGCATGGTCCCCATGGTTGCCAGATCGGTATTGTTTCCCCGTTGGGCTTCGGGAATGACTTCTTCGACAACGACAAAAATCATTGCCCCGGCTGCAAATGCCAGGGCATAAGGGAGTATCGGCTGGGCGTAAATAACAACAGCGGCGCCAATGACACCGGCGACAATCTCGACCAGCCCGCTGAGCTGACCGTACCAGAAACTCTTGAGTTTTGACAGCCCTTCGCGATGTAACGGCAGGGCAACGGCAATTCCTTCGGGGAAATTCTGGATACCTATGCCCAGAGCCAGAGCAACGGCCCCGGCAAAGGTCGCTGCGGGAAGGTCGGCAGCGACAGCTCCAAAGGCGACTCCAACAGCCAGCCCTTCAGGGATGTTGTGCAAGGTGATCGCCAGAACCAGCAGCGTGCTGCGATGCCAGCTGGTTTTGACCCCTTCGGCTTCGCTGGTCGGGAACCCGAGGTGCAGGTGGGGCAGGATCCGATCGACCAGGCGCAGACAGATGCCACCAAGGAGAAAACCGATTGCTGCCGGAATCCAGCCCGCAACTCCTGAGGCTTCAGACATTTCAATGGCCGGAGCCAGGAGTGACCAGTAACTGGCAGCAATCATGACTCCGGCAGCAAAGCCGAGCATCCAGTCAAGGAGCTTTCTGCTGGCCTGTCCCGTGCCGAAAACAATGGCTGCACCAGCGGCTGTCATCCCCCAGGTGAAGGTTGTCGCCAGTAATGCCTGAAAAATGGGATGTAGATGGGCAAACTGCTGGAGCATTTTATGATTCTCCAAATAAAGATCATCCAATTATTTCAAGGCTTTGTTCTATTGTCAATTTGAACGGGGCGACCAGAGCATTTTTTCTGTGGTTGAGAGGCATTCAGCGCTTCATAGGCAGCGATCTGTTCTGAAATACTCAGTTTCTTGCGACACTCGGTCTTCAGACAGAGTCGACAACGGTCGTCAGAGCACCATTGGCACATTTTGCAGTCAGCACAAGGATGTTTTTTTACAGAGCCCATATCCTCATTCTAGGGCTATCGTGGTACCAGGGGCAAGGTGACGCTTGCGTTGATAGCGAAGATAGAAGGCTTCAAGCGCCTCGGCTCCCAGAAGCAGAATAACCCCGATGATGGCACCAGAAACGGGTGGTTGCCATGCGATAATCGGTTGCCAGAGCAGTAGCAGCAAGCCCGCTTTGAAAAATGTTGAATACCCCAGTAACGAGGTTTTGTGGGCTTTGGCGAACCAGCCACGTAACAGGTTACTGATGGCATAGAGCAGGGGGAAGAACCCACAGATGGCCAGGGGCCAACGCAGGTAGGCCAGCAAATGTGTTTCGACACCAAGCAGTTGGCCCAATACCGGTCGGGCTGCAGGCCCGGCGATTAACAGGACCAGCAGACCCAGCCCCAGGCTGACAGTCCAGGCAAAACGCCGTGCGATTCGTTCGTCCGCAACGGTGTTGACCAGGGTGAGATAGACCTGCTGCAAATTACGCATCGGGCCTGCAAGTAGAAAGAGGAAGCCGCGGATAACACCAAAGGCAGCCAACGCCATCGGTGCATCCGGCAAGCGTCCGAGGATGGAGTTGATCAGCAGGGGAATGGTCTGTTGCAGACAGGAAGAATAGGCCAGAGGAAAGGCATAACGCAGAATCTCTCGGGTATTTTTTTCAGAACGCTGACCGGTCAGGGGCAGATGAACTCGCCAGGCAAATAGTGCCATAACCAAAGTTTCGGTCATGACACAGCTGACCAGGGCAAAGGCCCCGAGTTGCGCTCCGGCAAGCCAGTGGTTACCAACCGCCAGAAAACCGAAAAGAGCAGTCACCCGGACTCCGGTAGCAATAGAAATCAGGGTTGTTTTGCGGGATTGAATAACCAGCCCCTGAAAAAGCCCGCGAAGACCGGTAAAAAAAGGCAGCAGAGCCAGAAACTGGAGTGCCTTGCGTGCAGCAGCAGCAATCTGGGGCGGGGCACCGAGCAGTCTGATCAACACCAGATCGCCCAGGCTGGTAAAGGCAACCAGGCTGAGCATCAACGAAACATAGGTTGCAACCAGAAGGACAAAAATCAGAACACTTCGCAGCGAACGTTGTCCGCGAACCATGGCGATGGTGACCGTATGGTTCTGGTAGGAGGGTGAAGCGAGAAACAGATGGACGACCAGGGCGACCGACATGCCCGCCAGGGCCGTGACATAGTCATCAAGGCGTGCCAGAGCACCGTTGATAATCGTATGGGAAATGCTCATTAACTGGACATTGAGCAAGAGTGGAAAGAAAAAAAATGCGATATCGCGTTGTCGTAACGGGGTTGGTGTGGTCATTCAAAGACCTGTGAGTGGCAGGAGGTGGCCATTCAAATCAGTCGCGTGCGCCGAAAATTGCGGTGCCGATTCTTACCAGGGTGGCTCCTTCTTCGATAGCAATCTGAAAATCGTGACTCATTCCCATTGAGAGTTCGGTCACAGCCGTATTGGGCAGGTTTGCCGCAGCAATTTTTTCGGCCAACAATCGTAAACGGCGAAAAAAGGGGCGCACGTCTTCCGGCTTTTCACAGTAGGGGGGCAGGGTCATCAGTCCACGAATCTGCAAATGGGGCAGTGCCGAGATCTGTTCGGCCAATTGCAGAGCTTCGGTTTCTGAGGCTCCGCTTTTACTTGTTTCTTCCCCCAGATTGAATTGGAGCAAAATTGAGGCGGTCTGGTTTATTTTTCCCCATTGCTGGCTGATTTCACGGGCCAGAGAGTATCGATCAACCGAATGAATCAGAGCCGTTTTGCCGCGCAGGTATTTAACCTTGTTACTTTGCAATCCCCCGATAAAATGCCATTCGAGAGGGAGGCTCAGTTGCTCGAACTTCTGTCTGAACTCCTGCACATAGCTTTCACCAAAAAGGTTCTGCCCGGCATTGTGGGCTTCTTCGAGAGCTTCCGGGGGCTTTTTTTTACTGACCGCAATCAGACGAACATCCTGCGGATTACGGCCAGACTTCAGACAGGATGCCTCGATCTGCTGGTGGATCAGTTTCAGGTTTGTGGCAATCGGATTCATCAACATTTCCTGCTTCAACGGTGTTGTTGAAGAACGGGGACCGGGGCGCCGAGAATTTCCAGTGCCTGAACGATTTCACACAAGGGGAGTCCGACCACGTTGCTATAACTGCCTTCAATGCGGCTGACCATGAAGGCCCCCAGACCCTGGATAGCATAGGCTCCGGCCTTGTCGACCGGTTCACCACTGGCAATGTAGCCTGAGATTTCGGCATCTGTCAATGAACGGAAACTGACCCGGGTGGTGACTGCGGCGCAACGGTTTTCGCCTGTTCTCCGGTCGAGAATCGCGTAGCCGGAGAGAACCTGATGGGTGCGTCCCGAGAGCGAACGCAGCATCAGTGCGGCTTCTTCGTCATTAGCCGGTTTGCCGAGAATCTGTTCATCGCGCAAAACAATGGTGTCGCTGCCGATGATCCAGCGGCCATCGATGTCATCTCGGGTTGAAACCTCGCGAGCTTTTTCCAGGCTGAGACGAACAACATGGTCTTGAGGGGACTCTCCGGGAACCTCATGTTCTTCGGCCTGGCTGGGAATGACTTCGAAGTCAAAACCGACCTGTTGCAGCAATTCTTTCCGCCGCGGAGAGGCAGAGGCAAGAATAATTTTATCATTCATGGGAAGATCCCTTTTGCTTGGGGTTGTCTGCTGACCAGGCTACAATTGGTGTCCACCAGTCGGGCAGCGCGTCCAGAGCCCGGGTGGCCATGGCCAGACGACGATCGGCCCGTTTCATTTTGCGGCCCTCGAGTGGAGGGAAGAGGCCATAGTTGACATTCATTGGTTGAAAATTGTCAGCGTCGGCTGTTTGCAGATGATTGAGCAGGGCCCCCAGCGCGGTGACCGGAGGGGGCTGCGGAATTTTTTTCCCGAGAAGATCTGCAGCAACGTAGAGTCCGGCGAGCAGACCACAGGCTGCAGACTCGACATAGCCTTCGACGCCACTGATCTGACCGGCCAGGGTGATATGGGGTGCATTGATAAGTTGTAACCGCGAGTTGAGTGCTTTGGGGGCGTTGACAAAGGTATTGCGGTGCATGCTGCCAAGTCGGGCAAAGCGGGCATTTTCCAGCCCCGGGATCTGGCGGAAAATCCGTTGTTGTTCCGGGTAGGTGAGGCGGGTCTGGAAGCCGACCAGATTGTAGAGGCTGGCATGACGGTTATCCTGCCGCAGCTGGATAACGGCATGGGGAATTTTGTCGGTTCGTGGATCGGGCAGCCCGACCGGTTTCATTGGCCCAAAGGCCAGGGTCTGAACGCCACGGGCGGCCATTTCTTCAATCGGCATGCAGCCTTCGAAATGAACCAGTTTTTCAAACTCACGACCGGCCACCTTGTCGGCGGTAAGAAGATCTTCGACAAACTGCTGATATTGCTCCTGATTGAGCGGACAGTTGATGTAGTCATCACCACCCTTGTCGTAGCGTGAAGCACGCCAGGCAATATCAAAATTTATTGAGTCAGCTTCGATAATCGGAGCGATGGCATCGTAAAAGTAGAGATGTTCTGAACCGATTACCTGCGCCAGTTGCTGTGACAGGCGGTCTGAAGTCAATGGTCCAGTAGCAAGGATGACGGGCCCTTCAGTGGGTAATTCGTCGATTTCCTGCCGAATCAGTTCAATCTGTGGAGCCGCCGCGATGTTTTCGCTGACATACCGCGAAAACTCTTCCCGATCAACGGCCAGGGCCCCGCCAGCAGGAACCGCTGTTGCATCGGCTGCGGCAATGAAGAGGGCATCGATTCTGCGTAACTCTTCTTTCAGACAGCCGACCGCGTTGTTCATCCCTGCACCACGCAGGCTGTTGGAACAGACCAGCTCAGCAAGCTGTTCCGACTGGTGGGCGGGAGAGAAATGGTGTGGCTTCATTTCATAAAGCCGCACATTCAGCCCGAAACGGGCCAGTTGCCAGGCAGCTTCACAGCCTGCCAGGCCTGCACCGATGACGCTGACTTTCATTGACTACTCCTGTTGAGCTACAACGCGAAACCGGCCGAACCTGGAACAGGCTCGACCGGTTATAGATATGAATCTTGAACCGGCTCAGGCGTCCTTGGCAGGACTCTTTCTGGTGGTTGTTCTTTTTGCGGTGGCTTTTTTGGCCGCAGCCTTTTTGGTGGTTTTCTTTGCCGCTGTTTTTTTGGTAGCAGGCTTCTTCTCCGGTGGGATCAATTCCTTCTCCCAGCCGCAGCCTTCCTGCGGGCAGCGCTGAACCGTTCCCCACCGTTTGGTGGTTTTGATTTCGGTCAGTGGCCAGTTGCATTTGGGGCAGCTTTCGGCCTTGGGTGGATTCCACAACGCATACTTGCATTTGGGGTAACGGTTACAGGAGTAGAAGATTTTGCCGTAACGACTCTTCTTCTCCATCATCTCCCCTTCGTTGCACTGCGGGCATTTGATATCAAGAGCTTTCGGTTTTTCAAGCGGCTGGATATTTTTACACTCTGGGTAGGCGCTGCATCCGAGAAATTTACCGTAGCGACCCTGTTTGAGTTGCATCGGGGCACCACATTTTTCACATTTTTCGTCGGTGAGGACCGGTTCTTCAGCCGGTTGCCCATCGCTGTTAAGCGGTTCAGTGTGACGACAATCCGGAAAACCGCTACAGGCAAGAAAACGACCGGCACGGCCCAGTTTTATGACCAGTTCCTTGCCGCAATCCGGGCAGATCTTGTCAGTTTTTTCTGTGGTGACGTCAGATTTTTTGACCTCTTTATCCTTAATCTGAAGCAGTTCGATAAAGGGTTCCCAAAATTGTTTGACTGCCGGAATCCACTGTTTTTCACCCCGTGAAATGGCATCAAGCTCTTCTTCGAGGCTGGCAGTAAACTCATAATCGACGTAGCGACTGAAGTGGTCAGTCAGCAACTTGGCAACGACCTTGCCGACATCTTCGGGGAAGAAGGTGCGTTTTTCCAGCCGGACATACTTGCGAGTGACCAGAGTATTCATAATGCTGGCATAGGTTGATGGGCGACCGATGCCATATTCTTCGAGTGCTTTGACCAGGCTGGCTTCGGTGAAGCGTGGTGGTGGCTGGGTGAAGTGCTGATCGGGGACCAACTGCTGGACGTCGAGAGCTTCTCCTTCTTCCAGAGGAGGCAGCAGGCCTTCCTTGTTTTCGTCGTCACCATTGTCGGTGCCTTCGATATACAGCACCATAAACCCGGCGAAGCGGATAACCTGACCACTGGCACGAAAAGTATAGTTATCTCCGGCAGCAATATCGACAGTTGTGGCGTCAAAGATTGCCTGAGCCATCTGTGATGCGACCGTCCGTTTCCAGATCAGTTGATAAAGACGTAACTGGTCCGATGAGAGATAGGCCTTGAGTGAATCGGGGGTGCGGACGACCTCGGTTGGCCGAATTGCCTCGTGAGCTTCCTGGGCATTTTTGCTCTTATTGCGGAAGGTTCTGGGTTTTTCCAGCGCAAACTCTTTACCGTAAAGTTTACAGATCACTTCATGGGCTTCGCTGGTGGCAACAGTCGAGAGGGCAACCGAGTCGGTTCGCATATAGGTGATCAGACCATGGGTTCCGTCGTCAACGGCAATGCCTTCATAAAGTTTTTGGGCAATCGTCATGGTTTTTCGTGCTGAAAAACCAAGTTTGCGACTGGCTTCCTGTTGCAGGGTACTGGTGGTGAAGGGTGGTGCCGGGTTGCGTTTGCGTTGCTTCTTTTCCAGCTTGGCAACAGACCATACCGCTTGTTGCAGATCGTCCAGAACCGCCTGCGCATCCTGCTCTGTTGGCAGCGCAAATTTGTCGAGCTTTTTGCCTTCTTTACTGTGCAGGTGGGCACGAAACTGTTCTTTGTCCCCCTTGGCCAGATCGGCCTCTATGCTCCAGAATTCCCGTGGTTCAAAGGCGTCAATGGCCGCTTCGCGCTCACAGATCATTCGTAAGGCGACTGACTGAACGCGTCCGGCAGAAAGTCCGTAATGGATTTTTTTCCACAAGAAGGGTGAAAGGTTAAACCCGACCAGATAGTCCAGAATCGAACGAGCCTGTTGTGCATCGACCAGGTCGCGGGCAATGGCACGTGGCTCGGCCATGGCGGCATCGATAGCGGCCTTGGTTATTTCGTGAAAGGTAACCCGTTTGACCTTTGGTGTGTCGGCATTTTCATCGATTCCCAGTGCTTCAAGCAGGTGCCAGGCAATGGCTTCTCCTTCGCGGTCAAGGTCAGTTGCGAGAATCAGTTCTTCACAAACGGCAACCTCTTTTTTCAGCACCGCAATATGCTTTTTACTTTCGGGAAGTACATGATATTTAGGGCGGAAATCATGCTCAATATCAACCGAACCCTGCTTGCTGGGCAGCGCCCGAACATGTCCGTAAGAGGCCAGGACCTTATATCCTTTGCCCAGAAACTTTTCGATGGTTTTCGCTTTGGCCGGGGATTCGACTATAACTAATGATTTGGCCATGAGGTTGTCCTCTCGCCGGGGTAAAAAGAGTTTTCCCGGAACTTAAAAGGGCTGCGTAACGCAGCCCGGAATCAGTGATATATACGCGCCCAGTCTTCGGTCATCATGCAGTCTATTTCACGTTGCCACTGGTTGCTGTTTCTGGCCAGTAATGTCAGGGCGGTGATGATTTTAATCTCCTGCAGGCTGACGGGATCCTCGGCTGCATTAACGATACGATCAATCAATTCTTCTTCAATCTCGTCATTGATCAGTCCCATACTCCGCAGGCGGACCAGAAAACCACGGGCCTCAACATCGATGAGGCGACATTCTTCAGCGGTAAAGATACGCATGGTTGCCGAAGGAGTACAGAAACTGCTGCGGTCTGATGTTTGTGGCGGCTCCAGAGCGGTAGATTCCATCCAGGAAAAAGCGTCGTTGATCTCCTGGGCATCAAAGCCCTCGGACATCAGTTCTGCAACCAGTTCCTGTTCGCTGATCGGAGCGCCGTCCGCACCCAACACATATTTGGCTATCAGATTAACGATTGCCAGAACTCGCTCGCGCAAGTGACCTCCAAACTGACTCCGTACAGTTATTGCGGCGGGAACTGCTCGCGGTTATCCTGCCTCGGGATTGCGGACATATCGCCCCCCGGGTAACACCTGAACCCCGCCCCGGAGTTCTAGGTCGAGTAAAATAGCGGAAACCTCCATGGGAGTCAAGCCGCAGGCGCGACCCAGGTCATCGGCATGTCTGGGGGTGAAATCAAGGGCTTGATACAGTTCGAGCGTGGTCCCTTTCAAGGAGGCGGCAAAGGAGGTCAAGGCTTTTTTTTCCTGACGGGTGGGGAGCGATGGCCAGAGAGTCTGTAAAATATCTTTCGCATCAGTGACGACCTGGGCGCCTTGCTTGAGAAGGTGATTTGGGCCGTAGCTGGTGAAGTTTTTTACCGAGCCAGGAATCGCGAAGAGTTCCCGACCCTGTTCCAGAGCAAATTCACCCGTAA
>JAJRWH010000041.1 GCA_024276935.1 Deltaproteobacteria bacterium
GTTTTTCTCTGTATTGCAGCCGAATAAGAGTATTTTGTAAATATTTTGACGAAACGAACGACTAGCTTGTGTCTTCCACGCACCGCAGCTTCGGCTTGCGTGCGGCCCGGGTTTCATCCAGCCTGCGAGTACGGGCGTTGATCGGAGCCTGATGGAGCAACTCCGGATTATTCTTTGCCTCTTCCGCAATTGCCAACAAGGCCTCGCAAAACTCATCCATCTCCTGCTGGCTCTCGGTTTCGGTCGGTTCAATCATCAACGCGCCATGGACAACCAACGGGAAATAGATGGTCGGTGGATGAAAACCATAATCAAGCAGACGTTTGGCGACATCCAGCGTATGGCAATCATTTGGCAGGTCGGCATCACTGAAGATGACTTCATGCAATGAGCGTTGCTTATATGGCAGATGATAGCTGCCCTCAAGACGCGCACGAATATAGTTGGCATTGAGCACCGCCAACTCGGTCGTCTTTTTAAGACCCTCCGGCCCCATCGACAGAACATAGGCGTGGGCGCGGATCAGAATACCAAACTGACTGGCAAAGGCTCGCAGGCGACCGACAGATTGCGGACGATCGACATCAAGACGATAGGAATCTTCCTCTTTAACCACCACAGGAACGGGCAGAAACGGCTCAAGTTCGGCACTGACACCAACCGGCCCCGCACCAGGGCCACCACCGCCATGCGGGGTTGCAAATGTTTTATGCAGATTAAAGTGCATGACATCGATCCCCAGGTCCCCCGGTCGGCAGATACCAAGCAGGGCGTTGAGGTTCGCACCATCGCAGTAGACCAGACCGCCACGACTGTGGACCAGATCACAGATTTCGCGAATAGTTGACTCGAAAAGACCCAGGGTGTTGGGATTGGTGACCATCAGGGCCGCAACCTCATCATCCATTGCGGCGGCAACCGCGTCGACACTGAGGACACCATCAGAGGCAATCGGCACAACATCATAACCACAGAGGGCCGCCGTCGCCGGATTGGTCCCGTGAGCGGTATCAGGGATCAACACCTTGTGACGTTTGTTCCCCTGTGCCTGATGCCAGGCATGGATCATCAGCATTCCGGTAAATTCGCCGTGGGCTCCGGCTGATGGTTGCAGAGTCAGGGCAGGAAATCCCGAGATTTCACAAAGAGCCTGCTGCAATTCGTACATCAACTGCAGAGCTCCCTGCGCCAGGTGATCAGGAACCGCAGGATGCAGGTGGGCAAACCCGGGCAACCGTGCCAACTGCTCATTGATTTTGGGATTGTACTTCATCGTGCAACTACCCAGAGGGTAAAAGCCACTGTCAACACCATAGTTCCAGGTCGAAAGACGGGTATAGTGACGGACCACATCGATCTCGGACAGTTCAGGAAAACCCTCTATTGAATCCCGTTGCAACGCAGCGGCAGGCTCGACGGCCGGAACATCAAGAACAGGCAAATCATAGCCACAACGCCCTTCAACAGACCGTTCAAACAAGAGGCTTTCATCCAGAATCAGACCTTTGCTACTGATTGCACTCATGCCGCACCTCCTTGCAGCGCAGCAACAAGATTTTCAAGCTGCTTTCTGTCGTTCTGTTCGGTGACACAGATCAACAAACCATTTTCAATTTCAGGGTAATCTTCGGCCAGATCGATTCCGGCAAGGATCTGTTGCTGCTCAAGTGAACGTAAAATTTCAGCGGCAGGTCGCGGACAGCTGACAACAAACTCGTTGAAAACCGGAGCGGAATACGGCAACGAGTAGCCAGGCAGTGCGGCAATCTGTTCTTGCAGCCAGCTGACACGCGAATAATTGTCACGGGCCAGCTTTGGCAGGCCGTTTTTCCCCAACAGAGCCAGATAGATACTGACAACAACGGCACAAATCCCCTGATTGGAGCAGATATTCGACGTGGCCTTCTCACGGCGGATATGTTGTTCGCGTGTCGCGAGAGTCAACACATAGCCACAACGGCCCTCTGCATCAACGGTTTCGCCGACCAGACGGCCCGGTAGAGAGCGCATATCTTTTTGTTTAACTGCCATGAAACCGACGCCGGGGCCACCGTAGGAAAGAGGCAGACCGAAGCTTTGCCCTTCACCAACGACGATATCGGCACCCAGTTCACCGGGAGAGCGATAGAGCCCCAGGGCCAGAGGTTCGGCGACTGCTACCAGCATTCGGGCGCCGCAGGTGTGAGCCAGTTGGGCCAAAGTTTCAATATCTTCCACCGCACCAAGGTAGTTGGGATAACCCGTCACCAGCGCCGCGACATCCTGATCGAGCAATTTTTCAACCGCCTGACAATCGGTACGCCCGTCTGCGGCCAGTGGAACCTCCACCAACTCAACCCCCAGATAACGGACATAGGTTTCCACCAGCTCGCGGTAACGTGGATGCAGACCCCGCGACATCAACACCTTTGACCGTTTGCGTCCACAGCGTAACGCCATAAGGACAGCTTCGGCACAGGCTGAAGCACCATCATAGAGGGACGCATTGGCAACCTCCATCCCGGTCAACTGACAGATCAAGGTCTGAAACTCAAAGATGGCCTGCAAGGTGCCCTGACTGATCTCTGGTTGGTAGGGGGTGTAGGCGGTATAAAATTCACTGCGACTGATCAGGTGGTCAATGGCTGCCGGTATATGGTGATCGTAATACCCGCCACCCAGAAAACGGCTCCAGTTGTCATCAACCCGATTTGCCGCCGCCAGTGCCTGGAAATGACGCTGCAAATCCGCTTCGGCAAGCGGATCTTCCAGATCAAGCCGACGATCCAGACGACAATCTTCAGGAATCCCGCTGAACAATTCATCAATCTTCTCAACCCCGATCAGATCGAGCATTGAGCTGATTTCCTGATCGCTGTGTGGAAGGTAGCGCATAACAAACCCTTTGCAAGAGATACAAATGAAAAAAGCCCGATGTCACACGTCCTGGCGACACCGGGCAAAACTGATCCGTTATTCTTCTTCGATAAATGCCTGATAAGCGGCAGCATCCATCAAACCATCGAGATCGGAAAGATCATCCGGCTTGACCCGAATCATCCAACCATCCTCGTAGGGAGAATTATTGACCGCTTCCGGTGCGTCGGGCAATTCGGCATTGACCTCAATAATTTCACCTGAGAAAGGCGCATAAATATCGGAAACAGCCTTGACCGACTCAACCACGCCAAAGGCTTTGCCAACCTCAACCTTGTCACCAACTTCCGGCAACTCGACAAAAACCACGTCGCCCAACTGGTCCTGAGCAAAATCACTGATCCCTATGCTGACCAGATCGCCTTCGACCAGGACCCACTCGTGCTCTTCGGTGTACTTGAGTTCTTCAGGAAAATCCATGCTCTCCTCCATCTCAGGATTCAGGTAAATCAAACAAAAGGAAGTTTAACTTTTTCGGCTGAACGTTCACGTCCACGAATAACAATTGTCAAAGCGACATCTCCCGCAACTGCGGCCTTGTCGACCAGGGCCAGGGCAATCCCCTGACGCAGGCTGGGTGACATGGTCCCACTGGTCACCACCCCGACATCCACCCCATTGGCCCGGACCGGATACTGTTCACGCGGCACCCCCGGCTGCGTCAGGCGCAAACCGATCAACTGACGGACAATCCCGGCGGATTTGGCCTTGAGCAATGCTTCGCGACCACAGAAATCAGGTTTGTCCAGCTTGGTAATCCAGCCAAGGCGAGCCTCAAGTGGCAGGATTTCGGCACTGAGTTCATGGCCATAGAGCGCGTAGGCTTTTTCGAGTCTCAGGGTATCGCGGGCACCAAGCCCTACCGGAACCAGACCCTGGGGAGTCCCCTGGTCCATCAGTGACGTCCACAGAGATTCGGCATCCTGCGGCGCACAATAGAGCTCGAACCCGTCTTCTCCGGTATAACCGGTACGGGAAATCAAAACATCCAGTCCAGCGACCTCGGACTCACAAAAATGGTAGACCTGCAACGACAACAGATCTGCCGGAGTCAGGCCACTTAAAATAGCGGCGGCCTTGGGCCCCTGCAAAGCCAGTTGGGCAAAATCTTCGCCACGATAGACCAACTGGTAATCGCCCTTGTGCTGGTTTGCAAGGTCCTGCAACCAGGCGAAATCTTTTTCGCGATTGGCCGCATTAACGCAAAGCATGAACTTTTCAGAGTGGAAACGATAGAGAGTGATATCGTCAACAATGCCACCATCGGGATAACAGATGGCGCTGTATTGAACCTGGCCATCAACCAGAGGCGTCAGATCATTGATGGTCGCATACTGCAAAAAGGCGAAGGCACCGGGCCCGGTCACTTCGATTTCTCCCATATGAGAAACATCGAAAAGTCCCGCTGAACTTCTCACTGCCATGTGCTCGGCAATCACCCCGGAATACTGCACCGGCATATCCCAGCCGCCAAACTCGACCATACGTGCACCAAGCTCACGGTGGACCTGATTCAATATTGTCTTTTTCAAACGATCCTCTCTTTCATCATCCTGTGAGAATACCGCAACAGGTCGACAGGATATCAGTCAATCCTCACCTGACCCAAGAGTTTTTTAAAGATTTAAAGCCCTGATGACAATTAATTGGCCCGCAAAGCACAACCTGCCCTCTAACAGACTGTCTGAGGTGTCCCTGTCTGGTTCTGGCCTGTTTTTCAGGACCTGCGTTTGGCACTTTCCAGAGTATTGTAAAGCAGCATGGTGATCGTCATCGGTCCGACTCCACCGGGAACGGGTGTAATGGCAGCCGCATTTTGCTCTGCCGCAGTAAATTCAACATCGCCAACCAGTTTCTTCTCGCCAACGCGATTGACCCCAACATCGATGACAACCGCCCCCTTTTTGATCCAGCTTCCCTTCACCATTTCCGGCACGCCCACGGCGGCAATAACCACATCGGCAGCAGCCACCTTAGCTGGTAGATCGACCGTTCGGGAATGACAGATCGTCACCGTTGCATGAGCTGCCAGGCACATCAGGGCCACCGGTTTGCCCACAATATTCGAACGCCCGACGACAACGACGTTTTTCCCTTTCAGATCAACCCCTGTCTCATCAAGCATCTTCATCACCCCATAGGGAGTGCAGGGTTGGAAAAGCGGATTTCCTGTCACCAGGCGGCCAACATTGTAGGGATGAAAACCATCAACATCCTTGGCAGGCGAAATGGTCTCCAACACCTTGCTTTCATCAATATGCTGAGGCAGGGGCAGCTGAACAAGAATCCCGTCGATCCGGGAATCGGCATTCAATTGCTCAATCAGTTCAAGCAGCTTTTCCTCACTGGTATCCGCCGCCAGTTTGTATTCATCCGAAAAAATACCGCAATCAGCACACGCCTTTTCTTTCATCGAGACATAAACACGACTTGCTGGATCCTCACCAACCAGCACAACCGCCAAACCCGGAGTGATCCCCTTAGAAACCAGCTCAGCTGTTTCCTGTTTGATCTCATGTCGCATTTTTGCCGCAATTGCCTTACCATCAATAATTTCTGCCACCGCTGTCTCTCCCTCAGGTAAAATCTGTTCTCGGCCAACATGTCATTCAGCTATTTACCCAGCTCTGATCTTGAGCTGTAAACCACTTGGACCTCGCCATTGCGAGTGACGCTAAACGCTATATGAAAGCACCGTGGATGTAAAGAACACCCGATCACTTTTGCCGACTCATCTTTTCAATGATAAATTTATAGGACTTAGGACTAACTCGAATATCAGGATTTAATGATGAAATGGCTGCTGACTGCATTGATTTTTTTTGCATTATACGTTTCTCCGGTCTTTGGCGAGAACCATTCTCTGGCTGCCGAACCGGAGAATGAAACGACCGCACCACTTATCGACCGTCTCCATAGCAACTTCAAAACCCGACTTGATCGCTACGCAACCTATCTGGATAACTTTTTCGTCGACGAACGGGCCGATGAAGAGGCCGCAAATACCCAGATCCGTCTGATCTCTTCTTTTGATTTTGAAGAAAGCAAGAGTCTTGACTTTACGCCACGTATCAAGGCCCGTCTCAATTTGCCACAACTGAGACACAAGGCAAATCTGCTGATTGATACCGAAAGTGATGATACCAGCACTCTGACAGACCAGGAGCCTGGTTCACAGTCGACCGGAAGGCTCAGGGAGGAGACCAGTGTTGCCGTTCAGTTGGTTCAGAAAAGAACCACAGATTTTGGGCTGAGTCATCGTCTCGGCCTGGGAGTCCGTGACGGACAGCTGAATCCCAAAGTGAGAAGTCAGGCCCGCTTCACCTGGCAAACCTCTGAAAGAGACCTGCTCCGTTTCACGCAGGCCATTTTCTGGGAAGAGGTAGAAGGCTTCGGCGAGAAGTCACGTTTCGATTATGAGCATTTGCTGCATCAGCGTGCCCCTCACAAAAGCAGCCTGCTGCGGATCTCACTTCAGGGTCTTTTTTCTGAAGAGAGTGATGGCTATGAATGGTCTCTCCCCATCGAAATACTCAATGCCCTTTCGAACCAACGTGCCTATTCATACGGCGGCAGTCTCTCTGGTGAAACAGGAGCAAGTAGCGGGATTACAAACACCGCGATTTTTTTCCGTTATCGCCAGAGTATCTGGCGCAAGTGGCTCTTTTTTGATCTGACCCCTCGCCTTGAATGGCCCAAAATACATCGGCGCAACACGACGGCAATGATCAATTTTTCTTTTGAAATCCTTCTTTGAATTTTCTGCATAAAAAAGGCCCCGACAAGCAAACGCTGGCGGAGCCTTACAATACAAATTCGGGTCAGGATCAGATTCAGCCGTTGGCGGCCTTGGGACAGGCAGCACAACCCGCAGAATCGCCCCCGGAACAGCTTGGTGCGTTGGTATAGCCCTGATCGTACCAACCCCCGCCTTTCAGGGAAAATCCAGCTCGCGAAATCAACTTTTCAACCTTGCCGCCACACTCACGACAACTGCTCAGTGGTGCATCGGAAAACTTTTGGCGGGCTTCAAAGACAAGCCCACAGGCTTCACATTGATACTCATAGAGTGGCATTTTCAAACCTCCGAACATGATTTTTTCTTCAGCGGCGCGATGTTAAGGCCGCATCAGAAAAAAGTCAAGAACCGGAAATTTCCTGGCGAAGATTTTTTTCAACCGTCTTCATATCCAGACCGTGAAGTAAAATCCGTTTTTGTCTCGCTTTGTCCCCCGCAATCAGCTCAACGTCGGATTTGGCCAATCTGAAATATTTGGCCAGAAACTCCCGACAGCATTTGTTGGCCGCCCCTTCAACCGGTGGTGAAGTCAGCTTGATCTTAAGACAGTCACCGTGCAGGCCGACAATCTGATTACGACTGGAACGAGGTTGTATGTACAGGCTTAAAACCGTCCCTTTGGGGTGTGAAGTTAAACAGGGGAGCATCAAAGCTCAGACTCCGGACCTTCCAGACTGAGTTGCGTTTCAAGCAAAGCCGCTGCATCCTCACTCTCGTCAATCGCCAGGGTTTCCATATCAAGCAGTTTCAGGTGACCATCGATCAGTGCGCGTAAACTGCACTCAAAAGAGATTTTCTGACGTTTGATTTCCTGAATTTCACGGATCAGCTGCAAACGTCTTTCTTCGGCACTGCGAACAATCTGTTCTCCCTGCAATCGGGCATCGACCATGACCACGTCTGCTTCTTTGCGAGCGGTATTTTTCAACTCTTCGGTCACCTGCTGCGCGGTCATCAACGTCTGTTGCAGAGCCTGCTCACGATCCTTCATCTGGTCGAGAACTGTGCGGGTTCTAGCAAGAGTTTCTTTCAGTTCGTGGTTCTGCTTGTGAAGACGCTCCAGCTCATCGGCAACCATTTCAAGAAACTGATCGACAGAACTCGAATCATAGCCAAGCATACGGGTCTTGAACTGGTGCTGCTGAATCTCGATTGGGGTAATTTTCATACTTGACTCACATCCCCGAGAATGAACGACCAAGACTGATCAGCATATTCACCAAAAAGCCCTGCAGAAGATAAAGCAGAAAGATCAGGATCATCGGCGTAAAATCAAGGCCACCGGTTGAAAAGGGTAACAATCTGCGCAGACGATAAAGAACCGGATCTGTCGCGTTATGTAAAAAACGAACGATCGGATTGTAGGGGTCGGGACTGACCCAACTGACCAGAGCTCTGGCAACAACGACAAAAATATAGAGGTTGAGAACCAGGTCAACCAGGCGAGCCAGGGCGATAAAAACGGAATCCATGTGACGACACTCCCAAAAAGTGAAAGTAACTGTAATCTCGTGAATTTATACTGACTTTTAAGGGTTTAGTCAATTCCCCGACCGGTTCAATCTGCCCGGGCCGGATCCAACCAACTCTTTTCAACCTGTAGACAGGATCAAAAGAGACCGGAATTGATAGGATATTTTTGACTTTCGCCGTCAAAAAGGGCTAGGCTGTGGAGGTTTTCTATCTAAATCAGTTGGAGTCATCACCAATGGTACAGACCAACAATCTGAACATTCATGAAGTCACCCCGATTATTGCCCCATCCGACCTGAAGCAGGTCTTCCCTCTGACTGTCGAGAATGCTGAATTCGTCGCATTCAGCCGGGAAAAAATCAAGGCAATCCTGCATGGCCAGGATTCTCGCCTGATGGTCGTCGTGGGTCCCTGCTCGATCCATGATCCCTCAGCTGCTCTCGATTATGCCAAACGACTGGCCGTTCTCGCTAAAGAGGTTGAAGAACAGCTGCTGATCGTTATGCGGGTCTATTTTGAAAAACCTCGAACGACAATTGGCTGGAAGGGACTGATCAATGACCCTGACCTGGATGGCAGCCATCGTATTTCTAAAGGACTGGGGGCAGCTCGCCAGCTTTTCTGTGCCATTACCGATCTCAACCTGCCCATTGCCAGTGAAATGCTCGATCCGATCACTCCGCAATATCTGTCCGATATGATCAGTTGGGGGGCTATCGGGGCACGGACCACAGAATCCCAGACTCATCGTGAAATGGCCAGTGGTCTGTCTTTTCCGGTTGGATTCAAAAATGGTACTGATGGGGGGTTAAAGGTCGCGACCGATGCCATGAGTGCCGCACTGCACGAGCACAGTTTTCTGGGCATTAATTACGAGGGGCGGACGTCGATTGTTCACACCCGTGGCAACCCGGATGTCCATATCGTTTTACGTGGTGGCAATGACGGGCCCAACTATCAGCCCCAGGCGATTGCCGAAACCACTGCGCTGCTTGAAAAAAACAACCTGCCACTCTCCATCATGGTCGATTGCAGTCACGCCAATTCGAACAAAGATCATACCCGGCAGGATGCCGTTTTGAATGATGTCATCGATCAGATTCTCGCGGGGAACAGGGCCATCAACTCGGTCATGCTGGAAAGCAACCTTGAAGCGGGCAATCAGGCCATCACTGAAGATCGGAGACAGCTTAAATATGGCGTTTCCATCACCGACAAATGTGTTGACTGGCCGACAACAGAACAGATGCTGAAAACAGCCTGTCAACGTCTGACTGCAAGGTAGAACAACAATCATGGCCTCTGAAAAATCATGCTGTCCTGCGGATGAAGCCCCCGAGACTGAAGACAACACCCTCTGCTGCGCCCCCACACCGGAGAGCCCCGCAGATCAGTCGAATTCCTGTTGTCAGCCAGAAGCTGACACACCATCCGGATGTTGTTCTTCTCCAGAAAGCAACGACATTGCCGGTTACCGGCTAGAACCCTTCGTCACCGATTGGCAGGATTCAGCTGTCGGTAAAATCCCCCGTGTCACCCCCTCACTCAGCTTCGCCGATCATCGTGGGCGCTGGGCTATGCGTTGGGGTTTTGGGCGAGATCATTATCGGGTCGCACCCGGTCTCTATGCTGTGGGTTCACCTGATGAATCATCCGAAGTGCTGGTCTCGGCAAACTACAAATTGAGTTTCGATTCATTACGCCGGGTTCTCAAAGGGATCGATGCCTGGATTCTGGTCATCGATACCAAGGGAGTTAATGTCTGGTGTGCCGCAGGAAAGGGAACCTTCGGAACAGAAGAAATCATCCGCCGGGTCAAGGATGTCCGACTTGAACAGCTTGTCAGCCATCGCCGTCTTATTGTTCCCCAACTGGGTGCCCCGGGTGTGGCTGCGCATCAGGTCAAAAAAGGCTGCGGATTTACCGTTATCTACGGCCCGGTCAGAGCCAGAGATCTTCCCGCTTTTTTCGCTGCAGGCAGGCAGGCCACAGCGGCAATGCGCCGTGTCAGTTTTACGCTCATTGAACGAGCCATCCTCACCCCGGTCGAAATTACAATCCTGCGTCGCCAGATCCTGCTCCTGTCCCTGGCTCTGTTGGTCCTCGGCGGAATCGGTCAGGACTTTTTCAGTTTTTCGGCGGCAGCAACTCGCGGTGGCGGAGCAATCATCGCCGGACTGGCAGGTCTGTTGGGAGGGTCGGTCATTACCCCGATTCTGCTGCCCTGGCTACCCGGTCGCGCTTTTGCTCTTAAGGGAGTTTTACCTGGTCTGGTTCTGGCTGTTATTCTTGGAGCCAGCCTGTTTACACAGAGCAGCTACCTGAATCAAAGCGCCCTGTTGCTGTTCGTTACCTCCATTTCAAGCTATACCGCCATGAACTTTACCGGCTCATCGACCTTTACCTCTCCCTCCGGAGTCGAAAAAGAGATGCGTCTGGCAATTCCGGCACAGCTTGCAGCCGTTGTTCTGGCTCTGGCACTTTGGTTATGGACAGCTTTTTAAGCTCTCAAGATTTTTAAAACCAGAAACACTCCACACAGATTCTGGAAATGTGATGAATAAATTTATCTATCTGCCTGATGTCTCAACACTCAAACTGGATGACGATACCTGCATCGGCTGCGGTCTTTGTGCAACGGTCTGCCCCCACGCGGTATTTGTTGTGGAAGAAAAACTGGCCCGGATTGTCGATCTTGACCGCTGCATGGAATGTGGGGCCTGTGTCCTCAACTGTCCGGTTTCGGCTCTCGAAGTTAAAGCCGGTGTTGGTTGTGCCAGTGCCATCATCTACGGCTGGATTACCGGCAAAGAACCGAGTTGTGATTGCTCAGGCGACAGCAGCTGTTGCTAAAGAGCAAGGATGTTCACTACTTTTTATTAAGATCCTCTTTACATTGTGCCATGTTGCCATTAAAATCTCTAAATAACTGGGGGTTTTAAGGATAAACATGGAACGTACTCTGCTGATTATCGACGACTCGCCCCTGATCCGCCAGCAGGTGGCAGACACCATGGCGGCAAGTTTTCTGTTCCAGCAGGTCTTGCAGGCCAGTGACGGTGTCGAAGGCTTCAAGCTGCTGGTCAGCAACGACGTCGATCTTATCCTCTGCGACATTGAAATGCCGGGTATTGACGGTCTGAAGTTTCTTGCCCTGCTCCAGTCACGCGAAGATCTCAAAGACAAACCGATCATTATGCTCACCAGTCATGACGATGTTGCGACCAAGGTTCGTGGCCTCGAAAGTGGCGCAAGTGACTATATCACCAAACCCTTCGAACCCCAGGAGCTGGTTGCACGCTTAAAGGTTCATCTGCAACTGAAAACCCTGCAAGATGAGTTAAGACGCAGCAACCGTTTGCTGCTGGAACTTTCGCAAACTGATCCCCTGACCCGCCTATGCAATCGCCGTTCCCTGACTGAAATACTTGAGAATGAACTGGACCGTTGCCGCCGCAATGCAACACCCTGCTCGCTGATCATGGCAGATATTGATCACTTCAAACGGGTCAATGATCGCTATGGTCATCAATCAGGCGATGAGGTCCTGATCACAGTTGCAGATCTGCTGCGTGAACAACTGCGACCTTACGACCTGGCCGCACGCTACGGTGGTGAGGAATTCTGCCTGGTCCTGCCGGAAACCAGCCCGGAACAGGCTGAGAATGTTGCCGAAAGAATTCGTAAAAGAGTTGAAAACTACAATTTTTCCGGGATCGCAGCGGATCTTCACCTGACCATCAGCCTAGGGGTTGCCAGCCTTGCGGGAGAAAGTACCAAAACTGAAGATGAATTGATCCGCCTGGCGGATGAAGCTCTTTATCTGGCCAAAAACAACGGTCGCAACCGGGTCGAAACTATCAAGGCGGACTGAAACTCAATTCTTTTCTGCAGTAAATTCTATCCAGTCAAACCAGGCAAAAACGCTCTCTCCGGTATTGTCTCCATCAGTCATCACAGCTATTGCTCTGATACGCGGGATATCACCCCCAAAAACTTTTCGATAATCCGCCACCAGATCCCGCTCTTCGACAACCCACTGCCCCGCCTTACCAGACCCGGATTCGACAGCCAGCATGATCGATCTGCGATAATAAGGATTCACCACCACAGATTCTGCAGCCAGTTTGCTGGCCCAGATATAATTGATGCTGCGGGCAAAGTTTGGCAACCAGGAATCAAAAACAATATAAATTCGGGCAGGATAATCATCCCCCGCCTTCACCCCGGCTTGTCCTTTTTCAAGAACCCGTTCGATCTTCCAGCGCCAGCGCAATCTGGAATACTTGTGCGGATCAATCTTGAGCCAGTAAATCAAAGCTGAAGCCTGACCTTTGCTCTGGGCCTGGAGTACCTGATGGTCTCCATCCTGCACAAGTTGATACTCAACCTGCCCACTGAATTTTTTTTCTTTCCAGCCCTTAAGCCCCTGACGAAAATCAAGCGTGACAGTTTCTGCGGCATAGGCAGACAGGGCGGTAAACAAAACCAGAAGTAACAACAGTTTTTTCAAACCAGCCTCGTCGGGGTCCGGCTTTCACCTTCATTGGTCACAACAATAGCACTACGACCTGCTACCGGACAGCGGGTTTCACAGATGCCGCAACCGATACACAATGCGGACAGGACGCGTGGTTGCTGAAATTCTTTCACCTCGCTGCCGACCAGCACCTTGCGACGGTCGAAGACAATGGCCTTTTTGCCGGTTGGACAGTGTTCTTCACAAACCAGACATTCTTCACCACGAGCAAAGGGCAAACAACGATTCTTGTCGATAACTGCCAGACCAATTTTCGTTTTACGTTTTTCCTGAATATCAAGCAGACGAATCGCACCCGTCGGACAAACCTGACCACAGAGAGTACAGTCATATTCACAATACCCGAGTCGTGCAACCAGCACCGGTGACCAGAGAGAAAAAGTCCCCCCACGCAGAAAATCAGGATGCAAAGCACCACCGATACACACTTTCATACACTCGCCACAGCGAATACAACTGCGCAGGAACTCCTCTTCAACGACAGCTCCCGGAGGACGGATCAGATCATTTCGCTGCCGGGCACTCAAGGGAGCAGCTGCAACCAGGGGAGCCAGAAGGGCCCCGCCTGCCGCCGCCGTCAGCAAGGAACGGCGTGACAAATCAAGCCGACCGGAAGATCTTTGCGTAAAGTGAAATTCGATCCGTTGCCAGGGACAAAAATCGTAGCAGTCAAGGCAGCGGATACACTCAGCTGATTGGGCGGAATCCTCATTGGTTGCGCCCATCCGGCATTTTGTTGAACAGAGTGAACACTCCGGACAATCAGCCTGCGGAGAACGCTGCAACAAGCTGTAACGCGAACAGATCCCGAGTAACGCCCCAAGAGGACAGACATTACGACACCAGAAACGGGGCTGCACCCTCTCGAGAAGAATCAGCAGCAACAAGGTCAGGGCGGTGAAAAATCCCAGCAGAAAAACAGGTTGATGAAAAGCAAGCAGGTAATCGCGAAAAAAGGGATAAACCACATCTGCCGCCGGGCTGACCAGAGGAACTTTCGCCTGATAAAGCCAGTCAAAAAGACCATTGGCCAGAAGGTTCCAGACTGGATTCACAACCAGGGTCAAACTTCGCAGAAATATACTCAGCGGATCAAACAAACCAAACAGTTGCAAGCCACAAAGAGCTGCCAGAACCAACCCTGCAAGCAGATAATATTTGACCTTTGGCCAGCCCCTGAACAAACGACCTGGCTGTCTTAAAGGGCCACCAAACAGATCGAGTAAACTTCCGAGCGGACAAAACCATCCACAAAAAAAACGTCCCAGCAACAGGGTCAGCAGTATCAGCAGAACCGCAGGCCAAAGAACAAACAGACTCAATGTGCCTGGAGAGAACAAAGCGGCAAGAAAAGCCAGCGGATCAAGCCGAAACAACAGACTAACCGGATAAGCCAGTTCATCAGTCCCACGATATTCTGTCTGCAAGAAGAGCCACAGAAACCCGAGCAGACTGATGGTTTGTACCGTTATTCGCAACTTTCGATCAACGCGCATCAAAGCTGTTTGACCTTTGCCAGATTTATTTCGCCAAGTCCTCGCTGATGACCGGCAACGATCGTTTCAATCTGCTGCGGTTGATAACCGAACAAGGTCGCGGCATAAGCATCCGCCGTGACAACCTGGGGCGACGCGATCAGGGTATTACGGATTTCAACATCTTCGAGACGTCCCCCCTGAGGGCCATTGGCCAGTAAAATTCGCGTCGCGTCAATCAGGGTCAGATCTGAATGAATCACACTATTGAGATCAGCCAGAGATTCGGCAATTTTTCGATGCAACATGCCACGATTCCCCCCTATTACCCCCATCAGATTTTTCATCCCGAGGGTCAGGGTAGAGATGGAATGATGTTTGGCAACAGGCAGGTTGATCAGCCGGTCTGCTTCAAGAGCTGGCATATAGAATGACCAGCGGTTCAGGGCTTTGCCACTCGGGATATCGAGCTCCCGGTAGGCACGCCGATCCATATGAACGATTTTAGCTTTCGATGAATTGAGAGAGTTGACGGCCTGCTGAATGCCACTGCTGACATAACACCGCCGTGGATCATTACAGGTTCGATCAAAAACCTGAACCTTGCCAGCACCAGCTTCCAGACAAAGCTGAACAACGGTCTGGACAACAAGTGGATGGGTATTGGCTGCCATCTCAACCGGACGGTCCCAGCCGATATTAGGTTTAACGACGACCGTTTCACCAGGGCGAACAAAACGTCCCATCCCGCCCAGGGCATCAAGGGTTTGTCGCACCAGCAGCGGGATATCCTCACCCCGGCGAACAACAAGGACACTCCCCTGCGCCGCACCAGCTGGCGTCGGAAGCAATAATTGCGGAACCGCTCCGGCGACTCCGGCAGCACCGGCGGTATGCAGACATTGGCGGATAAACTGACGCCGGTCAATCATCGTCAGATCAGCCGATTATTCTTGAGAAATCCGTGCGCCACCTGTTTCGACTTACCGGCAATGGCCTCCTTTTCAAGCAGGGCGATGGTTCGTTGATCGATTTTTCCGCCCAGCTTGTTGATCAGACGCGCCAGGGCCGGAAATTTTTTCAACGTATCCTTACGCACCACAGGAGCCGCCTGCGCAGGTAACGCCACGCCGAGACTGGCCGCAGCATCAAAACCAAAGGGTTTCAGCCAGATGAGATTCAGCTCCTGGTTGTAACGCTGCTTGACAGCCTTGTACAGTGCCGTCGCATCAGTCAAAGGCTGATCTTTCAGGATCGTCACCTGACCCACACCCGTATATTCAACATACATGTCGATGTCTGCTTTCAGCAGCGCGGCATGAGCTTCGCTGCTGTTCTTGAACGGGACAACCTTCACAGTCGTTCCGGTTCTCTCACTGATCAACTCAGACACAATATTGGCCAGGACCTCCTGCTGAACCGAACCTGTGGTGCCAATTTTGAGAGTTTTACCGACACAGGCCAGCGTACTGCCGGAAAATCCGACCAGCAGCAGTAAAACCATAACGGACCCTAAAATTTTCATCATTGACCTGACTCCTTCATCCTGCGTATCGCCTTGACCGGCTGTGACAACGGATCTGAACCTGTTACACGTCCTAGAGCAGGATCCCGTTGCTGATCAAAAACTGTCTCGTCTGACAACCCTCTGCCATCTCCCCACCAGTTACGGGGAAAATCGAGGGTTGTCGATTGTTGTAATCCCATCTTGATCTGGTAGGACCTGTTTTCAATAATATCATTCAGTTCGAAGAGGGTTTTACCCGCACTGCGGGTTACGGCAAATATGCCAATCTGATTGGCGCTGATCTGATTGTAGCGCACAACCCCCTTCCCCCCTCTTTCTTCATAGCGAATTCCGTGCCGATTATGATGCAGATAACTATAGGTCAGACTGATGTTGGCAGTAGAAAAACGCACGCCGTCAACATTGTAACGAAATTCACTGTTGGCAATTCGGGCCCGGCAGAAATGGATCTGCACTCCACTATAGGCATATTCAGAGATCAGATACTGCAAATCTGCTTTACGGGCGTAATCAAAATAGAGATATTTCCAATCGCCTGGCTGTGGTTTCGAGGCTGCGCTGGTCAACAGAATCGGTTGTTCAGCCGTCCCCCGCGCCAGCAGTTCGCCTTCGATTCGCAGCTCTGAATCGCCAATGCCGTCACCGTCCAAATCGACCGGTTCAAAAAAAATCTTCGTGCCCGGCAGAATCGTCAAACTCCCCTGGCGAGTCACTCGCACCACCCCACGGATATGCACCTCGCCCTGCCAGATTTGCTGATCGCCAATCACCACATCAGCCAGCTCAAGTGGCTTGATGGGAGTGCAGGAAACCAGCAACAATAAAAAAGGCAGCAGTTTCAACATTAGTGATAAGGCCCGACTTCAGGCGGCTCGCGGCGTATCTCCAGAGGAATCTCACCAAAGGTTTTTTCGTAACGATCAAGATTTTCCTGCAAGGCGTGCAACAAACGTTTTGCGTGCCGCGGTGAAACAATAATTCGCGAACGGACCTTGCCACGCATTTCCTGCGGCTGCACATAGATAAAATCGAGCGTTAATTCAGCATCGGTGTGATTGACGACCGCCAGATTGGCGTAGAGGCCCTGAGCCACGTCACTATCAAGTTGAATTTCAAGCGATTGTTTGCCTTTTTTATCTGCCATTGTCACTGTCCTTTTCTAATCCAGGCTGATCGGGGCAACCCGAATTTCGATGTCTGCATTATCACCAACCCTGATTTGCAAACCATGGTCGGCTCGTCCTTCGTAAAGGCCGAAAAGCTCCCCCGGAGCAGGCGAATCACCATAAATTTCCCGTGCCCCGAGATAGTAGACTCCCGCCTTCTGGAAACTGATGACAAAATGTCCGTCCGCCGCAGTTTGTGCACTTTGCGCCGCGGGCCGCTGATGGCCGATAACCGGGTTCCGATAGGCAAACACATACAATCCGGCAAGGGGTCGACCCTCTTCATCCAGCACCCTGCCCTGCAACTGGATCGTCCCCGGACGATCAGGACCAGTGACCTGCTGCTGGCTCGGCTGACGGACAACCAGAGGCAGAGCCACTTTAGTCATCTTGCCTGCCTTGAGGTTGAGAGGATTCCCGGCGTAGACTCCCAGCATATCACCTTCGGCCAAAGGACCAACCCGACTCCCGTTGTGCCGTTTCCGGGCGACCAGAAAATAACTGCTTTCAGGCAGACCATCAAATGCAAAGTAACCCTCATCGTCAGTCGGAGCTGAAATCCGATATCCCTGCCCCTTGAGATCTTCGGCAACATCCAGATAAAGAGAAACATAGGCGCCCGGAACAGGCTTGTTATTGAATGTCACCACGCCTTCCAGGCCTGCCGTGTACTCATCATCGTAATTCGAAAAGACCGGGGGAGTCACAGCAACAGCCTGCAAACCGGCCCACAATTTCTGCTCTGGCCGGGCCTGGAGTGGATTTCGGCCGCAGAAAGCGAAATAGCGTCCATCTGCTGACGTTGCGTAAAGCGCAACAAACCCAGGTGCAAGGTCAAGGGTGAAAAGCCCCTGTTGATCGGTCAGCACGGCTTCGCCAAGTGGGGCTCTTGCAGGATTCAGGTCTGAATAGGCCCGAACCTGCATCCCAGGCATGGGATCCTCTCCCCTGACCACCCGACCTTCAATTGTTGCCGCAGCGGCCAGATGAAATGACCCCAGCAACAACAGCAGACAAAGCAGCGTCTTCATTTTTTTTCTGGCCCGGCATGAGCAACAGGTTTCAGCAAGAGTGGCCTGAACCGGATTTCATCCAAACGATAACTATCCGGACCGAACCCCTTGTAGACAACGGTCGGTTTGTCCTTGCGGTCATAAAAGAATGTCAGATTCTGCTCGCGCGATGCCGCTTTGAGTTTTTGAGTCTGCTCTCCCCACCAGTTCTCGCTCAGGTCGACAATGTCGGTAAATTCTGTTGGGGCCTGTCCCAGCATGGCATTCTTGCTCCCGCGCGCACGTGCGGTTTTCATTACCAGCTGTTTGGAACCGGAACGTTTTTCCCAATCAGCACTCTGATAGATGCCAATTCGTGCCCCTTCTGTCGTCTGTTCAAAATTATTCTGCTTGACCACCGGGTAGGAGGAGTAATCGACAAAGATAGCCAGACGATTTTCAATAAAGCTGTTCAACCGGATCTGTGGATTGGATTTTCGATTATTGAACAGAGCCGTATCATTCTTCTGAAACAGGTTATGTTCAATCAACGCCGAACCAAACTGATCATTCTGCACCGCGGTACGATTATCGATGAAACGGTTGTTGCGTACCGCTGGAAAAGAAAATGAAAAATTGACCAGCCCATACTTGTTGGCGCGAAAAAGGTTTTCTTCAATCTGGGAAGTGTTTTGGGTCTGGTAGCAATACAACCCGACCTGGTTGGCCACGAACCTGTTTTTACGCACATGGTCAGGATACTTCTGCAACAGTCCCACACCCTGCTGATTATTCTCAAAATCATTGTTTTCGATCAGGCCACGACTGCTGTTGGAAGCGGTAATACCGCTTTTTTTATGCCCGGAGAAACTGTTGCCCACCACGACAGGTGACGAACGCATTTCGATACCCAGTCCAAGACCATTCTCAACAAACTGATTATTACGAATCTCCGCACTCGATTCACGTAATAACTTCACCGCATTTTCGCAGCGGATAAAATGGTTCCCTTTGATCAGAGGTGAAGTTGCAATAATCCCAAGAGCCTGCGCACAGTTCTTGAACCGGGCCTGAATGATTCGACTTCCGCCAGCCGCCTCAACAAAATTGATCCCCTTCCAGCCCTTGACGGTATCAAAAATCACCGGTTTGTCCGCAGAGCCTTCGACCAGCAGCTGGCCCTGAATTGAAAGGGTGTAGGAAGGGTCGGTAATTTTGACTCTGGTTCCGGCCGCGATCTGTAAAATCCCTGTGGCATCAACCTGAACCGGCCCTTCAAGACTGACCTTGCCCTGCCAGAGGGTTTTCTTGTCAATCTTCAGGATCTGCGCATGGAGAACAAACGGCAGTAAAAGAAAAAAAGGTATCAGTTTAAGGGTGCGGCGCAACATGAATTTCAACCTTTCTGCTCGGTTCTGTTTCAGACAGCTTCACGCCCTGATCCTCCGGCAACTGCAAGCGTCCATAGCGTTCACCTGTTGTCGCCGGTCCTCCGAACTGTTCACGAGCCAGCAACCAGAATTGACCTGTTTCCGGGATCACCAGACGAAAACTGCCATCTTTGGCACTTGGTGCAGAAATAAAAGCCGGCGTCCCGGTTCTTGTCGCACTACGATAGGCAAAGACACGCAACCCCTGGGCAGCCTTACCATCCGGCCCTGTGATCTTGCCGCTGACCCCACGAAAAACCAGATCGGGATCTTCTTCAAGCATCGACAGACGGGTAATCGTTTCAAGCTGAATATTCTTCAGTTTATTCTTTTCAATATGAATCGGGTTGCCATAATAAAAATTGAAAAAATCACCAATTTCAATGGGACCATATTGCCCCCCTTTAAGCCGTTTTCGCGCCAGAAGCCAGTAATCTCCCGGAGGGAGCGACATCCGGAACTTTCCCCTTTCAACCGGCTGAATAAACCAGGCGGGGCCCTTGAAATCGGTATCAGTCTGCTTATAAACGTAAAGATAGGTTTTTTCCAGCGGCTGATCCTGAAAGGATATTTCGCCCCAGATTCCCGAACGTTTTCCCTTTTTTGGCGGTGCCTCTTGAGGAATACGCACCAGATTGAAACCGACCTGACGAAATCCCTGTGCAGGAACCACCACCGGAGCACCACTGTAATAACAGAAGTAATCTCCCGGCTTCTGCGCTGATGAGCTGTTGCTGGCGGTCAGGTAATAGCGTCCCGCAGGCAGGTCCAGACGGTAGGTCCCGTCCTGGGCGGTCGGAGCCGCCGTTGCAAAAACCTGTTTTTGGGCAATGGCATCAATTGACCGATAGGCCCGAACCTCGACATTTGGAATCAGAACGCCCCGCCAGGCCACCCGGCCCTGAACGCCACTGGCAGCCAGTAGAACAGAAGGAATAAACAGTAAAAGGAGGATAAGTGGCAAAGATCTCATGGCAGAATCCCCGTCGTATATGGCTGCTGTCCAAATGGTGACCAGCGGACTCGATCAAGCGGATACTGCTCGCCTGCTTCGTTAAAAAATGGCTGATCAAGCCCATCGGCAATCCAGCTCAGATTGGCATCCGCCGACAATGATTTTGATTTCAGTTCGAGTGTGGCCTTTTCGCCCCACCAGTTCTGGCGCGCATCGACCGTTCCGTCCAGATTTCGCGCCCGCCGCTGATCTTCTGTCACCTGATTCTGTTTTTGTCCGGCAAAAGCTCCCCGGCTGACGATCTGGGCTTGCCGGGCCGCAGCCCCCTTTTGCTGCTCCCAGAGTGAAGACTGATATTCGAGCACCACGGCCTGCGGATTGTCTGCAAAATCATTGTGGCGAATCTGCGGATAGGAAGAAAAGCTGACATGGATCGCCTGACGATTCTTAACAAACCGATTCAGTTCTATCGCCGGATCAGAACGTCGATAGAGCTTGATTCCGACCTGGTTTTTGATAAAACGATTGGTCGTAACCTGTGGGCGAGCCGTCCGATCAACCTTGAGACCGATTTTATTGTTCTGAAACAGATTCTGTGAAATCAACGGATTGCTCCCGTAATGAGAAATCATCAGCCCAACGGGATTGTCAATGAACCGATTGCCGCTGAACACTTTTGGTTGCGCACGATAAATGTACGCGCCAAATTTGCCTTGGTGGGTAAATGAATTGTTTTGAACTGTGGCTTCAGCCTCATCTTTGACAAAAAGTCCAACCCGGGTATTGGCCCTGAAGACCGAAGACTCGACCAGCGCCTTGCTCTTTTGCCGCAGTTCAATCCCGATCCGGTTGTTCTCGAGCACCAACCCCTGTAATTGGGGTTGGCCGCCCATCACACTGATCCCGGTTTGTGCCCCGCTGATCCGGCAATTTTTCAACCAGGTCCGGGTACTGGTTCCCTTGAGCACCAACCCCGGCCAGTTCACACCACTGAATTCCGCGTCAGTGGCCTGAAGTTGCCCAACAACTTCGATTCCCGCAGATAAAACAACCCGGGTTCCAGGCGCGATAATCAGTTGTCCCCCTTTTTCAACTCTGAGAGGTTCATCGACCTGCACCTTCCCACTCCAGCGTTCGACAGCATCTATCACCCGAGCCGACACAAGCGAGGGTAAAAAAACTAAAAAAAGCAGGAGAAAAAACCGCATCACCAGACCTCCCGAACCAGAATATCTCCCAGATCGGTTGCCTGATCGCTACCGGCATCAACCCCGTGATCAGGGCGCACATCATAGGTGCCAACCCATTCCCCCGGTTCCAGCGGGCCGCCGAAGGTGCTGCGGGCCCCCACAAAAAACTCTCCCCCTTTATCAAGATAGATCTTAAAGCGGCCATCCTTATCGGTTGGCATTGAAATAAAGTTCGGCTTGCCGATCATGCGACTGTCGCGATAGGCAAAAAGATAGATTCCGGCAACAGGAGTCTGATCTTCATCAATCACCCGTCCACTCAACCAGGTTGTCGTCGGAGTGAACATTCCCTTGGCAAGTCGACGCTGCTTTGCCTCTCTGGTCACAGGTTCCAGGGACCAGTCACGCAGCTGGCGTTTTTCTCCAGCTTCAAGGATTAAGGGATTATGGGGATAGACACCGTTGAGATCACCAGCCTGGGGATCGCCAACGCGAGAACCATCATGCCGTTTTCGGGCGGCGAGCCAATAACGACCTGCCGACAGCTTGAGAGTAAAATATCCTTTTTCTCCGGTTCTCTCAATCAGACCGTATGCCGGGCCGGTCAGGGTATCGCCCCGGGTGTAGACATAGACAAAGGCATCGGGCAGCGGTTCACCATCAGCAAACAATTGGCCCCTGACCTCAGTCTGACCATCACTGTGAATAGCGCCCTCAAAACCGATTTCTTTCAATTCAAGAGGAGCAAGGGGGCTGAATCCCTCATCCACCACAACCGGATTCTGGGGATATTCAGCCATCAGCATTCTGTTAACTCCCCCACCCTGTTCTTTCTTCTTGCCAATCAGGTAATAATTTCCGGGTGGCAACGAGGCCCGAAAGACCCCGCCAACATCTGTCGTAACAACACTGAAGGGTGAAGAAGAGCGTTCATTGCCACTTTTCAGATAAAATTCAACCCGGGCCTGGCCCAGCGGTTGCTGATTGAACAGCAGCTGTCCCGTGACACCGGTATCACCCTGACGACAGGCCGTCAAAGACAACAACTGCATGAGAATCAAAATCGACAATAAAAATCGCATCAATCAGGCACTCCGTGGCAACAACATCATGGCCATCAGATAAATCATAGCCCCCAGCAGGATACTGGCATTGAATCCAAAATTCATGGCGACAACGACGGCAAGGATGGTCCCGAGAACACTGGCGGCACCATTGATCCCCCAGCTCCAGGGGATTGCACTGCCATCGGGATGCAGCAAAGCGATTCCAAGTGGCAGGGGCATACCAAGCAACAGGGCCAGCGGAGCCAGCAAAACCACCGAGATCAGACAACGGACCCATAACGACAGGCCAACCAATGCGGTGAGAACTCCTGGCAGCAAATAACAGTAACCAGGTGTCAGCAAGACAAGTGCCAACAAAACGCGCGGTAAAAAGAAGCGATTTCCGGCCCTGGAGGCTGACAAGCGACTCCCGATACCGGAAAAAATCAGTAAGGCGAAAAGGATGACCGCCAAAGAATAGATCGGTTGTCCCAGAAAGAGGATAAAACGCCGCAACAGACCAATCTCGATCATCATAAATCCCAGCCCAAGACAACTGAAATATCCGGCCCTGCGTAAAGCCAGAGGGCTCTCACCGGCTTTTTTGCGACTTAGCAGCAGCGGCAAAGCAAATACCACTGCAACCAGAAAGGTCGTCACCAGTAACAGATTTCGCAGAATAAGGATGGCGCGGTCTTCAAAGGGACTGTGAGCGGGAAAAGAAAAAAGATTCAAAAAGGCTGTCGGTTTCAACATGTAGTAGAAAAAGGGACGATTATCATCAGTTGGTGCGATATCAAAGGGAAAATCCCGATAAAACTGCTTGCTTCCTCCTGACGCAATCAGCGCTTTGAAGGTTTTGTCACCCTTTTTCACCCCCGGCAGATAGACAATATCGTAATCCTGCTGACGTGAAACCTCCTGCAAATAGGCTCGTTCTGCCTGGCTGAAAGGGCTTTTCTTGAGCATGAAGTTTGCCAGACCACGTTCCTTGATAACCGCAATATGCGCTGCCGGATCGGCAACTCCTGCATTTTTCAACAATTCCAGTCCCAGCGACACCAGACGCAGGGTTTCCCGTTCGAAAATAAACCGGGAGATGGTCAGAACTCCGTCAGGCTTGAGGTGGCCCCAGTAATCCTGAAAGGCTTCGAGGGTGTAAAGATTGTTTTCTGAAAGGGTAAAGGCCCCGGCTGCCGGGGGCATGCGACCAAACACGGCAGAGGCCTGAATAATATCGAACCGATCCTGTGAACGTCGGACATAACTACGTCCTTCAGCGATGTGCAGTTCAATACCCGGACGTTGGTACAAGGCCCCGGTAAAATCAGCAAACCGCTTGTTCACAGCCTCGACAATCAAGGGGTTTATTTCGACAGGAACAATTCTTCGGGCCCCGTTGGCCATGGCGGTCAACACATCCTTGCCCCCACCAGGTCCAATGATCAGCGATTCGGCTTCCGGTCGCAAAAGGTACGCAAGATTGATCACATTCTGGCGAAAAAACTTCAGGGTTTCCTCGCCCTGCCAGCGATACATGGTGGTATAGCCGGTGTCATCGACCACCATTCCCAGCTGTTGCGGAACCGGCCCACGATAGTTGCGTGACAAACCCCAGGCGCGGCCCATTTCTTCAGCCTGGGCCGGATAGACTGCGACACGCGAAAAGGAGTTCCACGAACGCCAGAGCAGGTTCGGCTCATAACGTCCACGAACAAAATGGATATCTGCAAAACGACCAATCTGGTTGCCCACACTCAAGCTGAGGAGAATCAAGGCGACCAGCGGCAACCAGCGTCTCAGTCTCCCCTGCTGCGGACTGAGAAAAAACGCTCCCAGAACAAAGCAGAGACCAACAATCAACAGGCTGGTGATCCCACCAACAAGTTTGATCACCAGGATAATCAGTAAGCAGCCACTGCCTGCTCCAAGCAGATCAAAAAAATAGAGCCGACCAACCTGGCGATGATAGCGACCAAGCAGAATTGTCACAACCAGACCACTGAAGAAAAAAGGCAATGCTGTCGCCAGGTAAAGCAAAGTCAGTAACAGCAGCTGACCAATTTCCAGACTCTGCCGAACGTTGCCCTGTTGAAAAGGCTGATAAAAAGGTTGATGAAAAAAGGACAGGATACGAAAGCCAAATTGCGGATCCAGACGAAAAAGCAGAAAAACACCAAACAGCAGCAAAGTCGACAACCCTGCCAGAAGAGCCAATGCCCCCGGAAGATTCTTGCGTTCACTGCGAAACCAGGTCGGACGCAGATAGACCAGTAACGCAGCGGCTCCCAGACCAAACAGAGCCAGACTGATCGCCATTGACGCAAAGTGATACCACATCAAAACCGAAAAAATACGGGTCAGAAGCAGTTCATACATCAGTGTCGCCATACAGACGACAAAAATTCCGCCACAAAGGGACGAAAATCGTTGGGGTAACCCTTCGCTCACTCTGTGAGCCCTCCCTGGATCAGTTGCAATGCATGCAGGTTCCGGTCACGACTGCCAAAGTAGAGACGATTGCCTGTCACCAGTACCTGTGACTGGATCGCCCCGGCGGCCTTGTATTCGTCAAGAGTTCGTCCCGTTACCGCATCAATCAGATAAAGTGTTCCGTCATTGTTTCCAACCAGAATGCCTGCAGCACTGTTGGCCGGAGTCGCATAGATGGCCTGGCCCAGCTTGCGTACCCAAATCGTTTGCCCGTTGCGCGGATCAAACTTCCACAAATATCCTGCGGCTGTGACGACCACAAGACCGGCATCGGCCACAACAGGCGCCGCGTAGAAGCAGGCCTGGCCCAACTCACGCTGCCAAAGCACAACACCCTTGGCATCAAGCGCAACCAGAGTTCCACTTTTGTCCAGCAGGGCAACTCCTCCTGAAGGAAGAGACACCGGGGTCGAAAGCAAAGGAGCTGCGAAGGTTCTTTGCCACAATAATTGCCCCCTGCTGTCGAGCACACTCAGGGTGCCACTGCCACTGGGCTGATAAATCTGCCCCTCTTTAACCAGAGGCGCTGCCCGCAAGGGCAATTGAGCATCATACTGCCAGCGTAACCGCAGAGTTTTGCGTTCAAACGCATAGAGAGTCCCGTTCCAGGCAGGCAGTAATAAAAGTGTATCGGTCTGGACAAGTCCTGCCTGCCGATGATCGTCGGCAGGGCTTGACGGATATTCAAAGAAAAGCCGACTCTGACCATTTTTCGAGTTGATCGCATAAACCTGCCGACTCCAGTTCTGCACAAAAATCTGGCCATCAGCCTGCAGTAACGGCGCATCGATGACATCGCCAGTCTCTGCCTGCCAGAGTAACCTCCCCTGCTTGTCCACCGCCCTCAGCTGGCCGTCCCATGAAGCAAAATAGAGACCGCTATCTGTAGCTGCTGGCGTTGAATCCACGAAACCGGAAGTCGGCTGGGTCCAGCGCAGAACCAGCTGACTGCGGTGTTTGATCCCGGCGGTAAACAGCCATTCTGACTTCGGCGCAAGCGTGACCCGACCCAGTTCAGAATCATCTTGCTGGTCGTATATTGATTGCCTGATCCGGGACAAATCACTGCCCCCCCACCAGTTGTCCTGGACCGCCACATCATCCGCAAAAAAATCACCCAATTGAAGATTGAGTTCATTTTGATAGATATTGTTGCGCCTGATTAATGAGTTGCCCGGCTTTTCAAACAGGAAAATACCAACCCGGTTGTTGCGAATAATATTGTCGGTCAGGGTAATTTCTGAATCACGAAAGTTAATCCCTTTGCCACTGTTGTTTTCGATCAGATTATTCTGCAAGGCAAAGCGGGATCGCCCCAGACGACTGCCGTCGATATTATGGTGAATGTAACTGTTCCGCAGATGCCCGCGCGTGAAATGAGCGTGCAGGGTATAGGCACTGTCCCTGAACTCACACCAGTCAAAGGTCAGCTGCCGCGCAAAATCACTGCGGATTTCCAACCAGTCACCTGCCTTGGGGTTCACTTCCGCCGAACTGAAGAGGATCGGTTTTTCTTCGGTCCCCGTGGCAACGAGGCTGCCTTTGACAATTATCGTCGCATCACCCAGGCCGTCACGATCAGCGTCACGCCGGACAAACTGAACCCTGGTCCCTGGTGCCAGTTCAAGCGTCACGCCATGAGCAACAGTCACTTCACCGTCAATCACAATCTCGCCTTGCCACAGGGTATCAGTTGTCAGAACGACCTTTCCCTGCAAAAGGAGCGGCGGCGGGCTGTTCATGGCCAAAGAACACCCGGCCAGCAAAAGCATCATTGGCAATATCAAGCGAAGGCGCATGAAAAATCCTGTGGTTCCGGGTGAAGGCTGAAATGGCCTGCTTTTTACAGAGAGACCGGTACAGACCTCTGTAAAAAGCAGGATATGTTCCAATTCGACAAGCGTCCAGAAAAAAAGAGAGCCGCGCAATGCGACTCTCTTTGCAAAAGGCAGGAATGATTTATTTCATTTAGCGCGGTGCAGTCACCTGGCCAAGTGTCGGTTCGGTAATCTCAAGCAACTGTCCGGTATGAACAGCATTGACTCGTGCCTCAACTCCACTCGGGAACACAGCAACCACATCGTAGCTGCCCGCAGAATCAAGCCCAAAGTGAACAGTCAACGGATTCTGGGCGCAAAAACCGGTTGCCGTTGCAACATCACGGAATGCGATCTGTTTACCGTTCTGAAAAACCTTGATCCGGGTTCCCACAGCGTCACGATTTGAAACACTGCCAATCGCCTTGACCTTCAACCAGTTCTTATCGTTCTGATCGTTCAGATAAAGTTTGTTGGCAGCACCCCAGTTAACCACGTAGAGATCAAGGTCACCGTCGTTGTCAACATCGGCAAAGGCAGTCCCCTTGGTCCGAACGGTTGAACACTGCAACTGAGGCTGCTTGCCTGCGACATCGACAAAATTGCCCTTGCCATCGTTCACGTAGAGCTGATTGGCCAGCTTGCAGTCACCTTCATAAAGATCAAGGTCGCCATCGTTATCGATATCACCGAAGGTCGGTCCTTTGCCCCAACCCTGATGGTCTTTCTTGATTCGCTCGGAGGCAACCGCAAAAATACCATCTCCATTATTGAGGTACAGCCCATTGTCCCCGACATAGTTGGAAACAAACAGGTCCAGATCACCGTCATTATCGATATCGGCAAAGGCGGCGCCCAGTCCCCAGTTCGGGTCGGTCACACCGGCTTCGCGGGTTGCATCACGGAAGGTTCCGTCACCCTTGTTCATGTAAAGACGATTCGGTTCTCCTGCCGGGTAGCGTCCGTTGACGACGTAAAGATCTTGGAAACCATCGCCGTTAACGTCGGCCCAGACTCCCATCCAGCTCCAGGAGAGGTCACCAACTCCGGCCAGATCAGTCACATCAGTAAAGGTGCCATCTCCGTTATTGCGATAGAGAACGTTCTTGGCTCCGGGGCCATAGTTGGCACAGTAGATATCAAGGCGTCCGTCGTTGTCATAATCGACAAAACTGGCTGAGTAGGTAAAAGATTTCAGCCCAACACCGGCCTTGTCTGTCACATCTTCAAACTTGCCGTTCCCCAGGTTATGAAACAAGCGGTTGGCTTCAATTTCGTAACGACCACCCTTGGCCAGATACAGATCGACCAGACCGTCGTTATCATAATCGCCAAAAACACTCCCCATGCTGAAGCCCGGATCATCAATCCCGACCCCAGCAGTGGCGGTAATATCTTCGAACAGACCATTACCATTGTTGCGGAAGAGCTTGTTGGCACCTCCCTTGTTGGAGATGTAGAGGTCTACGTAGCCATCATTGTCAATATCGGCAAAAGCAACCCCTTTTCCCAGCCCATCGTCAGCAACCCCCGATGTCCCGGAAATATCAGAAAATTCCTGAGCAAACACGGACCCTGCGAACAAGGCAAAAACGGCAAGTAAAACCAGTGAGCGAACAGACCATCTCATCATCGCAACCTCTCCTTTTAAATATCGATGATCGATAGAACGGGATAATCGGCAACTAAATTATTCAGAACTCGACATCTACGATTAGGGAACTGTACCACAAAAAGCGTCAACTGACAGTGCCTGTGCGTCATGTGACGGCAAGCAGATCAAAAAAACTCATTTTTCACCCCTCGTGAGACTGATTCTGCAAAAATCAAGCCCGTTCAATTAACCCCGGGTGCAAAACTCCTGTCTTGACAAAAACACAAACCTGGTGACAAAAAGTTGTCGATAGATCGACAGGGCAGACCAAAGTTGTTCAAACGAGTCACTGCGACCTCAAAGTGAATAAATTTGCAACAATAACCCCATTAAAACCGACAGCCCCAGACCGAGAGCAACAAATAGCATCAACAACCGTCGGTTGAACATCGCCCCCAGGGCAATCATGGCCGGAAGACTGGTGACAGGACCAGCCAGCAACAGAGTATAAGCTGCCCCCTTGTCAATCCCCATGGCCAGTAATCCGGATATAATCGGAATAATCGGGATCTGGTTTGTCGGCAAAGGCAAACCGACTACGGCGGCCATCAGCAACGACCAGAGGCTTTTGCTCCCAACCAGAAACTTGATCCAGCCAACCGGAACCAGGGTAACGATCAGGGCTTCGAGAAGGATTGCCAGCAACAGATATTTACCAATAAAGAGGGCGGCATCAAAACTGCGGTCGAAGATAAAACGAAGCTGACTGGCGCGCGGAACAATCTGCATCCGTTTGACCCGCACTCCGGCAACGGCTCCAATATCGGCTGCCGGAGCCAGAGTTCCATCATCGCGATAGAGGGGCTTGAGCAAGATCATTTCACGACTCAACCAACCACGGCGTTCCAGAACCAGAACACAAAAACCGGTGGTTAAACCAAGGACAGCGGCACCCACCAGCTTTAAAATGGCCCAGTCTGCTCCCAATCCACTCCAGGTCAGTAAAAAGGCATCAGGACCCATAATTGGCGAGGTGACCAGCAGAGCCATCAGGGGAGCCAGGGGAGTCCCGACCATTGCCAGAGTAATAAAGACCGGCAAAATCCCGCAGGCGCAAAGGGGGGAAACCATCCCGATAACGACCGCCAGAGGGATGGCAAAACTTCCGGCCCGAACAATCGAGTCACGAATTTTCAGATCAAGCTTATAACCTTTTATCAATCCGACCAGCAACACAGAGAGGAGGAAGATCCACCACATCTTGGCAACTTCAAGCCAGACAACGTCAAAAAACTGCTGCCACCAGGGAGCATTCATTGAAGAGCCTCCACCTTTTCAATCTTCAGCAGTCTATCTTCATCTGCATAACGTAATTCTTTGAGCAGTTTTTCAGCTTCATCTGACCCCGTCAGTTGCTGGTAGGAAGCGGCGAGGTTCAGGGTCTCTGGGCGCAGCTCAATTTGCCGGCAACGGCCTGCATCTGTAACACGCAGCAGATGACGGCCCTGCTCATCGATCTGTAACGGCTCATGATTGAGTACCAGCTGAATTCCATCGATCGCACAGGTCCGGGTCAGGTAGGTCAATTTACACGATCCGGCCTGCAGTTTACGCCAGGCGGCCCAACCGATCCGCAATCCCAACGTACTCATGGGACAGTAGTGACCATGCTTCGCCGCCAGGGCGGTAAACATCTCTGATGGAGGCAGTTCAGACCGAATCACAAGCTTGACGCGTCGTTAAAATGCATAATGATGCGGGCAGTCATTTTCGTATATTTCGTGATAGATCCGGGTCATGTCAGGGGTCAACCAGTAGCGTACCTCTTTAAGAGATTTCAGAAAATGGGCCATGGTCACTTCAGCCGAGTCTTCCTTGATCGCATTGATCGTTGCCCGCTTACACAGACTTTCGGCATCCCAACCAACATAACCTTCTGAAAGTTCGGCCAGTTTGTCACGATCAACATCAGCTGCCAGGTTTGGCATCTGATCCAGATAGATATCAAGCATTCCACGACGATCAATCACCCGTGGTGGATGAACAAACACCTTACGATTAAAGCGCTTCTTCTCTTTGATAATCGCCTGATCAACCGTATCGATCCGATAACAGCTGCCAACCAGCATGACATTTTCAACCTGATTGATCCGATCAATCTGTTCGACAAAAAGTCGATTCAACTCCTTGCTGGCGAAAGTCGGCGGGATCCCGCGCAAATTCCCCGGCCCCCATTCGTAATCACAACCTTCTCGAGGAGCCAACCATTCGCAATCGGAAATAAACAGGACACAGGGGGCTTCATGAATCGCAGTATCGAAAGCCTCAATCAGTTCCTCGGCTTTACCCAGCATTTCCTGGCCGCTGATATAGACAAAAGAAGCTCCGGCTTCCTTGGCGCAGGCCTCGGCCAGCATGGTAATTCCGACCCCGAGCGGACCCCACATCATCACTCCGGCGGGAATCCCAAGCTGATGTTGACGAATCATCTCCGGCTTCTGCAATGGCAGACAAACCATCTCTTTAAGGATTTCCTTCACTTCAGCAAATCCGCCAATATCGTCCCAGTTAAGAACCGGTTCGCGTACTTCGTAAAAGATATTTTCCAGTTTTTTATGCATTCGTCTTCTCGCTCAAGGTTAGCATTGCATCTGATCAGGGGCAGACAATGCCCTGTCAGGGATAATCCACCCGCCGCAAACAGCAAGGATCATTCAGCAACATACATGCCACCCCCCGGCCAGAGTCTTGAAAAACTGTCTGTTACAGGTCATTCAACAGACGATAAACCTGTTGCTCCAGATCCCAGATAACTGCTGCCTCATCGTTTTTATCAGAATCCTCATAGAGAACACGTGCGCGGTCAAGAGTTGAGTGGACATGCAGTAAAACCGGAGACAGTTTTCCTTCCAGATGAATTTGGGGAATCTCCCCGACCCTCTCACTCCATTCCTCCAGTTCAGCACAGGCCTTCTCGATGAGCCGGACGGCCCGATCTATCCTCAACCCGTCAGGTTGAGACGCAAATTGATGCGCCTGCTCTTTAGCCTGCCGGGTTAACTGTCGATAACGATCCGCTATTTTCATCTCTTGCTCACCTTTCTGCTCTCCCTGATTTCTTTTATCCAAAACAGACTTTTTTCAAAACGCGCCATCCTAAAACAATTGCCTGGCAAAAACAATTCTTCGCCCGACATAAGGATTCTGCCTTTGCTGATATTGACTTTGCACTGCCACGCCTGCTAGCTTCTCCTATCTATGAGTATGGCCCTGGGGGTGTGCCCGGCACTGAGAGCTTAGCACCAAGCAAGCGACCCCTTGCACCTGATCCGGATCATACCGGCGTAGGGAAGCGGCTGCTTCAAAGCAACTATTTCGATAGTCGCAGGCCGCCATTTGTGCGGCCTTTTTTATGATGGACCCAAAATGATTCATATCCTTCTCAATGAACAACCGCTTGAAGTTCCTCATGGAACCCGTCTGCACCAGTTGCGCAACCAGCAGCAGGCAGATGCTGATCTGCTGATCATCAATGGATTTCCTACTGGTGGCGATTGTCAACTGACTGACGGCGACCAGGTGATTATGATTACACGTGGTGTTGTGCCCAGCGCGGAACAACTCGAATCCCTGATGATGGCGCGACATACCCCGGGAGTCCATAAGCGCATCGCCCGAAGCCGGGTCGGAATTGCCGGAGCGGGAGGCCTGGGATCAAATATTGCCATCCCTCTGGCCCGCGTTGGTGTTGGTGAGTTGATTATTGCTGATTTTGATGTTGTCGAACCTTCCAACCTCAACCGCCAGCAGTACTTCATCGACCAGATTGGACAACCCAAAGTTGTCGCACTCAAGGATAATCTGCAGCGCATCAACCCCTATGTAAAGGTGAGCACTCACCATTGCCGGGTCAATGCACAAAATCTGCGCGAAATTTTTGCCAATGTCGATGTCATGGTCGAGGCCTTCGATGCCCCGGATCAAAAAGCCATGCTGACCGCCAGTCACTTGCAGCAGGCGTCGACCTGCCCTCTGGTTGCAGCCTCGGGAATGGCTGGCTACGAAGCATCAAACAGTATTCGTACACAAAAGGTCCGAGAAAACTTTTATCTGATTGGTGACCAGAAAACAGCTGCTCGTCCCGGCTGCGGGCTCATGGCCCCCCGAGTTGCGATTGCAGCCAACCACCAGGCCAATGCAGTATTACGCCTGTTATTGGGAGAGGAACCCGAATGAATCTGCGGATAAACGGCCAACAGCATACGCTCGAAAAAGGGGTAACCATCAACCGGCTCCTGACTCAACTCGAGTTACAACCTGAACGCGTGGTTCTTGAATTGAATCACCAGATCCTCGACATGGCGGAAAGCCTTAATATTGAACTGCACGAAAATGATCAGCTCGAAATCATCCAGTTTGTCGGTGGGGGCTGAAATACAGATGAAGGATATAAACCTTATGGATAAGCTTGAAATTGCCGGTCGTCATTTCACTTCACGTCTGATGGTCGGAACTGGAAAATTTTCCTCAAACACTGCCATGCAGCAGGCAATTGAAGCGACCGACAGTGAAATCGTAACCGTTGCCCTGCGGCGGGTGGATATCAACAATCCCGGTGACAATATGCTGCAGCACATTGACCGAGATCGTTATCTCCTGCTGCCCAACACCAGTGGTGCCCGTGACGCTGAAGAAGCAGTCCGACTCGCCCGGCTGGCTCGGGCTGCGGGCTGTGACCCCTGGGTCAAGCTGGAAGTAACCCCCGATCCCTACTATCTGCTCCCGGACCCAGTAGAAACCCTCAAAGCCGCAGAGATCCTGGTGAAGGAAGGGTTCAATGTTCTTCCCTATATGCCCGCAGATCCGGTCCTGGCCCGTCACCTCGAAGAAGTCGGGACTGTGACCCTCATGCCTCTGGGAGCACCGATCGGGACCAATCGTGGTTTACGCACGCGCGATCTGGTCAGAATCATTATTGAACAGGCCAATGTCCCGGTGGTGGTTGATGCCGGTCTGGGAGCCCCTTCTCATGCCGCAGAGGCCATGGAGATGGGGGCCGACGCTGTTCTGGTCAATACCGCCCTGGCTGATACCGCCCATCCGGCTCTCATGGGAGAAGCCTTTAAAAAAGGGGTTGAAGCAGGTCGTATGGCCTACCTGGCTGGACTCGGTCCTCAACGTGGCAAGGCAGAAGCCTCAAGTCCCCTGACCGGGTTTCTGCGGGAGGAGTCATCTTGAGCTTTTACACTCAGTTGCAACAGTATCCAGCCAATGAACTTATGGAGCGGTGCGAACAATTTACCGCTCGGGATATCGACAGGGCCCTGTCATGTGCTGACCTGAATCTGGATGATTTTCTCTGTCTGCTGTCACCGCAAATCACTGACAATCAGCTGGAAACACTGGCAACCCGTGCTCATCGCCTTACCAGCCAGCGGTTTGGTCGGACCATTCAACTCTATGCTCCCCTCTATCTTTCCAACGAATGCCACAATGGCTGCAAATATTGTGGATTCAGTGCCGATAATCACGATCTGCGGCGCAAAACCCTCACCGACGAGGAAATCCTGCGAGAAGCAGAGCATCTGCACCGTCAGGGATTTCGTCACATTCTGCTTTTAACCGGTGAAGCACCAGAAGCCGCCGGGGTCGATTTTCTCGAACATGCGATCAAGCTGCTGGCCCCGCAATTCAGCTCTTTGTCGATCGAGGTTTTCCCGATGTCGCGCAGCGACTACCAACGCCTTGTCAATGCCGGGGTCGATGGTTTGACCCTCTACCAGGAAACCTACGATCAGCAGCTCTATCCCGAGCTTCATCCCTACGGTCCCAAGAGTGACTTTATCTATCGCCTCGAAGGCCCTGAACGTGGCGGTGAGGCCGGATTCAGAAGAATCGGAATCGGCGCGCTCCTCGGCCTGGGAAATTATCTGGCTGATGCTTTTTATACCGGACTGCACGCCCGTTATCTGATGCGTCGTTTCTGGCGCAGCCAGGTAACAATTTCTTTCCCTCGCTTGCGACCGGCAGAAGGAGGATTTGCTCCACGTTCAATCGTCACTGATCGCCAACTCACCCAGCTGATCTGTGCCTTACGTCTGCTTCTGCCCGACGCAGGGCTGCTGCTCTCAACCCGAGAAAGCGCCGAATTACGCGACAATATTCTCCCCCTGGGGATTACCCAGATGAGTGCCGGTTCCTGTACGGCTCCCGGAGGTTATGACGGCGATGAAGAAGAAGGAGAACAGTTTTCAATCAATGATCATCGCAGCCCTGAAGAAATCAGTAAAATTCTTGCGTCATACGGCTATGAAGCCGTATGGAAAGACTGGGATGGGGCCTTCAGCCGCTCGTGATCATGACTCACAGGGTTTCGGCATCACTTCCATCTCTCTATTTAATCACTGACCGCAAGCTGGCGACTCCGAATCTGTTCGGTGCCCTGGAATCTGCTCTTCAGGGCGGTGTCCGCCTGATCCAGCTCAGGGAGAAAGACCTGCTACAAGAAGAGCTACGCCAACTTGCGCCAAAGGTTTTGCAACTGAGCCGTTTTTACGGAGCCCGACTGCTCATCAACGGCCAGCCTGAGATCGCTGCTGAAATCGGAGCCGACGGCGTCCATTTGGGTGTCCAGTCAGTCTCTGTGGCCCGTGCTCGCCAGACGCTTGGTCAAGGCGCACTGATTGGCTATTCTGCGCACAGTGCTTCCGAAATCGAACAGGCGGCAATTCAGGGGGCCGATTTTGCCACCTTCAGCCCGATCTACCATACCCCGTCAAAAGCGAACTATGGCCCGCCTCAAGGCCTGAAAGCACTGCAGGATATCTGTCGCCAGGCCCCTCTGCCTGTCTACGCCCTGGGTGGCATTGGTATCGCTCAGGTTGATGAGGTGCTCCAGGCGGGAGCGTCCGGCATTGCCGTAATCTCAGCGATTCTGCAAACCCGGAATCCAAAAAAATCTGCCCAAGATCTCTTGCACAAGACCAGCGCACCTGTTGAGGGATTGCTGTCGATCGATTAGAATGTGAACTGATCCTGTTCTCATCTCACATAGATAGTATGACCACCATAATTTGTCGCCGGAGTCTGCATGGATACCCTGCTGGTTCTCGTTATCCTGATCTTCTCCATCCTGCTGTTTGCCAGCGACTGGATTCGTATTGACATTGTCAGTCTGATGATTCTGCTGACCCTGGGAATCACAGGCCTGGTGACTCCGGCTGAGGCCTTTTCAGGTTTCAGTAATCCGGCGGTGATTACCGTTGCAGCCATGTTTGTCATCAGTGCCGGTCTCACGCGAACCGGGGCCTTGCGCCCCCTGACAACCCGTCTTCTGAAGCTTTCAGGACATTCTGAATATCGGATGATTCTGACCATCATGCTGACCTCGGCACTTTTTTCGGCCTTTATCAACAATATCGGAGCCACCGCCCTGTTGATGCCTCTCGCCATCGAAATGGGCAAGAAAAGTTCTGTCAGCCCGTCAAAACTGTTGATCCCCCTGGCCTTCGGTTCTCTCCTTGGTGGTGTCTGCACCCTGATCGGCACCCCTCCGAACCTGTTGGCAAATGCGTTGTTGCTCCAACACACCGGGGAATCTTTTACGATGTTCGAATTTACCCCGCTCGGGCTGATTCTTCTGGCAACCGGTATTCTCTACATGATTACTATCGGTCACCGTCTGCTCCCGGAACGCAAATCAGGCACCCTGACAACGGCTTATCAGGTCAAAGCCTACATCGCTGAAGTTGAAGTTCTTGCCGACTCGAAGGTTGTCAATAAAACCATCGCCGCTTCGCATCTGGAAGAAAACCATGATCTCAAAGTCAGAGCTATCTTGCGCGGTAATCAGAAATTTCCCTTTCCGCACCGCAACCGACAAATTCTGGCTGGCGACATTCTGTTCGTTGAAGGAAGTCCGCAATCAATACTGGAACTTCATCACACTGAGGGGCTGTTGGTTGTTCCGGAAAAAGAATACCCCAAAGACCCATTTCGTGAACGGGAAGATGTTTTGGTGATCGAAGCCTCTTTGACACCGACAAGCGAAATGGCCGGGAAAACCCTGCGTGAAGTCAAGTTTGCCGAAACCTATGGCTTGACGGTTCTGGCAATCTGGAGATCCGGGGCTCCGGTTGTGCGCAAGGTTGACCATGTCGTTTTACGCTTTGGGGATGTTTTACTGCTGCAAGGCACTCGAGAACACGTCATTCACATGGGACAGAATCATGGTTTTCTTTTGCTGGGCGGCATTGAAACCAGCCCCTACCGCCCCCACAGAGGCCCGGCATCGGTTGCAATCCTGGCCACAGCAATTCTGCTGACAACAACAGGGCTGATGCCGATTATGCTGTCAGCCACCCTGGGAGCCCTGGCTCTGGTCATGATCCGTTGCCTGAGTATCAAAGATGCCTACGCCAGTATTGACTGGTCGATTATTCTGTTGATTGCCGGGACCCTGCCGCTGGGAATTGCCATGGAAAAAAGCGGCCTGGCTGCTCAAATATCCTCTGTCCTGGTAAGTTCAGCCGGATCCCTCGGGCCCTGGCCCGTACTCGCGCTGTTAATTCTTCTGGCCATGTTACTGACAGCTATCATGAGCAACGCCGCTACGGTCGTCCTTTTGGCTCCCATCGCTTTCAGTACGGCAACCAGTCTGGCTGTCGATCCCAAGCCTTTTTTCATGGGAATTGCTCTTGCTGCCTCAATTTGTTTTATTTCTCCGATCGGACACCAATCCAATGCCCTGGTCATGGGCCCAGGAGGCTACCGCTTCCTGGATTACACACGGGCCGGAGCAGGCCTTAATCTGGTGAGCTGGGTTCTTGCCACCGCCCTCATTCCTCTCTTCTTTCCCTTCTAGTTTAAAAAAAAGCCCCCGATCCGGAAAGAATCGAGGGCCTGGTCGTGAAGTAAATCAAAAATCAATAGGATTTCGGTTCATGATCAACGCCATGACAACTCAGCGCACATGAGCCGTGACGGCTGGCAACACCCTGA